>CAYTQK010000027.1:12913-18113 GCA_964439745.1 uncultured Desulfobacterales bacterium
AAATTCCTGTCATACTGCAAATGACAAAAAATTTGAAGCCCTGATTTCTGAAACGCGCGAACCGCTGCCGCGGAAAGTCCCGGATCCGGTCCGGGGCAGCTGTGGAATACTTCGCCTGCATTCGTTTTCGTACCACTGTTCAAGATTCCCGCACTCCCTCGCCCTGTCCCGCCGAAGGCGGGATCGGAATGACGGGTAGTTGTGCCGGCGTTCACCGGTAATTCTTGTAGTCAATGCCGTATTTCTTGGCCTTGTAGGAAAATTTGCGTACCGTCGTGCCCAGCATTTCGGCCGCCTGGGTGACGTTGCCGCGGGTGTTCTTGAGGGCGTCGATAAGGCTTTCCTGCTCCACCGCGGCCACCGCCTCCTCCAGGGTCCGGCTGGGCAGGGTATCGGACTGCTCGCCGGTCTGGAGGGTGGGCGGCAGGTGGTAGCTGTGCAGCACTCCGCCGTCGCACATCAGCACCGCCCGCTCAATGCAGTTTTCCAGTTCACGGACATTGCCCGGCCAGTGGTAGTTCATGAGCATATCAATGGCCGGGGTGGACAGGCGCTTGATGCTGCGGTTGTTTTCGCGGGCGTACTTTTCCAGGAAGTACTCGGCCAGCAGGGAGATATCGGTCTTGCGTTCACGCAGGGGCGGCAGGTAAACGGGGAAGACGCACAGGCGGTAATAAAGATCACCCCGAAAGAGCCCCTCTTCCACGGCCGCCTCCAGGTTCTTGTTGGTGGCCGCCACCACCCGCACGTCCGTCTTGATGGGCCGGTGCCCGCCGACCCGCTCGAACTCCTTTTCCTGAAGCACGCGCAGCAGCTTGGCCTGGGCGTCCAGGTTCATGGAGCCGATCTCGTCCAGAAACAGGGTACCCTTATGGGCCACCTCGAACCTGCCCCGGGCCTGCCGTACCGCCCCGGTAAAGGCCCCTTTTTCATGACCGAACAGTTCGCTTTCGATGAGGTTTTCGGGAATGGCGGCGCAGTTGACCTTGACAAAGGGCCGGTCGGCCCGGGGGCTGTTGTAGTGGATGGCGTTGGCCACCAGCTCCTTGCCCGTACCGCTTTCCCCGCGCAGAATGACGGTGGCGTTGCTGGCGCACACCCGGGAGACCATCTGGAACACTTCCCGCATCTTGTTGCTGTTGCCGATGATGCTGGAAAAGCCGTATTTGCGCTCCAGTTCGTCCTGGAGACGCTTGTTTTCCTCCTCCAGCTTCTCCTTTTCCATGCGGATATTCTCCAGGTTGATGACGTGCTGGGCGATCATGGTGGCCACCACCGCCAGCAGCTTTTTGCCTTCGGCCAGGGAGTACCCGGGATCATAGGGTTTGTCCACGCTCAGGGCGCCGATCACCTGGCGCCCCTTCTTGATGGGCACGCAGAGAAAGGAGAACTCCTGCCCCCCTTTCTTGCCGCGGGTCGCGGTGCGATTGAGAAAACGCGGTTCCTCGCTGATACGCGGCACCTCCACCGATTTGCCGGTGCGGATGACCTCGCCGATGATGCCTTCCCCCAGCTTGTATTTGCCTTTTTTCATGGCGTTCTTGGAAATCCCGTGGGCGATCTGCATGTTGATCTCGTCCCGCAGAAAATTAAGGATGGCAATATTGCCGCGGACCATGCCCATCTGCTCGGAGAGGATGCCCATGACGTTGTACAACGGCTTTTCCAGGTCCAGGTGCTCGTTTAAGGCCTTGCTGATTTCGTAAAACAGGGTAATTTTTTCGATTTCTTTCATAGGGAAACACTCCGAAAATAAAAAAATACAATTTTGTATGAATTTTATTCATTTTTGTAGTTCTGATGGTAGTCGTCTTTTCCGGAAAAGGCAACTGGAATTTTTCCTGCTGAACCGGTGCAGGCCGGACGCCGGACGGACAGGGGAAAACAGCCCCAGCCGCCAGGCCCTTGCCAGGGTCGAGCCCGCCGTGTTGACCCCGGCCAGATCATGAGCATTTCACTCATTTTTACATATATGTATTTTTTCATTCGTTTCATTACAAAAATGTTCTTATCTGCCGGGCAAGTGACCGGCCGTCCGCCCCTTGCAGGAATATAACCATTTAAAATTAATTTATTATTTATTATTGGCACGGGTGTTGCTCTGTCCCCCTGCAGACAGGTGACAACAATGACTATTGCCATTCCCCCCACTACCGGCAGCAACGCGCCCGGGGCGGCCCGCCGCCTGCAGGAAGAGCGCCGCAATCTGGTTGCCGCTTTTTTTGAAGACGCCTCCGTGCCTTCGTTCATGAACCGGCACACGAGGCTGCTGGATCAGTATTTTATCGACAGCTTTGAAAAAAGCCGGATCGGCCCGCGCATGGGCTTTCACCAGAACCCCTATGCCATGATTGCCCTGGGCGGATATGGCCGCCAGGAGCAGTGCCTGCATTCGGACATCGACATCCTGGTTCTGTTTGAAAAGGTCGTCCCCCGCCGGGCCGAAGGGGTCATCCAGGAGATGCTTTACCCCCTTTGGGACCTGGGTTTCGAGGTGGGCCACGCCACCCGCTCGATCAAAGAATGCCTGAAAATGGCGGCAAGTGACCTGGACGTCATGACCGCCTTACTGGATGCCCGCTTTCTGTGCGGCATGTCCACCCTCTATGCCCGCCTCCGGGAACAGCTGCACCAGCACCTGACCGGCAGCCGCGCCGGCAGGACCGTCGCCGGCCTGGTCAACCGTAATCATAGGCGGCACGAACGTTTCGGCGACTCCAGCTACCTGCTGGAGCCCAACCTCAAGGACGGCCAGGGCGGCCTGCGGGACTATCACACCCTGCTGTGGATCGCCCGCATCCAGTCGCGGCTCACCAGCCCCCGGGACCTGGAATACAGTGGTTACCTCTCCCACGAGGAATACCAAAAACTGCGCGCTTCGTTGAAATTTATCTGGAAAGTCCGCAACCATCTTCATTACCTGGCCGGCCGCAAGTTTGACCAGCTCTACCTGGAGCATCAGCGCTCCGTGGCCGCGGCCCTTCATTTCAAAGACACCCGCGGCCAACTGGCAGTGGAACGTTTCTTGGGCCGGCTGCACGCGGAAATGGCCTTTATCAAGCAGATCAACCTGGTGTTTTTGTCCGAAACGGCCGCCCCGCGGTCCGCCGGCCGGGGCCGCCGAAAAAAATCTCCGGCAACGAACATCGCCGGCCTGACCGCGGAAAACCGTCTGATCGGTTTTGCCGCCCCGGAGGAGATCCCCGGCAATCCCGAACTGCTGCTGAAAGTTTTCGCCGCCAGCGCCCGCCTGAAGCTGCCCCTGAGCTGGGAGGCCCGCCGTATCGTCGGTGAATTCGCCTACCTGGTAGACAAGCCCTATCGCCGCCACCCGGATCACCGCAAGATTTTTGAACAGATCCTGCGGACCCCGGCGGTACCCTACAATGTTCTTACCGAAATGTTGCAGACGGGCTTTTTGGAACAGTTCGTGCCGCCGTTCAAATCCATCGTCAACCGCATCCAGTTTGACGGCTATCATCTGTATCCCATTGACCGGCACTCCCTGCGGTGCGTCCGCATCATGAAATCCTTTGCCGGGGAGGGAACCGCGGCCGGTCTGCTGGCCGACCTGTACCGGGACATCGGCCGGTACAAAACCGACCTCCTCTGGGCGGCCCTGCTTCACGATATCGGCAAGGGCCAGGCCGGCCGGGGACACTCCGGGCGGGGGGCCCGCATCGCCGGCCAATACCTGAAAAGCCTGGGCTGTACCGCCGCCCGCGTCGACACGGTTACGTTTCTGATCGAAAACCATCTTTTTCTCATCAAGGTGGCCACCCGCCGCGACACCAACGACGAGGAGACCGCCATTGCCTGCGCCCGGACCGTCCGCTCGGTATCGCGGCTGAAGATGCTCTACCTGCTGACTGTGGCCGATTCCATGGCCACCGGTCCCAAAGCCTGGAACGACTGGACGGCCGAACTATTGCGGGACCTTTTTTTCAAGGTTCTGCACATTCTGGAAAAAGGAGAGCTGGCCTCGGCCCGGGCGGTCACGGCGGTCAACAAAAAGAGGGCGGCCGTGCTGGCTTCGGCAAAAACGCCGGAGGAAGCGTCCGCCCTGGCGGCACACCTGGACAATCTCTCGCCGCGCTACCTGCTCTACGTGCCGGACAGCGACATCTGCGAGCACCTGGCGCTTTACCGGCAGCTGAACCGGGGCCCCCTTGCCTGGCAGGTCACCCGGGGCCGTAATCAGCACACCCGCAAGGTGACCATCTGCGCGCCGGACCGGCCCGGCCTGTTTTCCCGGATCGCCGGGGTTTTCACCCGGCACGGCCTGGATGTGCTGGAAGCGGAAATTTATACCTGGAAGAACGGCATTGCCCTGGACATCTTCACGGTCCGGCCCCCGGCCGACCTGGTCTATGAAGAGGAGCGCTGGGAAAAGGCCGGCGCCGACCTGGCCGCGGCCATCCGCGGTGACCTGGATCCGGGGGCGGCCCTGGCCAAGACCCCCCATCGCAGGAAACAGGCGGCCTGCTTTGCCGAGCGGCCGTCGCGGGTGGTCATCGACAATGAATCTTCCGGATTTTTCACCATTATCGAAGTATTTACGGCCGATCACCCCGGCCTGCTCTTTCATATCACCGACGCCCTCTACCGGCAGGACCTGGACATCCGGGTGGCCAAGATCGGTACCAAGGTGGACCAGGTGGTGGACGTTTTCTATGTCCGGGACAGCGAGGAGCAGAAGGTGGATGATCCGGCCGCCATCGCGGCCCTGCAGTCGACCATTGAAACCCGACTGGCCCGAACCTACCGCTGCGAAACAGCGGCGGACAAACCAATGAATGCAGAAGGAGGTACCCCATGAGAATGAAGAAAAAAGTGATCATGCTTTTGATCATGATGACGGTCATGCCCCTGTCCGCGGCCTTTGCCGGCGGGGCCGGCCTGGACACCGGCGATACCGCCTGGATCATCATGGCCACGGCCCTGGTCATGATGATGACCCCGGCCGGCCTGGCCCTGTTTTACGGGGGCATGTCCCGGCACAAGAACCTGCTCAACACCTATGCCATGACCTTTGCCGCCTACTGCCTGGCCAGCCTGGTCTGGGTCAGCTGGGGCTATTCCCTGGCCTTTGGCCCGGACAAGGCGGGCCTTATCGGCGGCCTGGATTTCCTGTTTTTAAACGGTATCGGCACCAACAGCCTGTCCGGCACCATTCCCACTTCCCTCTTTGTCCTCTTTT
>CAYTQK010000028.1:0-17842 GCA_964439745.1 uncultured Desulfobacterales bacterium
CGCTTAAGTAATTGGCTTCCGGGCCGGCTGCCGGTAACACGCCGCCATCGGCCCCGTATGTCTCAAATTGAATGAATTTAAAGTAATAATTGATTTCACCCCGGTACTTGTGAAAAATATAATTGATGCGGCCGCCCTTCTGCTCCTGGCCGTAAATTTTTTCAAGATCACTGAAAATCCGGTCGATCTTCTCCTTGGCCCCGAAATAGGCATCCATCACCCCTGCCTGGAAAACGGCTTCGGGATCACTTTGCTGCTGCCAGTTATCGGCATATTCTTTTAACTCGGCCAGGAAAACCCGGCAATCATAAAGATTGGCAAAAACCCAGCCCGTGGGGCAAACCTTCAGCTCGGCCAGGATGCGGTTGTATTTCTTGCGGTCGTCCATGCGGATGCCCCGCTCTACCTGCTTGGTCAGCCAGGCTTCCAGGGCCGTCAGCACCATGATATCCGACTTGCGGTTGTCCAGCCGGAGTTTTTCCAGCGTATCCCCGAAAACCCGTTCGATGCTGATCCGGGTGCTGCCCTTCTCCCCGAAAAAGATCAGCGGCAGCCGGGAACGGTCGATGACCGCCTGCTCCTCCCAGGTCTTGGAAATATCGTGCGAGATCATGCCGGCGCTGACGGACAGGGGAATGTGGCGGCGCAGCCAGGGATAGCTCAGCAGGGCGCTGTGCGTTTCCGTGCTCAAAAAATAATCAATGGTGTTGGTCAGCCACTCCAGCTCCGGTGCGGAAAAAACTTTTTCATACAAGGCGTCGGCGATATCCAGTTTCTGGGAAACCAGCAGATCCAGTTCGGACGAAGTCCAGACTGCCAGCTGCAAACGCCGCATGTCTTCTCCCAGAATAAACCGGGGCACCTGGTTGGGATGCCGATTCAAAAAAACCGTGGCTTCGTTGAACTTGCGGCTCAGTTCGGGCGTGACCAGGTAGAGATAATAATAGAGCGATTTATAGTAATAGGAATTTTTTGAAAACAGGCTGCGGTGGGGATAAAAGCCGTTTTCAAAATAGCGCAGAAAACGGTCCTGGTAGAGCCCCTTGTTCTTGATGCAGAGTTCGAGATAAAGGGAATTAAAACCGGTCAGCGACAAGCGATCCTTCAAATAATACCGCCAGGTATCGTCGGCCGCGGCCCGGTCCTCTTCGGCCTCGTCAAAATCAACGGCCAGGTCGCTTTTGCTCTCCCAGGCCTGGATGATATCCAGGCTGCCGTCCGGCCGGATACCGAGATGTTTTTCCAGCATATTAAGCAGATCTTCCACGGCGGCGGCCTTGTCCTGCTGCATGTACAGCTGCCCGACTTTGGCCACCCAGCCCGGGATTTCCCGGCCGGTCCCATTGACCGCCTGGCGGGCGACCCGCGCATTGGCCTGTTCCAGTTGGATTTCCTGCAGATCGGCCCGCACCGGGGAAAGCGGCAGCAGGCCCGCGGCCATGATGACCACGGCCGCACCAACCAACATTCGGGTTACTCCTCGCATGGCTGAACCCCTTCCGGCAACCGTCTTTCCAGACGGGAGACAATTTCAAAAGCAATGGGATCCCTTGAAAAAGAAATGGCAACGGTCCGGTCCGGGGCCACCTCCAGGCGGCACTCAACATCCCGGATACGGCAGCAATAGGCCCCCGGACGCATCTCCCGGGCCTTGTTCAAGATCAACCGTTTTAAATTCAACACCCGCGACGATTCCCCTTCCACGATACCGGCGATGGTTACCCCGGCGGCGGCATCGTCCCTGCTGCCGGCAAACCGGCGCGGCTGGGAAGCAGCCGACAAAGCCGGTGAATACGAAGAGCCCGGTCGAACCACGGCATTGTCGTCGGCCGCCGGTACACCGGAACCGGCAGCGGCGGCCGGACGATGGACCGGCGGGGCCGGCGCCGGCCCCGCCGTGGGCGAACCGGAGGCGAGCATGGCCGATTCCTGACGGGGGGGCTGGGCCCTGGCCGCCCGGTCCGGTTTTTCCAGATCCGTCGAACGCGGCAGGGGAGTAAAATCATGGTCATCCGGCCGGGCCGCAGCCGGCCGGGAGGTCTGCCGGTCAGCGGCGGCGGCTGCCCGGGTCGGCGCCGGGGCCGGTGCAACCACCGGGGCATTATCCGGCTGGCGGAGCAAACGACGGTCTGTCTCCTGCTGGCGGCTGGTCAACGCATCCGGCGCCGCGGCCGGCGCCACGGTAACGTTTTCCGGCCGGGTCAGCAGGTTGCGGTCGATGGCCGGTCGGTTGGCTTTAAGATTTGGCAGAACAGGTTTTTCCGCCGCGGGCAGCTGACGCGGAGCATTCAGCACCACCCGTTTGGGCGGCGGCTGCTGCCGGGAGACCAATTTCGGCGGCTCGGGTGCCGGTGCCGGCGTCTTCTTTTCGGCAACCCGCGCCCGGGGAGCTATCCGGGGCGGCTCAATGTCCACCGGCTCCGGAACCCGGTGCAGCCACAGAACGGTCCGGGACGGACGGGTGACCGGCATGACACAGGATCGAATCAGCCAGATAATCACCAGGGCGCCCAGCAGGCCGTAAAACGTAGGGTGCTGCAGCCAGAAACGCCGGTCCAGCCCCCGCCCGGACAGGGCCGGCAGGGGCATGGGAATGCTGGCGACGCCGTATCCGTAATTTGACCGCATCACATCGTTCACGGCGTCTCCTCCGGTATTGCCTGAACTGTCTCCACGGTAACCGTCCGGCTGGTGGACCAGATCTTTTCCACCAGGGACATGGCCAGGAGCATGTCCCGACTCCAGGAAGATTCATCCGGAACCAGCACCGGCCGGACCTGGCCGGAGCGATGCAGCGCCACCAGGGTATTTTCCAGCCCCTTGGCCGACATCAGGGCACCGGCGCTTTCATCGTCGGCCTCACTTACGGCCACCAGCTGGAACGGTCCGGCCGTATCCGGCCGGGGCTTATGGACCCGGATCTGGTACAACTTGACCGGTCCCTGGAGGCGTTCGATGTTGGGGCCGTCAACCACCTTGGGCAGGGCCATCTCCCCGACATTAATCGGTTTCTTACCGATGGTGGAGGCCTGGGTAAAAGCGATCAGCAGCAGAAAGGCCAGGTCTGCAAAAGAAAAAAGCCAGATCTGGTTCTGGTTCCGCTTGATTCTCATGATTGTTTTTCCATGGCCAGAATTAATCCCATCTCGATGCGATGCTTGGTCAACCGGACCAGCCACATTTTAATAATTTCCAGGATAACGAATAAAAACAAGGCCAGCAGAGTGGTGAACAGGGCCGTGCCCAGGCCGATGGTATTCAGTTCGCTGCCCGGATTCACCTTGGCCAGAAAAATCAGAATCATGCCGAAAACCGTGCCGATAAATCCCAGCGGCGGCAGGAGGTTGGACGACATGGTCAACGATTCCATGTAGCGGCTTTCAAACATGTTTTCCGCCATCTGGCGGGTGGCATCGGCAATAAAGGAAGGATGCGACAGGGGGTGTTCCGTATTCCGGACGGCCGAACCATAGGCCTTCATGATAATCAGAATCAGGGGATCATCCGCGGAAAGTTGACTCTGATACATCTGTTCCAGCCGTTCCGGCCGGGGTTTTCGCAGCCAGCGCCAGGCCTTGAAACCGGCCCACAAACCGTTGATGAACAACAGGGCACTGGCCGTATAGACGACATATTGAATGAGACTGCTCGCCAGAGAAGAGTGTGAGCGGAACAATTCGATAAATATTTCCATAAACAGGTTCTTTCTTCGCCGCCGATCCTTATTGCAGTGGTCCTTTTCAGGTCATAATCGTATCTTTTTATAAATAGCATGAATTAATTATATTGTAAAGCCGATTTGCCATTGATCGATTGCCTGCGGCCGGGGCCATCAATGATTGTAAAAGATATGCCGCCGGGGTATAATAATAGTTTGCAGCAGCATGCCCATAGTCGATTGATTCCAACAATAATCCTACAACAGGGGAGACAACCATGGGAAGCAACAACGTGGTGTTCCTGGAGATTCTGGAATGGTTTGACGATACCGGCCAGCAGCTCGTCAACCGCCTGCCGGAAGAAGGTTCCGGTGAAATCAAATACGGCGCCCAGCTGACCGTCCGGGAAAGCCAGGCCGCCGTTTTCTTCTACCAGGGCCGCGCCGTGGGCGCCTTCGGGCCGGGCCGGCACACCCTGAAAACGGCCAATATCCCACTGCTGACCAAGATCGCCAGCATTCCCTGGGGCATGACCAGTCCCCTGCGGGCGGAGGTCTATTTCACCAACCTGAAGACCTTCACCAACCTGAAATGGGGCACCCGCGATCCGGTCGCCTTCAAGGACTCCGAGCTGGGCCTGGTCCGGCTGCGGGCCTTCGGGGTCTTCAACCTGCGCATTGTCCAGCCGGTACTGTTCATCAACAGCCTGGTGGGCACCCAGGGCATCTACACCACCGCGGCCATAGAGAATTACCTCAACCAGGTGATCGTCTCCCGGTTCAACGATCATATCGGCGAAAATATCAACACCATCCTGGATCTGCCGGCCCGGTATGACGAGCTCTCTGAAGGTCTGGCCCTGGCCTTAAAAGCGGATTTCAGCCGTTTCGGACTGGCGTTATCGGAATTGTACATCAATTCCATCACTCCGCCGCCCGAGGTGCAGAAGGCCATTGACGACCGCAGCCGCATGGGCGTGTTTGACGACATGAACAAGCTCATGCAGATGAAGGCGGCCATGGCCATGGAAAAAGCCGCGTCCGGCGGAGACGGGGAAGGCGGCGGCGCCGGCGACGGCATGGGCATGGGCCTGGGCATCATGCTGCCGGCCATGTTCTCCCAGTACTTTTCCGGCCAGCAGGGCCAGGCCCCGTCCGGCGGCGGCACCGCGCCCGCGGCCCCGGCCATGACCAACTGCGAAGAGTGCGGCCAGGCCATTCCGGCGGACGCCAGGTTCTGCCCCCAGTGCGGTCACCAGCAGGTGGTCTTCCAGAAATGCGGCAACTGCGGCAAGAACATTACCCCCGGGGCCAACTTCTGTCCCCGTTGCGGCCATCCCACCCAGGAACGCCAGCCGGCGGCCTTCTGCAGCCAGTGCGGGGCGGAAAACCTGAGTGACGCCGTTTTCTGCAACAACTGCGGAGAAAAACTTACCCCCTGAGCCGGCTATTTCATGCATTTCCAGGTTACCCATCAATGTCCCCAATGCGGGGCGCCGGTCACCCTGGGCGAAGAGGACCGCTTTTTCGTCTGTCCCTACTGCCGGGTGCGCTCGTGCATCGACCAGAAAGGCTACTTCCGGTATCTCCTGTCGCCGTCGGAGCGGTCCGCGGAAAAAGACGACCTTCTTTATATCCCCTACTGGCGCTTCAAGGGGACCTTGTTCACCTGCGCCACGGAAAACGGTATCGGCCACCGTTTCATGGACCTGAGCCGGCTGGCCCTGGCCGCTACCGGTGACGGCCTGCCCCGCTCCCTGGGCTTCCGGACCCAGGCCCTGCCATTGTCCCTGGTCTCGGCCGACACCCGGGGCCGGTTTCTGGCCCCGGGGAACCTGAAAGACACCATGGCCGACTTTGACCGGCGGTTCG
The DNA here is from genome assembly GCA_964439745.1 of uncultured Desulfobacterales bacterium. Taxonomy (GTDB): domain Bacteria; phylum Desulfobacterota; class Desulfobacteria; order Desulfobacterales; family Desulfosudaceae; genus CAYTQK01. Next base: position 5,531 of record CAYTQK010000028.1, read on the forward strand.
TGAACGGCCGGGGCAAAGAGAACATCGTCTTCCGGGAATATATCGGGGAGATGGTCAGCCTCATTTACACTCCCGTCTATATCAGCGGGCGCACCCTGTACGACGCCGTCCTGGATGAACCCGTGCGAACCTTTCGAAGGGATGATCTTGACCTGGAAACCCTGGCCACCTGCCGGCCGGAGCGAAAAACCGATTTCATCTCCGGCCTCTGTCCCCACTGCGGCTGGGACCTGGACGGCGACGCCGAATCCCTGGCCCTGGTCTGCCGCAACTGCAACTCCCTGTGGCGGCCGCACAAGGGCCGGCTGGCCCGGATCCGCTACGGCTGCGTCACCGGTCCGGACAGCGGCGACAGCGTGCTGCTCCCCTTCTGGCGGATCGAGGCCGACATCAGCGGCGTCGACCTGGCCTCCTACGCCGACCTGGTCCGCCTGGCCAACCTGCCCCGGACGGTCCAGCCCGGCTGGGAGGAGCAGCCCTTTTCCTTCTGGACCCCTGCCTTCAAGATCCGGCCCAAGATCTTTCTCCGCCTGGGCAGGCAGCTCTCCCTGACCCAGCCGGCGGTGGCCCTGTCCGAAACCATTGACCAGCGCCCCCTCTACCCGGTCACCCTGCCGCCGGGCGAAGCCATGGAGAGCATGAAAATCATCCTGGCCGCGGTGCTGCGGCCGGCCAGAACCTGGATTCCGGAGCTGCCCGGCATCACCCTCAAACCGAAGAAGATCACCCTGAGCTTTCTGCCTTTTACCGACCGGCACCACGATCTGTACGCCCCGTCGATCCGGGTCAATATTAACAAGGCCATACTCTCCCACGCCACCAACCTTTAGGTGGGCATGGCGGCTGCGTTAAAAATTTCTCGCTGTTTGAGGGCGCCAGCCCGAGTTCGAAAAATTTAGCAGCCGGTTATGATCGGTCCTGAAAGGCTTACGGCGCGCAAAAAGATTCCTTGCCGGAGAACCGCAGAACCGCCAATATTTTAAACGATTTGCTGCCGCACCGGGCACAAACCGGCTGGTTTTCCATATATCCCTTGACAGTTGCGGCGGTTCTGCTTTACATAAACCCAGTTCAGGTACGAGCGGAAAGGAAGCGCTCCTGATTTTCAACTATTCGTTTTTATATAATTTTTTTTGAGGAAGCAGATCCATGGATTACAAGAAGACGCTGAACCTGCCGGCCACCCGCTTTCCCATGAAGGCCTCGCTGGTGCAGCGCGAACCGGAACAGCTGAAAAAATGGGAAGAAGACCGGTTATACGAAACCATCAAGGCTGCCACCGCCGACCGGCCCAAGTTCGTCCTGCATGACGGCCCTCCCTATGCCAACGGCCGCATTCACATCGGCACGGCCTTGAACAAGATCCTCAAGGATATCATCGTCCGCAGCAAGCGCATGGCCGGCTTCAACGTGCACTACGTGCCCGGCTGGGACTGTCACGGCCTGCCCATCGAGCACAACGTGGACAAGGAGCTGGGTCCCAAAAAAAAGACCGTCTCCCAGACAGAAAAACGCGGTATCTGCCGTAAATACGCCGAAAAATACATCGACATCCAGCGCGAGGAGTTCAAGCGTCTGGGCATCATGGGGGAATGGGACGATCCCTACCTGACCATGAACTATGAATACGAGGCGGTCATCGCCAAAGAATGCTGCGATTTCGCCCTCAACAACAACCTGGTCCGGCACAAGAAGCCCATCTACTGGTGCTGCACCTGTGAAACCGCCCTGGCCGAGGCGGAGATCGAATACCACGACGAAAGCACGCCCTCCATCTACGTGGCCTTTGCCGCCAGCGACGACTTGTCGGCCGTCATTCCCGAAGCCGCCGGCCAGCCGGCTGCCATCGTCATCTGGACCACCACCCCCTGGACACTGCCGGCCAACCTGGCCATTGCCCTGCACCCGGATTTTGAATACGCCGCCGTCCAGACCGCCGACCGCGGCATTCTCATCCTGGCCGCCGAGCTGGTGGAATCCTGCCTGGCGACCTTCGGCATCACCGACTATACGGTGCTGCAGCGGTTTCCGGCCGGCGCCCTGGAGGGTAAGCGGTTCGCCCACCCCCTCTACGACCGGACCTCCCTGGTCATCACCGGCCGCCATGTCACCCTGGAAGCCGGTACCGGCTGTGTCCACACCGCCCCGGGCCACGGCGCCGAAGACTACGAGGCTGCCCGGGAATACGGCCTGGACATCTACTCGCCGGTCGACGACCAGGGCCGGTTTACCGAAGAGGTGGCGCAGTTGGCCGGCCGCTTCGTGTTTGAAGCCAACGACGATATCATGGCGCAGCTGGAGGCCAACCAGTCCCTGCTGGCCCGGGACACCATGCGCCACTCCTACCCCCATTGCTGGCGCTGCAAAAAACCGGTCATTTTCCGGGCCACGGCCCAGTGGTTCATTACCATGGACAAGACCGGCCTGCGGCAGAAGGCCCTGGCCGAAATCGACAACGTGCGGTGGATTCCCCGTTGGGGCCGGGAACGGATCTACGGCATGATCGAGAACCGGCCGGACTGGTGCGTCTCCCGGCAACGCTCCTGGGGCGTACCCATCACGGTCTTTTTCTGCGAACACTGCGGGGCGGTGCACATGAATGCCGCCGTTCGCGACCGCATTTACGAACTTTTCCGGGAACACGGTTCGGACATCTGGTTTGAAAAAGAGGCCGCCGAATTTCTCGGCGACGATACCTCCTGCCCGGCCTGCGGCAGCACCGATTTGATCCAGGAGACCGATATCCTGGACGTCTGGTTCGACTCCGGCGTCAGCCACGCCGCTGTCCTGGAACGCCGGGCGGAACTGGCCTGGCCGGCCGATCTCTACCTGGAAGGCAGCGACCAGCACCGGGGCTGGTTTCACAGCTCCCTGCTGACGGCCGTGGAAAACCGGGGGCGGGCGCCGTACAAGGCCGTGTTGACCCACGGTTTTGTGGTCGACGGCCAGGGCAAAAAGATGTCCAAGTCCATGGGCAACGTCATCGCCCCGGACAAGATCATCAAGAAGTACGGCACCGAGATCCTGCGGCTGTGGGCGGCCGCGGCCGACTACCGGGAGGACGTTCGCATTTCCGACGCCATCGTCAACCAGCTCAGCGACGCCTACAAAAAAATCCGGAACACCTGCCGTTTCATTCTCGGCAACCTGGCCGATTTCAAGCCGGCCGCGGACCGGGTGGCGCTCGCAGAGATGCCCGGCCTGGACCGCTATGCCCTGCTCACCCTGGGCCGGCTTATCAAGCGGCTGGAAAAAGCCTACGACGATTATGAGTTCCACGTGGTCTATCACCGTCTGTACAACTACTGCACCGTGGACCTGTCGGCCTTTTACCTGGACATTCTCAAGGACCGGCTCTACACCGCACCGCCGGCGGACAAGGACCGGCGCAGCGCCCAGACGGTGATCTACACCGTCATCGACGCCCTGGCCCGGCTGATGGCCCCGATCCTGCCCTTCACCGCCGAAGAGCTGTGGCGCTATCTGCCGGCTGAAGCCGACCGGCCGGAGAGCATCCACCTGGCCCGGCTGCCCGTGGCGGCCGAAGAGTGGGAATCGACGGAACTGGCCGCGGAATGGGAAAAACTGCTGCACATCCGCGGCGAAGTGGCCCGGGCCCTGGAAATCGCCCGGGCCGGCAAGGAGATCGGCCATCCCCTCAACGCCGGCCTGACCATCAGCGCCGCCGGCGAAACAAAACGCCTGCTGGAAAACCACCGGGACAACCTGCGGCAGCTGTTTATTGTTTCCGAAGTACACCTGGCCGACGGCGGGGAAAAACCGGAAAACGCCTTTGTCAGCGAGGAAATCGAGGGCCTGGTGATCATGGTGGCCCCGGCTGCCGGCCAAAAATGTGAACGCTGCTGGGTGCATGACACCTCGGTGGGCGATGATACCGATCATCCCACCATCTGCCGACGGTGCCGCCAGGCCCTGGCGGCGATGTAACGGATTCGGACCGCATCGCCCGGACAATACAAAAAATGCCCATGACCGACCGCGCCGCCAAAACAGTGCTGATTACCGGCCTCACCCTGGTCATGGTAATGCTGGATCAGCTCACCAAGTATCTGGTTGTGCAGCAGATGGCCCTGCACCAGAGCATTCCCGTCATCCCGGGATTTTTCAACCTGACCCGGATTCACAACCCCGGCGGCGCCTTCGGCTTCATGGCCGGCCAGAGTCACCAGATCCGGGCCTTGCTGTTTGTCGCCATTACCCTGGCGGTGGCCGCTTTTGTCCTCTATCTCTACTGGCAGACTCCGCGGCGGTATCCCTGGTTTCTGACCGCCCTGGCCCTGGTCTTCAGCGGGGCGGTGGGCAACCTCATCGACCGGGTGCGGGAGGGAGCGGTGGTGGATTTCCTGGATTTTTACATCCACCACCTCCACTGGCCGGCCTTCAACGTGGCCGACAGCGCCATCTCCGTCGGCATGGCCATCATCATCATTCACCTCATCTTCAAAAAGGTACCGGTATAGCCATGCATCCCATTCTGATTGAAATCGGCGGTCTGACCATTTATACCTATGGATTTTTTGCGGCCCTGGGGCTGCTGACAGCCATCTGGACGACCAGCCGGCTGGCCCGGCGCAGCGGTATCGCCTCCGAGCATATCATGAACATCTGCTTTTACGGGGTGCTGGCCGGGCTGGCCGGCGCCCGCCTGCTGTACGTGGTCATCAACCCGGCTGAATTTCTGGCCCGGCCCCTGGAGATCTTCAAGGTCTGGAACGGCGGGCTGGTCTTTTTCGGGGCCTTTTTCGGGGCCCTGGCAGTGGTTCTCGTCTATGCCCGGGCGCATGATCTTGCCTTGGGAAAAATTTTCGACCTGGCCGCCCTGTTCGCGCCCCTGGCCCATGCCATCGGCCGGCTGGGCTGTTTTTCCGCGGGCTGCTGCTACGGGGAAATCTGCACCCGGCCCTGGGCGGTGACCTTTACCGATCCCCATACCCTGGCCCGGCCCATGGGCGTGCCCTTGCATCCCACCCAGCTCTATTCCAGTTTTACCAATTTTATCATTTTCGGGGTGCTGCTGGCCCTGTTTCTGAAGGGCCGGTTTTCCGGCCGTCTCTTTCTGGTCTACCTGGTGGTCTACGGGCTGACCCGTTCTGGTATCGAGAGCTTCCGGGGCGACCCCCGGGGAACGGTCTTGTCCGGGGCCCTGTCCACCTCCCAGGCCATTGGTTTGTCCGCGGCCCTGATCGCGGCGGTGATCCTGGTGATATTGTTGCTGCGGGATAAAAACAAAAAATCCCGAAAATGAGGATGGCGGCCGGCACGGTAACCGGCGCATCCGATACAGTCACTCAAAATCGAAGATTGCTGCCATGGCGGTCATTGCCCACAGCAAGCTGGAAAAATTCCTGGTCAAAAAAGAGGCCCCGGCGCCGATCTACCTGATTTTCGGCGACACCTACCTCTGCGCCCAGGCCTTCGACGCCCTGACCGCGGCGCTGCTGCCGGAAGAACACCGGGATTTTGGCCTGGACACGTTGGAAGGGGCGGAGGACGATATTTACGAGGCCCTGGAACGGGTCAACACCTTCTCCCTGGACTCCGCCCCGAAAGTGGTAGCCCTGCGCGATTCGCGGATTTTTTACAGCAAGTCCGACGACGGCAAGCTGATCGGCCGGATCAAGGAGGCCCTGGCCGACGACAAGCCGGACCGCGCCGCCGGCCCTTTTCTGAAGCTGCTGGCCCTGCAGGATCTGGACCTGGATTCGCTGGGCAAAGAGGAAAAGGAAAAGCTGCTGGCGGCCGATCCCGACGGCGGCAATAAAGACGACTGGCTGGAAATCGTTATCGACCATTGCCGGCAGGCCGGGGTAGCCCCTTCACCCGTATCCGACCCGGCCGCGGCCCTGCAACAGGCCGTGGCAAAGGGCTTTGCCCCGGCCAATCACCTGGTCATCACCACCGACGTGGTGGACAAGCGCCGCCGGCTGTTTAAAACCATCCAGGAGCACGGCCATGTCATTGACTGCAGCGTGGCCGCCGGGGATACCAAGGCCGCCCGGCAGGCCCAGCAGTCAGCCCTGGCCGACCTGGCCAAGACGGTCCTGGAGCGCCGGGGCAAAAACCTGGAGCCGGCCGCCTTCCAGGGTTTGTCCGAACTGACCGGCTTTGATCCGGGCACCTTTCACAACCACCTGGAAAAACTGGCCGCCTATGTCGGCGACCGCCCCGCCATCACCGCCGATGATGTCAAGCGGCTGGCCCGGCGGACCCGCACCGATCCCATCTACACCCTGACCAACGCGGTTTTCGACAGGGACCGCACCCAGGCCCTGTACTACCTGGAAAGCTTGCTCTCCGGCAGCGAGGCTGTTCATCCCCTCCAGGTGCTGGCCGCCCTGATCAACCAGGTGCGCAAACTGCTCATCATCCGTGATTTCATGGATTCAGCCGCCGGTCGAAGCTGGCAGGCAAAGATGCGCTTTGATGCCTTCAAGCGCCAGGTGATGCCGGCCGTGGAACAACACGATGCCGCCGCGGCCGAAAAGATCCTGCGGCACGACCGGCAGCTGGCCGGCGAAGATCCGGACGCGACAACGCCCCCCAAAAAGTCCGCCCCCAAAAAGCCGCCGGCCGACCTGATGATCGCCGCCGGCTCGGGCAACCCCTACCCGGTCTACATGAACTTCAAAAAGGCGGCCGGCTTTACCCGGTCTGAACTTCTCTCCTTCTACCCCGCCCTGCAGCAGGCCGACCGTAGGCTGAAAACCCTGTCCGACAAGGACCCGGCCGCCCGCTTCGTCCTGGAAAGCCTGATTATCAAGATATCGGGTTGTCCCTCAAGTCAGTAAGAGGTAGATGACCCAGTACAATCCCGCCAGGTCCCCCGCCACCAGGGCCACCGTGATCCAGCGCCAGACGGTGCCGGACGGCTTCTCCGGACGGCCGCCGAACCAGGCCCGGTGCCACAGCGCGGACACCCCGAAAAAAGCAAACAGCAGCACGAAAAACAATATGATCTGAATCAGAATCATGACACCTTATCGCCCTTCGGAATAATGCGGTCGTCTCCCCCGGCCTGGGTTCATTTTTCGACCGGTTGCCTTTGCTTTTATATCTTCTTCCCGGCTGCATGTAAAGGACCGGCACATCCGCGTCACCACTCTGGCCCGGGCACTGTCCGCCGAAGAATTTTGTTCTTGACAAGGCTATTTTTTTGAACTAAGTTAAATTTAACTTTGTTCATTTTTTAATTCCATATCTTCAGGAGGATGACATGGCAAAAGTGATCGTACTGGGCGGCTGCGGCGCCGTCGGCAGCGTGGTGGTCAAGAGCCTGGCCGGGACCGGGGATTTTGACGAGGTGGTCATCGGCGACATCGACCGGGACAAAGCCGGCCGGCTGGCGGCCGACATCCCCGGCAACAAGGTTTCCGCCGTCACGGTCGACGTCATGGACCGGCAGAGCATTACCGCGGCCATCACCGGGTGCGACCTGGTGGTCAACTGCGTCGGCCCCTTTTACAAAACCGTGGGCCTGATCGTGGAGGCGGTGCTGGCCGCCGGCATCAACTACCTGGACGTGTGCGACGACGTGGACGTCACCCTGGAACTGCTCGACCGCAGCGCGGAAGTGGCCGAAGCCGGCTTGACCATGGTCATCGGCATGGGCAATTCGCCCGGGGCCACCAACCTGCTGGCCCGGTTCGCGGCCGATCACCTGCTTGACGCCACCGAGGCGGTGGATATCTTTCACGCCCACGGCGGGGAACCCTTGGAAGGCAAGGGCGTCATCGGCCACCGCTTTCACTGCATGAGCATCGACATTCCCATGTTCCTGGACGGGCAGATGACCCATGTCAAATTCTTTGAAGAAGACGGCCGCGCCCTGCGGGCCACCTTTGATTTTCCCATCCTGGGCGACGACATCACCGTCTATCCCTATCCCCATCCCGAACAGGTCACCCTGCCCCGCTACCTGGATCTGCAGCAGGTCACCAACCGGGGGACCATCCTGCCCGAGGCCTATTACGACCTGACCAGGGAGGTCTGCCGGCTGGGCCTAGCCGACAAAACCCCCCTGACTGTTGACGGCCGCGAGATCATTCCCTATGATTTTGCCACCGCCTTTCTCATCCGGGAACGGGAGCGGATTCTCCAGCAGACCGCTTTCGGCCGGCAAAAGGGCTGCACCTCCACGGTGGTGCGCGGCACCAAGGACGGCCAACCCCAGGAAATCCGCTTTCACATGGCCTCGGACTCCCAGGCCCTGGGCGAAGGTACCGGCATACCCGCCGCCCTGGGGGCCATCCTGCTGCACCGCGGCCAGATCAGCAAAAAAGGGGTCTATCCTCCGGAAGGGTGCATGGATCCCAGGGATTTTATCCAGCTCATTCCCGGCATCCTGGCGGACAACCGCAAGAACGATCCGGACAAGAGCGAAAGCCTGCTGGTGGAATTCATCGACGCCGACGGCAACAAAACGACCATGGAGATGATGGAGGCGGCCGCCATGATTTAGCCCCCAAACCCGGAAGGAACGGAATGAATGCAGCCGACAAATACATCCTGGCCATCGACCACGGCACCTCGGGCATCAAGGCGGCCCTGATTTCCATCCACGGACAGGTGCGCGACTTTACCTTCCAGGCCACGGCCACCCGCTACCTGGACGACGGCGGGGTGGAACAGGACCCGGAAGAGTGGTGGCAGGCCATCCTGGCCGTGACCGCCCGCCTGGCCGGGCGGCGGGCCGTCCGGCCAGCGGCCGTCGCGGCCGTGTCGGTCTCCAGCACCTTTTCCAGCACCGTGGCCGTGGACCGGCAGGGCAGACCCCTGATGAACGGTATCACCTGGATGGACACCCGCGGCGGCCCCTATATCAAACAGGCCATGGGCGGGTTTCCCGAATTCCAGGGCTATAACCTGGGCAAAGCCCTGCGCTGGATCCGCCGCACCGGCGGGGCGCCCACCCTCTCTGGCAAGGACGACATCGGCCATCTTCTCTTCATCCGGCACCGCCATCCGGAGATCTACGAAAAAACCCATTGTTTTCTGCCCAGCAAGGACTATCTCAATTTCAAGCTGACCGGGGTCATGGCGGCCACCCTCGATTCGGCCCACCTCTTCTGGGTGAGCGATATCCGGCACCTGGACCGGGCCGGATACGATGACCGGCTCATCACCGCCTTCGGCATCGATAAGGCCAAGCTGCCGCCCCTGCTGCGGTCCACCGACATCCTGGGCACGGTCACCCCGGAGGTGGCCGCGCAGATGGGACTTGCCCCCCATACCCCGGTGGTGGCCGGCTCGCCCGACCACCAGACCGCCTGCATCGGCTCCGGCGCGGTGGCCGATTTTGCCGGGCATGTCTACATCGGCACCTCTTCCTGGGTACAATGCCTGGTGCCCTTTAAGAAAACCGACCCCTTTCACTCGGTGGCCTCCCTGCCCACGGCCATTCCCGACCGCTACCAGGCCGTCAACGAGCAGGACATGGCCGGCGAGGCCCTGGACCTGATCCGGCACCTGCTGGACGGCGGCCACGACCCCGACCGGGCCGCGGCGGCCGTCTCCTATGAACAACTGACCGGACTGGCGGCCACGGCCCCGGCCGGCAGCCATGATCTCATCTTCACCCCCTGGCTCAACGGCGAACGCACACCGGTGGACGACGAGACCATCCGGGGCAGCCTGTTTAACATAAAGACCACCACCGACCGGGCCGACGTTATCCGGGCGGTCCTGGAAGGGGTGGCCTACAACAACCGCTGGAGCCTGACCTACGTGGAAAAATTCATCCGGCGGCCGTTAAACCCCCTCAACATGATCGGCGGCGGAGCCTGCTCGGATTTATGGTGCCAGATCTTCGCCGACGTCCTTGACCGGGACATTCGCCAGGTCAAGGATCCCATGCAGGCCAATGCCCGCGGCGCGGCCTTTATCGCGGCGGTGGGCCTGGGTGAGATCGCCTTTGCCGACATTCCCGATTTGATCGAGTATACCGGCCATTTTGCGCCGAACCCGGACCATCGGGCCGCCTATGACCGCCTCTACGCTGCTTTTCTGCGGCTCTACCGGGCCCACCGCAAAATCTGCCGCGCCCTCAACCGGCGAAAGGAGCCGTCATGAAGACGTCCCGCTCCCCCCAAGAGATCGCCGCCATCCGGGAACGCGTCCTGGACCAGGCCCTGGAGATTATCGGCCGGCAGGGGCTGGAGGGACTGACCATGCGCGCCCTGGCCGGCCGCCTGGGCATGACCGCGCCCAATCTCTACAATTTTTTCGCCAACAAGGACGAGCTCTATCTTTCCCTGGTGGTACGGGGATTTGCCATGCTGCACCAGGCCCTGACCGCCGCCCGGGACGGGGCCGACACACCCACCGGGCGCGGCCGGGCCATGATGGCCGCCTATGTCCGTTTCGGGCTGGAATATCGCCGCTATTACGACATCATGTTTACCCTGCCCACGCCCAAATACAATGATTACCTGGGCACCCCCCACGAAGCCCTGTCAGAACAGGAGTACCGCCTTTCCATGGAGATCGCCGCCATGGCGCAGGCATCCGTTGAGGAGGTTTTGGGCAAAAAAAGCCAGCCGGACCTGGTCCAGCGGCGGCTGATCCAGGTCTGGAGCCTGCTGCACGGCATGATCAGCCTGCGCCACAGCCAGGTGGTCACCTACCTGGCCGAAGACATTCCCGCCATTTACGAGGAAACCATTGCCGAACTCATGGGGGCGGTGGATCTGCTGCTGTAGCCCTGGGGGAAGAAAATTTCAGGAGGGGCGCGTTCAGCCCGAAGAAACCGCCGACGAGGCGCCGGCCAGCAATTCCTGCTTGAGCTGGTGGAATTCTTCTGCGGTGATGGTGCCGTTCTCATACAGGCGGCTCAGCTCGCCCAGACCGTCCAGGCGGGCGGTGAGGCCGTTTTCCAGCAGGGGGGTGGTGGATGAAGAGATGTGCCTGACATCCACGGCGTCATCGGCCCGGCCGTCCACCTTGAGGGCGGCCGCCCCGCCGAAGAGGCTGATTTCGATGGTTTTTCCCCGAAACTCCGGCAGCTGGAGCAGCTCCCGCAAAGCCTGCCGCTGGGCGACCATCTTTTTCAAAAACAGCCAGGCGCCGCCGCAGACCAGGGCCAGGCCGCCCAGCACCAGCCAGAAAAAATAGTTAGCCACGCCGTTGACCACCAGCACCAGCAGCACCGCCAGGGCGATCAGGGAAAGATGCAGCAGGACGATACCGTAGGCCAGGAACACCGATCCCAGCAGGCTCGTCTCGGCCCGTCCGGAATTCTGTGTCTCCGCCTGCGGCGGGGGACCGGCCGCAGCCCTGGCTTTTTTTCGTTTAAAAAATCGGAACATGTTTCTCCGGTCTGATGATGGTCACGCCGGTTTTGACCGGCAAGCTGCTGCCCGATACATACCCAAATTCCGGCCGGACTGCAAGCCCTATTCGATATGATTACAATCGGGAGATAAAGATACGGCAGAAGGCAGCGCAAAAATCTGGTGACTGTCCCGCGTCGTTATTTCTTAACCTGCAGCTGCTTACCCAGGGCCTCTTCAAAAAGGGTGTCGGTATCCTGCTCAACGCACTGCTTGATGCGGGCGAAATGCGCCACCAGGGCCTCGGCCAGTGGCGTCAGTTGGGAACCGCCGCCGGCGCTGCCGCCGACCTTCTTGACCAGCAGATCCTGGCCCAGGCGCTCCTCGGTGGCATGGACCCGGGCCCAGACCGCCCGGTAGCCCATGTGCAGCTCCTTGGCGGCCGCGCTCAGGGAACCCAGGCGCTGGATGGCCTCAAAAATGCGATAGCGCCCCAGCCCGAAAACAACATTTCCCTGGGCGTCTTCCAGCCAGATCTTGGAGCGGGGAAACAATTGGGTGGTTTTCATTACCGGTTCTCCTGGTCAGCCTAAATCCGATCACACCGGACGTGAACATGACTCATAATAACCGATAATGAAAAGAGATTCAACTGAAGACGAATTACCCCAACGGTCGGTTACCGTCGGGACATCGGCCTGGCCGCAAGTCCGGCTAGAGCCGGTCCACCCGTACGGCACAGGCCTTGTACTCGGCCGTCTGGGTGTACGGATCGAAGGCCGGATTGGTCAGAAAATTGGCGTTGCCCTCCCGGAAATGAAAGGACATCCAGACCATGCCCGCCTGGATTTCCGGGGTCACCCGGGCCGTCACCGTCACCTCGCCGCGGCCGGCGGCGACCCGCACCTTTTCCCCGTCGGTCCTGCCCAGCGCACCGGCGTCCTCCGGGGCGATATCCGCCGTCCCTCCGCCCAGCAGCTCGTTCAGGCCCTCGCAGCGGCCGCTCCTGCTACGGGTACCATCG
>CAYTQK010000029.1:0-17825 GCA_964439745.1 uncultured Desulfobacterales bacterium
AAAAGACTTTTTACAGGCTTGTCATTAATAATTTTGGGCTTTTTTTTAAAAGACAAACTGTAATTGGCTGTTGATGGAATTTTACCCATTTAGATGTCTAAAAAAACCATGAAATATCCGGGCCAAAATTCGGGCCCTCTTTTGTCAGGAACCGGGCCCGTTACGTAAAGGTTACTCATGCGCACTCCCATATTTTCTATCCAGGGCAGATATCGCGATCTGCTGAATTATATCAAGGCCAACCGCGTCCGTTTTTACCTGGCGGTTTTCTGCATGCTGATCACGGCCGCCACCACCGCCGCCCTGGCCTACCTGATCAAGCCGGCCATTGACGATATTTTCATTACCAAGGACCGGACCATGCTGCGGCTGGTGCCGCTGGCGGTGCTGACGGTCTCCCTGCTGCGAGGCCTGGGCATGTACGGCCAGGAATATTTCCTGGGGCGGGTGTCGCATGGAATTATCAAGCAGTTTCGTGATCAGCTCTATGACAAAATTTCCGATCTGCCGCTGGCCTTTTTTCACAAGGAAAAAACCGGCGTGCTCATGTCCCGGATTACCAATGATGTTGATCTTATCAAAACGGTCGTCTCCAATGTGGCCACCTCCCTGGCCCGGGATTTGTGCACGGTGATTTTTCTGCTGGGACTGACGTTCTACCAGATCTGGGAGCTGGCCCTGGTGGCCTTTGTGGTCCTGCCGCTGGCCTTGTATCCCATCGTGGCCATTGGCCGCAGGGTGCGGCGGGTCTCCACCGGGGTCCAGGAAGCCATGGCCGAGATGAGTAACTTTCTGCATGAAACTTTTCTCGGCAACAAGATCGTCAAGGCGTTTGGCATGGAGGAATATGAGAAAAATAGATTTTATAAGAAATCCAGCCTGCTGTACAAGCTGGAAATGAGAAACGTTGTTTTCCGCGCCCTGTCGTCGCCGATCATGGAGTTTCTGGCCGGGGGAGGCATTGCCTTTGTCATCTGGCTGGGCGGCTCCCGGGTCATCAGCGGCGCTTACACCACCGGCGCTTTTATCTCTTTTCTGGCCGCGGTCATGCTGATGTATGAACCGGTCAAGCGGATTTCCGGCCTAAACGCCAAGCTGCAGAAAGGCATGGCGGCGGTGGACCGGATCTATGATATCCTGGAAACCCGGGCTTCCATCCAGGAAGTTCCGGACGCCGTCACCCTGGAGCGGCGCAATCACCGGGTCGAGTTTGAAGATGTTTCTTTTTCCTATGACGGCCATACCCCGGTCCTGCAGAGGATCAACCTGGCGGCCGCCCCGGGGGAAGTCGTCGCCCTGGTCGGCGCCAGCGGCGGCGGCAAGACCACCCTGGTCAACCTGATTCCCCGCTTTTATGATGTCACGGCCGGCCGCATCATGGTGGACGGGGTGGATATCCGCCAGGCCACCATCAAGTCCCTGCGTGACCAGATCGCCATTGTCACCCAGGAACCGATTCTGTTCAATGAAACCATCCGGGACAACATTGCCTACGGCAACCGGCACGCCTCCGAGGCGGATATCGCCGCCGCGGCCCGGGCCGCCTATGCCTATGACTTTATCATGGGGTTTGAAGAGCAGTTCGAGACCGTTATCGGCGAACTCGGTTCCCGCCTGTCCGGCGGTCAGAAGCAGCGGCTGTGCATCGCCCGGGCCCTGCTGAAAGATGCCCCCATCCTCATCCTGGATGAGGCCACCTCCTCCCTGGATACCGAGGCGGAAACGATTGTCCAGAAGGCGCTGGCCAATCTCATGCACGGCCGCACCACCTTTGTCATCGCCCATCGGCTGTCAACGGTCAGTCATGCCGACCGGGTGGTGGTTATTGCCGACGGCCGGATTGCGGAAGAAGGCACCCATGATGAACTGTATGCCCGCGGCGGCGATTATTACCGCCTGTGCCGGATGCAGTTCGGAAAGGAAGATTAACCCGGGGAACCGATCTGCCGGGCCGCGTTGAACCGGATCACGGCCTCGACAATCTCCTCCGGGTCATCAATGACCTGGATAAGGTCAAAATCGCCGGGAGAAATGGTCTGATGCTCCAGCATGTGGGTCCGGATCCAGTCCAGCAGGCCGGACCAGTAGTCCTTGCCGACCAGGATAACGGGCAGGGGCTTGATGCGGTGGGTCTGGATCAGGGTGACCGCTTCAAAAAATTCGTCCATGGTACCGAATCCGCCCGGCATGATGATATAGCCCTGGGCATACTTGACGAACATGACCTTGCGAATAAAGAAATACTGGAATTCCTGCTTGATGCTGGCATAGGGGTTGGGCTCCTGTTCATGGGGCAGGGTGATGTTGAGACCCACGGAGACGCCGTTTTTGTCGGTGGCTCCGCGATTGGCCGCTTCCATGACGCCGCCGCCGCCGCCGGTAATAACGGCATAGCTCCGGGTGGCAAAGAGAGCGGCGAGGTGGCGGGCTTTTTCATAAATGGGAGAATCCGGCTTGAGCCGGGCGGAACCGAAAATGCACACCGCCGGGCCGATGCCGTGCAGGGCTTCCACCCCGTTCACAAATTCCCCTATGATTTTAAACAGCCGCCAGCCTTCTTCCAGTTTGAATTCGTCAATCAGGTACTGCTGTTCCATAGCATTCTTCTCCGTTTGGGGGAGGGAGTGGCGATCAGGGGCCAGTGATCAAGGGGCATAAGCCACCGCTGCAAACCGACCCCGGAGTCTCTACGGACCCGGCCGGCCGCTCAAGGTAGAAAAAAAGATTTCCGGCACCCGGCCGGAAAAATCAAACGCCTCAGGCGCGGCCCTTGAAACCGATCAAGACCTGTCCTTCTTCCACGATGACCGGAACCTTCCGGGCGCCGTCGGAATATCGCAGCATCTCATCCAGATGGGCGGCATCCTGCTTGACGTCCCGGTACTCGACAACCCTGCCTTTTTGGGCGTACGCCTCACGGGCGGCGGTGGTAAAGGGTCAGGTGCTTTTCCCGAAAATCAGGATTGGTGCCTGTTCATTCATAAAACCTCCGTAGTTGTCCGTGTTGGTGATCAGCGGGCAGTATTTATTGTCGTTTCAATGCCCGGTTCAAAAACCGGCCGGCCCGCCGGATAAAGCCGCCGGTCCGGGATAAATTGCCGACTTTTAAGACAATGACGGTAATGTTGTCCTGACCGCCGTTTTCATTGGCCAGATCGACCAGTTGCCGGCAGGCTTCGGCCGGTGCCAGGGTGCCGGCCAGATGCTCGATCTGTTCGCTGGCCACCATGTCGGTCAGGCCGTCGGAACAGAGCACAATAACATCGCCGTCCCGGCAGGACCGCTCCTCGACCGCCGGGTTTACCTGGGTCTTGGTGCCGATGGCCTGGGTCAGGACATGGCTGAATTCCTTGCGCAAGGCCTCTTCCGCTTCCGGGTTGGCGGCCATGGCCTCGGAGGCCACCGTGTGGGTCATGGAGATCAGTTCCAGCGCGCCGTTCCGGATCAGAAAAACCGGGCTGTCGCCGACATTGACGCTGACGAAGGTGTCGTCGCTGGTGAAGAGAACCGCCGCAACCGTGGTGCCCATACCGGCATAGGCGGGATTGCTGCGGGCGGCCTCGTAAACGTTCCGGTTGGCCAGGTAAATCGCCGCCAGCAGCTGGTTGGCGGCGGCGGAGAGGTTGCGGCCTACATCCGGCAGCGGTTCAACCCCGGTTTTTTGAAACACCTGGTCGGCATACTCGTGAATGGTCTCAACGGCGATCCGGCTGGCCACCTCGCCGGCGGCATGCCCTCCCATGCCGTCGGCCACAACATAGAGGCCCAGCCGTTCGTCGATAAAATAATCGTCCTCGTTGGCTTTTCGTTTCCGGCCGGTATCGGTAAGGCCCGCGGCTTCTGCAAGGATCATGAATATGCCTTATTGACCTGCTTGGTGATTGCCGGTTTACCGGTTTCTGGCGGCGTCAATTTTTTCTCCCAGCGTGCGCAGATGGCCGGCCATCTGGCCGGCGGTCTGATAGCGCTTGGCAATGTCTTTTGCCAGGGCCTTGTTGATAATGGCCACCAGCGCCTTGGGCAGTCTGGGAGCGAATTTCCGTGGGTCCGGATGCGGTTCGTTCAGGATTTTATGCATCAGTTCGGCCGGACTGCTGCCCTTGAACGGAACCGTTCCGGTCAGCAGCTGGAACATCATGGTGCCCATGGAGAATATATCACTGCGGCCGTCTACTTTTTTGCCGGATATCTGTTCCGGGGACATGTAGTAGGGAGTACCCTTGATGATGCCGGTTTTGGTCTGGGAGGAGGCCGTGATACGGGCAATGCCGAAATCCGTAATCTTGATTTTGTTTTCCTGGACCAGCATGATGTTGGCCGGCTTGATATCCCGGTGAACAATGCCCTTCTGGTGGGCGTAATCCAGGGCTTCGGCCACATCGGCCATATAGACGATCACCCGCCGGGCCGGCAGCAGGCTGCTTTTTTTGGTATATTTTTCCAGGTCCTCGCCTTCCAGGTATTCCATGGCAATGTAGGCGATATCCTGTTCATCCCCGGCGTCATAAATGGTGACGATATTGGGATGGGACAGGGTGCCGGCGCTTTCCGCTTCCCGGAAGAACTTGGCTTTCATCTCCTTGGCTTCTTCTTCGTCGAAATCATCGGAAAAGCGGACGGTCTTGATGGCCGTGGTCCGGTTGATGCGCGGATCCTGGCCGAGATAAACCGTTCCCATGGCACCCTTGCCGAGCTGCTTGATGATCTCGTACCGGCCCAGCATGGGCCGTACCCCGGAACCGGTAGTGGTCATGTCATCGACCGGGCCGCCCAGGCTGCCGCCGAAAACCATGCTTTCGCTGGCCTGGTTGAGCTTGACCTTGCGATCACTGACATCCTTGAAGCCGGGGTCATGTCCCTCGATATAGCCATAAACCGAGGCGGCCTTGTTGAACTGGCGCTTGCGCTCATAGTCCAGGGCCAGGTTGTAGAGAATATCCTTCATCTCGTCGTCGACCGGCACTTTCCGGAATTTGTCAAAGGCCATGTCGAGCATGCCCTGGGATTGAAAAGAGATACCCAGCATGCGGTTGGTCTGGGCCGATTCTCCTGCCAGTTTCTCCCGGCTCGCTTCGGCGGAAAAGTAATTGATGGAGATAATTCCGATATATCCGATGACCAGCATCAGCAGCGGATAGGTAACCGGCAGCCACATGCCCCGGGCCAGAAACAGCCAGGCGGAACCGCCGATCAACAGCAGCAGGATGACTGAAAAAGCCATTCCCGCCCAGAGGGCCCGGAGGCGGGGCAGAAGCAGGGCGATCAACAGCCCCAGCAGAAGGATAAAGGCCGGTTCAAAGAGATCGCCTAGGGGCATCTGGCGGATGAACCGGTTGTTGACGATGGCGCCGATGACGTTGGCGCAGAAATCGCCCAGAGGCATGCCCGCGGCCACCGGCGTGCTCAGGGAGGTGGCCAGGCCTTTGGCGGAGGGCGACAGCAGAACGATCTTGTTGGTGAAAATGCGGGATGGAATTTTGTCATTAATGACATCAAAAAAAGAATAATGTTTAAACCCGTCCTGCGGCTCCATGAACGGAATCAGCATTTCCGAGGCGATGGTCAGGGGAATGACGGCATCCCTGATGTGCAGGCGGGAGCCGATGCGGGCCCGGATGTTGTCCGGGGTGACATTGAGATAGCTGGCCGCGATCACCAGGGAGTAGGAGGGGATATACAGGTCGTTGTACTGGTAAAACAGCCGTTCCCGTCGAAAAGTGCCATCCTGGTCCGGGGCGCAGTTGATGTGACCCAGGCCGCTGGCGGCCTCGTGAAAAAGGGGGAGGGGCAGGGTGGCTTCATCCGCGCTAGGGCACCAGCCGCCCAGGTCGCTGTTTTCCGCGGCAATGGCCTGGGATGCCAGGGCCGGGGCCACGGTGCCGGTGTCAGCCCCGGGGCGGTCCGAATCCATGAAGAATACTGGCAGGACGACATTGTCCGCCCGCCGCATGGCCGCCGCCAGAATGGAATCCCGGTCCAGCTTGTTTTTGGCGTCGCGCATGGCCGCCAGATAGGCCGCGCGCGGCGGCGGAGCGGGCGGGCTGCCCGGCAGGTCGCTGACGGTGATGCCGGCATCCGTCGGGGAGGTGTTTCCCCGGGCGGGAAAGGTGTCGGTAAATAATTTTTCCAGGTGCTCGATGGCCTGCAGGCCGGCATTCTCTTCGGCTTCGCTGTAAATAATATTGAGACCGATGACCGCCGGTCCGGCCGCCGCGATCTGGTCGATGCCCCTGGCGATGATGGAACGGGGCCAGGGCCAGCGTCCGATTTTTTCGATGGAATCGTCATCGATCTCCACGATGACAATCCGGCCCTCGGTTTCGGCCGGCGTGTCCAGCTTCATCCAAGTGTCGTACAGTTTCAATCCCAGGGTGTCAAAAAAACCGACCCGGACCTGGGTTAATATAAGAAACAAGAGGGTAAGCAGCAGGCCGAAAAAGAGAGTGGGATTTTTTTTGATCAGGTTCATTCTGCTCTATAAAGGCGTCAAATGTTTGATCAACTCCAGTCGTGACATTCGTTCGGGTTCGGTTGGAAAGTGCTGCCTTTATTAAGAAGCCCTGACAAAGGGGCTGCCGTGATTGTCAGTATAAAAAGAAACGCCGATAAGTGTCAATAAAAAAGAAGGGGGCAGGCAGCGGCTGGCTTCATTCAACTATCGGCAATTCTTGAAAAACCTTTTATGGGGCGATGTTCCTGCAAAGAACATGAAGCCGGGCCGGCCCGTCATGGCCGGCCCGCCTGTTGTTTGCGGAAATATTTTATCCTTGGCAAATATTTTCATATTGGGTAAAGATAAGATTTAATTCATGAGGTGGCAGCACAAGCCGGAAGAGGGGAAGAAATGGCGGCGGGAGGGGCGGCAGGAGCCTTGTCAGGCGAAAACATCTGGATATTTTATTCAAATTTTTTGGCTGCATCATGTTCTGCCACTGTGCCCGCAGGGACTTGTGATATATCCGGAATAAGATCTGAAGCGGAACGGAGCCGATGAGAACGCTGGGAATATGTCTGGGAGCATCCACCGTTTCCCTGGTTCAGATGGAGAGTGACGCCGCCGGTCCCCTTGACCGGCGGAAAAGTACGCGTCTGCTGGACTGGTCAGTAACTCCGCATGAAGGCAATCCCCGCGCCACCCTCCTGGCCGCGCTGGACAGCGTCAACCTGGCATCCTTCGATGCCGTGGCCGCCACCGGCCGCAAATTCCGTAATTTTCTGAATCTTTCCACCATCCCCGAACCGGAAGCGGTGGAGCTGGCCTATCGCTACGTCAAACCGCCGCAGGTGCAATGCCCGGCCGTGGTCTCCGCCGGCGGGGAAACCTTCATGGTGTATGTCATGGACAGCGCCGGCCGCATTGCCAACGTGGTCACCGGCAACAAGTGCGCCTCGGGCACCGGGGAATTTTTTTTACAGCAACTGCGCCGCATGGACGTCTCCCTGGACGAAGCCATGCAATGGGCGGCCGTGGAAGATCCCTACCAGGTCTCCGGGCGATGCTCGGTGTTCTGCAAGTCCGATTGCACCCATGCCACCAACAAGGGGGTGCCCCGGTCCCGGGTCACGGCAGGGCTCTGCCGCATGATGGCCTCCAAGGTTCTGGAGCTGCTGAAGAATATCGAGCGGCGCGACATTATGCTGACCGGCGGTACGGCCCGGAACCAGATGATGGTGGAATATCTCCGGGCGGAAATACCGGGACTGATCGTCCCGGCTGAAGCGCCCTGCTTCGAAGCCCTGGGCGCGGCCTTGTGGGCCTTTGACAACGAAACGGTACGCTGCACCGGGACCGCTGCCCTGTTGAAAGAACGGGCGAGCTCCTTTGACAGTCTGCCCCCGCTGGACGGTTTTGCCGACCAGGTTACCTTCAAAGAGATGGGCCGGGACCGGATCCGGGCCGGCGATGACTGTATCCTGGGGCTGGACGTGGGGTCCACTACCACCAAGGCGGTGCTTATGCGGCGTACCGACCGGGCCCTGCTGGCGTCCATCTATCTACGGACCAGCGGTGATCCGGTCCGGGCATCCCGCCGTTGCTACCAGGCGCTGCTGGATCAGGTCACGAGTCGGCTTGATCCCGGCCGCATCACCATCAGCGGGCTGGGCGTGTGCGGTTCCGGGCGGCAGATTGCGGGCCTGCACGCCCTGACCGACGGCATCATCAACGAGATTATCGCCCATGCCACGGCCGCCGTTTATTTTGATCCGGAGGTGGACACCATTTTCGAGATCGGCGGCCAGGACGCCAAATACACCTTCATCACCAACGGGGTTCCCTCGGATTACGCCATGAACGAAGCCTGTTCCGCGGGGACCGGTTCGTTCCTGGAAGAGTCGGCCCTGGAAACCCTGGGCGTGGAGATGACGGACATCGCCGGGGTGGCCCTGACCGGGCGCCGCCCCCCCAATTTCAACGACCAGTGCGCCGCCTTTATCGCTTCGGATATTAAAAACGCCGTACACGAGGGGATCTCCCACGAGGATATCGTGGCCGGACTGGTCTACTCCATCTGTATGAATTACACCAACCGGGTCAAGGGGAGCCGGCCGGTGGGGGAAAAGATTTTCATGCAGGGCGGGGTCTGCTATAACCGCGCCGTTCCCCTGGCCATGGCCTCACTGGTGGGCAAGCCCATTATCGTTCCGCCCGAACCGGGGCTGATGGGCGCCTACGGGGCGGCCCTGGCCATTGAGCAACGAATCGAAGCCGGCCTGCTGGCCCCGGCACAATTCGATCTGGCCGTCCTGGCCAACCGCGAGGTGGTTTACAAGAAGCCCTTTGTTTGCGGCGGGGGAAAGGAAAAATGCGACCGCCGCTGCGAAATCGCCCGCATCGAAATCGAAGGGAGAACCTATCCTTTCGGCGGTGCCTGCAACCGCTACTACAACCTGCGGCGCCGGGTCGAATATGACATTGATCAACTGGACCTGGTCCGCCTGCGGCAGCACCTGCTTTTTGACAAGTACGCGCCGCCGTCACCGGCCGATGCCGGGTGCCGGCCGCGGGGGCGTATCGGGCTTAACCGCAGTTTTCTGGTGAACAGCTATTTCCCGCTGTATGCCCATTTTTTCACGGCCCTGGGGTACGAAGTGGTGCTGCCGGCGGCGCCCGCGGCCGCGGGTATCGACCGCCGCAACGCCGCCTTCTGTTATCCCGCCGAACTGGCCCACGGTTTTTTCTTTTCCCTGCTGCAGGAAGAAGACCTGGATTATGTTTTTCTGCCCCATTTCAAGGCCGTTCCCGGACTGGATGCCGCCAGCGGGAGCCAGGCCCAGGTGTGCCCCCTGGTCCAGGGCGAACCCTTTTATCTGCAGACGACGTTTCGCCGGGAACTGGCCGCCTACCGGGACCGGGGCCTGCCCTGCCTGACCCCCCTGATTGATATGAGCCGGGGGCTGGGGGCGGCCGCCGCTCCCCTGGTAGAAACTGCCCTCCGGCTGGGCTGCTCCCGGCAGCAGGCGGAAGAAGCCTTTGCCCGCGCCCGGCAGCAGCAGGAGGCCTGCCAGGCGGAAATGCACCGGCTGGGCGAAGAAGCCCTGGCCGACCTGGCGAATGATCCCGAGCGCTTTGCCGTGGTCATCCTGGCCCGGCCTTACAACGGCCTGGTCGACGAAGCCCACATGGGAATTCCGCACAAGTTCGCCTCCCGGGGGATCACCGTGATTCCGGTCGATTTTCTGGAAAACAGCCGGGAACGGTCCAAGCGGCACATGTACTGGGGCATGGGCCAGCGTATTCTCAAGGTGGCGCGCCGGATCAAGGAAAATCCGCAGTTGTTCGGTACCTATATCACCAACTTTTCCTGCGGTCCGGATTCTTTCCTGGTGGGCTATTTCCGCGATATCATGGGGCGGAAGCCGTCGCTGACCCTGGAGCTGGACAGCCATACGGCCGACGCCGGGCTGGAAACGCGCATCGAAGCCTTTCTTGACATTGTCAGGGCCTACCGGCAGCTGCAAGCCGGCACCCGTCCTGCCGCCGCCGCGACAACCTTTCGGCCGGCCGCGGTCATCCGCAACAACGGCAACCTGGCCGTGACTTCTTCGAACGGAGAATCCCTGCCGCTGACCCATCCGCGGGTCACTGTCCTGCTGCCGGCCATGGGGGCGCTGAGCGCGGACGCCTTCGCCGCAATCCTGCAGGGACTGGGATTCCATGCGCTTTCCCATGAACCGGCCGATGAAACGGTCCTGAAACTGGGCCGGGCCAATACCTCCTGCAAGGAGTGCCTGCCCCTGTCCCTGACCACGGGTACGCTGCTCAACTATATCCAGAACCGCAAACGGCCCGAGGAAGTGCTGGTGTATTTTATCGCCACCGGTGACGGCCCCTGCCGCTTCGGGCAGTATTATATTTTCATGGAAGATCTCATCCGGCGGCGGCGGATTCCGGATGTGGCCGTGATGACCATCACCTCGGAAAATGCCTACGGCGGCATGGGAACGGATTTTGAAAAGCGGGCCTGGTGGGCGGTGGTGACCTCGGACATCATGGAGGACGTGCGCGCCATGCTGCTGGCCAACGCCGCGGACACCGGTGCGGCCATATCCGTCTTCCGGGAGGAGTGGGAGAAGATCCTGCCGGTGCTGGCCGCCGGCTCTTTCCGGCAGCTGCGGCGCCGCCTGCGGGCGGCCGCGGCGTGCCTGAAGAACATTCCCCTGCAACAGGACCCGGCGGCCGTGCCGGTGATAACGCTGACGGGCGAAATTTTCGTACGCCGGGACGGCCTGTCCCGTCAGTACTTGACCGAGTACCTGGCTGAAAAGGGGTTTGCCACGGTCTGTTCACCCCTCTCCGAATGGATCCAGTACTGCAACTACCTCGTCGCCCGGGGAATCACTGCGGACACGCCCGCCTGGGGGCAGCGGCTGAAACAGGTTCTGCGCAACCGGTTCCTGGATTACTACCATCGGCGCATCCGTTCGATCCTGGCGGATTCCGGGCTGGTAAGGTCCGAACCGGAGGATGTGGAAGCCTATATTGACCGGGCGACTCCGTATCTTTCACCCCAGCTCCAGGGGGAGGCCATTTTGACCATCGGCGGCGCCCTGACCGAAGTGGTCGAACATGCCTGCGGCATCATTGCCATCGGGCCGTTCGGCTGCATGCCCAACCGGCTGGCCGAATCCATTCTCACCGAAACCATGACGCGCCGGGATAAACTTTTTGTCGAAACCGACGCCCCCGACGTCCGGGCGGTGTTGGAAGGTATCGACAGCCTGCCTTTCCTGGCCATCGAGAGCGACGGTTCTCCCTTTCCCCAGTTGATCCACGCCAAGCTGGAAACCTTCTGCCTCCGGGCCGAACGCCTGCACCGCCGCATGCAGCAGGCCGGCCGCTCCCGGTAAGCAGGCCGTACAGGAAAAATCTACCCGGGCATTTCAAGGGCGCAGCTGCGCTTTTGCCGGGGAAGTTTTTTGGCCGGTAACGTTGCAGTGGCGTCACCGGCAGCCGAAGCGACTACCGGCTCGTAACGGAATGAAAATGACGTTAAGTTATATGGTGAACAACCGCAGGGGCGGATCAATTTTTTCGTTGGCCTGCTGCAGCTTTTTCGCGGAAGAGATTACGGCCGTGGCATAGGCCCGGGAAGACGCCGGAAAATGGTCGGCAGCGGCGGTCAGCACCTTGGTCCGGGTAACCGCTATAACTCCTTTTTTAAAGGCCCGGCGCCGCTCATCGGACAGGCCGGTCAGGCGCCGTCTAAAGGCCTGGGTGCCTCTTTCCGCAGGGGTGTCAGGCTTGTCGATGTCGGAACAGACCTGCAGGATGGATTCCGTGATATCTTCCTCGCCGTATTCCCCGGCTTGCAGAAAGTCCAGGGCCCGTTCATAGACGGACAGGGTTTCGTGGATATGCGGATCCCGGTAAGAGGCCAGGCAGAACCGTCCGTCTTCAGTGTTGTACATGGCAAAGCCGCCGTAGGCACCGCCTTTTTCACGGATTTCCCGGTGAAGAAAAGAGGAGCGCAGCAGTTTGCTGATGACCGCCAGGGTGGGCGCGTCCGGGTGATCCAGGCGAACCGTCTGAAAAGCAGCGGCCACAAAGGAGACCGCCGTGGCGGTCGACCATCCTTCGGCCGGCCGGGCCGCTTCCACGGTCACGTTGCCGGCGTGGAATCCTTCGGCAGCACCCTTTTCCAGGTTCTCCTGCAGGCGGCGGGAAAAATCCACCGCCCGGCGCAGCGGCTGGTCGCCGCCGACCAGGCCGGTCTGGAAGTTGCCGCGCCGCAGCAGCTGGCCGGCCATGGCTGACAGCTTTTCGGCCACGGCTGTGACGGCGGAATTGTCCAGGTTGGCTGTCAGGGATTTTAAAAACTGGAACTGATGGATGCCGTGCCAGGTTTCGGCCAGCGCGCAGGCCGGCGAAAAGTTCCGGGACGCCAGGGAAATGGCGTACCGGTGGCCGCCCGGCACAATTGAGGATTCAAAGGCGGCCCGGTATTCTACCAGCAGCTGATGAAGACGCTTGGTGTCGGAAAAATCAAACCGGGTGAGAATTTCCTCGATCAGTTCGAACATCTTGTCTTGCTTGCGATCCAGGCATTTGCCGAAAAAGGAGATGAACGGCAGAGCCTCGGCTTCCTGCCGGAAAGTCGTGTGGACCTGGGCCGCAAGTCCGATGCCGCCGGTATGCAGGTCGATCTGCCGGGCCAGGTCGGCATAATCCCGCCGGGCGGTTCCCATGCGGGTCAGGGCAAAGCAGAAAAAAGGCACCAGCGGCAGCAGTTCGGCCGACAGAAAACCGGTCCCGATGGCCGCGGTATAGTAAAATATCCCGGACGTGGACTGGGGGTAACAGAAGACCGCTTCTTCGGCCCGGCTTTCCGGGGCCGTGGAAATATCGGGGGAGATATCCGAGAGGGTCAGGGTCGGCAGGATCTCCGGGTCGTCCGGCTCCATCTGCAGTTTTTCCAGGTCCCGGGCGTCCTGCTTGATCTTCTCGATATCCGCCGTTGACAGGGCGGCTTTCTGTTCGGCCAGTCGGGCAATTTCCCGGCCGGCCTGCTCTTCGGCCAGGTGGGGATCGGGGGCCAGAAGAAAGCGCAGGCGGTGCGGATTATCCAGAAAAAATGTCCGGATCCGGTTTCCCCAGAAGGATTCGGCTTCCATTTCCCGGTAGAGCCGGTCGATCAGGGGGTCGATCTGCAGGATATTCTCCGGCGGCGTGCCATGCAGCCAGTTCCCGGCCAGGTTCAGAAAAAGCTTTACACCGTACGGGTAAGGGGTATTGGACACCTCCCGCCGCTGAAATTCAATCTGGTGAATGGCGGATTCAACCAGCTCCGCATCAACGCCTTCTTCCGCCAGCTTAGCCAGGGTATTGAGGATAATGTTTTCCACGGCGTCGCCGTCATCCCGGCCGACATCCTTCAGGCCGCAGGCGAACATGATGTCCCGCAGATCGGCTTCCAGGCCGGTTCCGTCGCTGAGCGAACTGCCCAGGCCGGATTCCATCAGGGCCTTGCGCAGGGGGGAGGCGGAGTTCCCCAGCAGGATCTGCTCCAGGACAACCAGGGTGAAGACATCGAACGTGTTATGAATATCGGCCGCCAGCCAGGCCAGGCAGAACTGGTGTTTTCGGGTGGGATCTTCATCGGCGGCCACGGGATAGGCGGCGGTAGCAGAACGAGGCTGCGACCACCGCGGCTGCGGGCGGACATCGGTCTGCGGGTCAATGGCCTCAAACTGGGACAAAACCTTCTCGTTGATAACGGCTAGGTGGTCGGTGACTGGAATGTTGCCGTAGGTATAGAAAAAGGCGTTGCTGGGATGGTAGTGCCGGCGGTGAAAGGCCTTGAGCTGCGCATGTGTCAGGCCGGGGATGGCCGCGGGATCCCCCCCGGAGTTGTAGCTGTACGTCGTATCCGGATACAGTTCCCGCAGCAAAGATCGGTGCATGATCTGTTCCGGAGCGGACATGGCCCCTTTCATTTCGTTGTAGACCACTCCCTGGTAAACCAGTTGAAAGTCTTCTCCACCCTCCCCTTCGACAGGGACGATCCCCAGGCGGTGGCCCTCCTGCTTGAAGCTCAGTTCCGACAGGATCGGGAAAAAGACGGCGTCGAGATATACATCCAGCAGGTTATAAAAATCACGGGTATTGGGTGTGGCAAAGGGATACATGGTCCAGTCGGAGGCGGTCAGGGCATTCATGAAGGAGCTCAGGCTCCGCTTGATCATGGAAAAGAAAGGATCACGGACCGGATATTTTTCGCTGCCGCACAGAATGGTATGTTCCAGGATGTGGGCCACCCCGGTGGAATCCCGGGGGATGGTTTTAAAGGCCACCGCAAAACAGTTTTCCCGGTCACTGGTTTCAACATGAAGGTGCCTGGCGCCGGTCTGGATATGGCGAAATTCCTGGACACGGGCCTCGATTTCAGGGAAGGGAAAAACCTTTTCCAGGCGATAACCACTGGTCACGTCACCCGCCACCAGTCCGTTGGCATCGTTTGTCATGATCTGCTCCGTACCGCTGTTGTGCCGTTCGTATGCCGCCGGGCAGGTTGTAAGGGCAACCAGCCGCTGTCTCTTTTTACATCGCCATCAAAAAAAGCCGGCCGGGCAGGAATACCAGCAAAGATATTCCCCGGGAGCAGCTCCCGCCGTTCGACCGGGTTCCGCCGAAGGAGGGGTTATTCCACGGCTTCATAAAGGCCGCGGCTGACCCGCTTGATCTTGCCCAGCTTATGAAGACGGAAGATGATATTGCGCAGCTTTTTCTCGTCAAAGCCTGTCTTGGATTGCAGGCTGGCAAAATCCGCCCCTTTTTTGCTCCGCTTGATGGTGTCCAGGACCACGTTGGTGGCCGACATGCGCCGGGATCCGCCCGACTTGGTGCTGGCGGTGCGGGGAGCGGACTTTTTGTCCGCGGCCGACGTCGTCCGTTTCAGCATTTTTTCCATGCGGTCGATCTTGGCGTTAATGCGGTCGATCTCCTTTTTGCTGGGGATGCCGTAATCTTTTAATAATGATTTAAAAGCCGCATCCAGCGTCACATGCTTGGTTTTTCCTGCCATGGAATGACCTCCTTTGTTGAAAAACAGTAACCACCGGGTTGAGATTTTTTACTTTTGTTATTTAACTTATAGAAAAAAAATAAATAAAAGGCAAGTAAATTTGAAGGAATAGAAAAAAAATAACATTTTTATAAAAATTGCATTGGTAAAAGAAAATCTTCATTTTCATCAAATAAGGAGACCTGGTTAATTCGCTTGACCTGTAAGGCGGTTCATAATAAATAGAAAATGACTTTTTGTTTGCATCCGGCTATTTGAAATTATAACATATTATTTTTTTTAAGGATTTTTGTATTATGCTGCAATTTATGCGCGAACGGGCTTCTTCCTGGATGATCAAGGTGATTCTTTTGATCATTGTGCTGGCCTTTGTTTTCATGGGAGTGGGGAATTTCGGGGACAAAGAGGCGACGGTCGCGGCCCGGGTCAACGGCGAGGTCGTTGCGGCCACCGCCTTCCAGAATCGGTATTACGAACTGCTGGAAAGGGTGCGGCAGCAGTTCGGTAATAACCTGAGTGATGACATTCTGGACATGCTGAATCTGAAAGAGCAGGCCATGGAACAGTTGATCGGAGAAAAGCTCATCATTCAACAGGCGGAGGAATACGGCCTGCAGGTGACTGACGCCGAGCTGGCCCGATCCATTCAAAACATCAGCGCCTTTCAGACGAACGGTCGCTTTGACCAGTCCCTGTACAACCGGGTGCTGCAGCATAATCGACTGATGCCGGAAGTGTTCGAACAACGCCAGCGGCGGCAGCTTCTGGTTGACAAGATGCGTGCCATTGTCACCGGCAGCGTCAAGGTGTCCGCGGACGAAGCCCGTCGCTGGTACGACTGGCAGAATACCCGGCTCAAGATCAATTACGTGGTTTTTTCGCCGGAGCAGTATGCCGGGACGAATCCTTCTGCGGAGGAACTGGCCGCATATTACCAGGAACACCAGGAGGATTACCAGTCGCCGGCCCGGGTGAAAATTTCCTACCTCGCCTTTACCCCGGCACAGTATACCGATGAGGTAACGGTTACGGAGGATGAGATCCAGGCGTACTACCAGGAGAACCGGGAAAAGTACGCCCTGGACAAAACGGTCGAAGCCCGGCATATCCTGATCCGGGTGGCCGCCGATGCGCCGGAGGACCAGGTTGCGGCCAAGCGCCAGCAGGCCCTGGAGATATATGATAAAATTAAAGGGGGCTTGGATTTTGCCGCGGCCGCCCAACAGTATTCCGAGGGGCCCAGTGCCGCCGACGGCGGTCAGCTGGGCGCCTTTAAAAAGGAAGATATGGTGGCGCCTTTTGCCGAAAAAGCCTTTGCCATGGAACCCGGCCAGGTCAGCCAGCCGGTGCGGACCCGTTTCGGCTGGCATCTGATCAAGGTGGAGAAAGTCAGTCCGGCCGCGGAGACCCCCCTGGCGGAGGTTAAAGAAGAGATCCGGGAGAAGATCGCCCGGGACAGGGCCCGGGATCTGGCCTATGAGGCGGCGGTAAGCGCTTTTGATACCGCCCTGGAGGATAACAGCCTCAAGGCCGCGGCCGACTTTGAAGACCGCGAAGCAGTCACCACGCCCTTTTTCAGCAGCCAGGAAAAAATCGCGGGCATTCCCGGCAGCGGCCGGCTGGTGCAGGAGGCTTTTGATCTTTCGGTCGATGATATCAGCGATGTGTTGGAAATCGAGGGCAGTTGGTACCTGTTCCAGGTGATGGAGCGCCAGGCGCCGCAGGTACCGCCGTTGGAAGAAATTCGACAGCGGGTGGCGGCTGATTTACAGCAGCAGAGGCGGGAAGAAAAAGCCGCCGCCGCCGCCGAAGACTTTATGTCCGATCTGCAGAACAATAAGCAGGACATGGCGCAGGCGGCGGATCGGGCCGGTCTGACGATGAGAACCACCGATTTCTTCGGCCGGGGGGAAAAGGTTCCGGGAATTGGCCGGGTTCCGGAATTGTCGGATAGCGCTTTCGCGCTGACTCCGGAAAATCCGCTGGCCGATTCGGTGATTACCGGGAAGGACGGTTATTACGTCATATCCTTGGCCGAGCACCGTTTCCCGGACGAGGCCGAATTTGAAGAAAACCAGGACCAGGCCATCGCGGAGCTGCTCCAGCGCAAAAAGGACCGGGCTTTCAGCCAGTGGCTGGCCGTGATGCGCGGTCGCAGCGAGATCATGGTCGAGGACCGGTTCCTGGAATAGCAGGGTTGTCGCCGGGCGCAGAATCAAATAAAATTTTTTCGAAAAAGGCCGGCCGGAAAAGAGGCCTGCCGGAGGTGCTGCCCGGAGGGAAGGTGTCGGCAAGGGGAAGGGTCGTTTTGATGCGGTCTCGGGCGCCAGGCCGCCATCACAACGGAATACGGGGCCGGGATTGGCCCGATGAAACCATGAAATCCAAGAGAGGGGGGCTGGGATGAAATCCTCGGCCAAAAAAAAGCAACAGCCACCGGAACGATTCCACTCCTATAAGCAGTGTCCGGAATGCAATGAAAAGCTGCCCCTGCATCTCAAGCGGTGCACCCAGTGCGGTTTGCGGGTGGGGCGAATCCAGCCCGACGGCAAGGCCAAAAGGCCCATTGACTGGAAAGGGTACCTGCTCAGCCTGCTGTTGATAGTCGCGCTGATTCTTTACCTGTGGTGGGCCTTTGTGCTGCGGTAAGGATGCGGGGGGAACTGGCCGCACAGAAGCAAAAGATCGACAACATGATAGCCGGAGCGGCCAAAGGTTTATTTTGTTACGAAAAATTTCGGAAAAACTGGTCGGGGCGGCAGGATTTGAACCTGCGACTCCTTGCACCCCATGCAAGTGCGC
>CAYTQK010000030.1:0-14085 GCA_964439745.1 uncultured Desulfobacterales bacterium
TCGACGACCTGATCGGCCGGCGCTTTAGCGCTGCCGGATCCGTCCCGGCTGCCGGCCAATATTTTTTACACCATGAGCTGGGTAGGCGACTGCGCCATCCCGGGAAGGGGCGAGCATGGATCCGATGGACAAAGCCCGCAGGCAAACCCTGGCACTCCTGCAGTCAATCCAGAGCGCCGGGGACTGGCGCGATAACGAGGATGAGCTGCTGGACAGTTTCGAGGAACTATTCAAAACCGCCGTCATATCGGTGAAAGAATTCAGTGACAGACGGGATGCCCTCGCGCCCGCGGAAATGATGGCCGGCCTGGAGCGATTCCAGGATGAACATTTTCTGTTCGATCCGGCGTTTGAAAAGGAAACCACCCGCATCGACAATCTGCCGGACACGGCCGCTGCCATCGCCTCTTTTCAGCAGAAGCTGGACGCCCGCACCAATCATCTTCTGGCCGAATACATGGCCCTTCTGAACCGAATCGTCAACGAGAGATTGTGAAAGGCGGCGGGCGGCCTTCAGACGACCTGCCGGGTGACCTGCGGCTCGGTAAGGGCAAAAGTCCGGGCCAATCCCCGGACCACCGGCGCAGCCGGCTTAAGGGCGGCGGTGGCGGCGCCGGCGGGGCAGTGCCGGACGCAGCCATAGCAATAGGTACAGTTGTTACCGTGCACGGCCAAGGGATCCAGGGTGATATTGCCGGTCGGACACCAGGAAACGCACTGACCGCAGCCGGTGCACGCCTCGGTATCCACTTTCACCTTCGGCATGACCCAGGTAAAATTGTTCAGCCGGTTGACGTACCTGTCGATCCAGTTCATCCAGAAGGATTTATCTTTAAAGGCTTGCGGGAGGTATCCGTTCGGTTCGGAATTTATCAGGCGCCGGGCAAGGTCTCTGCCAAACGCCCGGATCTTGTCCAGGTCCTGCCGGTCAGGGTGTCCCCGGTGAAACGGCCGGTCTTCCTGAAAGGTCAGGCAATGTTCGGTCAGCACCTGCAGGCCGCCCAGGAGGCGGTACTCTTTCCGATGCAGCAGCCGGGCCAGGTCGTACTGGATCACTCCGCTGGAGACGCCGCCGAAGGTGGACAGGATGGCCGCGGCCTGATCGCCGGCCGCCGCGGGCATGGCCGCGACAAATTCCGTGAATACCGGCGGGGCATGATGAAAATATGTGGGCGAGGCCAGCACCACCAGGGAGGCGGCCGGAATCCGCTCAAAAACCTTTTTCCAGCCCCCGGCTTCCTTTCGCCCGGACAGGTTCCAGGCCTCCGCGGCCACCCCCGCCTCGACCAGGCCGGCGGTCAGCACCTCGACCGCCTGCTGGGTGGTGCCGTGCAGGGAAAGATAAACAATCAGGGCAGTGAATTGTTGCTCGGTTTCGGTCATGCATCGTTTCCTTATCCCGGGTATGGTGGCTGGTTCTCCCGGCAGGCGAGCACACCGGAGAACCGTTTATAGGTCCTGATCTCACCCTACCCTACCGGAAACGGGGCCAAAGTCAAGGTGTCGCGGGCAAAAAAGATCTGCCTGCCTGCAAAGCCGGCAGCTACACGATTTTCTTCTTATACAGCCGCAAGCTGTTGCTGACCACGGAGATGCTGCTGAAGGCCATGGCCAGGGCGGCCAGGATGGGATGCAGCTGGCGCAGCAGCAGGGGCAGTCCGGCAAAGGGATAGAGCACCCCGGCGGCCACCGGGATGAGCAGAACGTTGTACCCGAAGGCCCAGAACAGGTTCTGGCGGATGGTGGCCATGGTGTCCCGGCTGACGGCCAGGGAACGCAGCACGCCCATCAGGCTGCCGCTGGAGAGAATTATATCGGCGGTCTCGATGGCCACGTCAGTACCGGTGCCGATGGCCACGCCCACGTCGGCCCGGGCCAGGGCGGGGGCGTCATTGATGCCGTCGCCGACCATGGCCACCCGGGCGCCTTCGTCCCGCAGCTGCTGAACCACCTGGCTCTTTTCCTCGGGCTTGACTTCCGCCTCGACCCGGTCGATACCCACCTCGGCGGCTATTTTTTCACCGGTCTGGCGGTTGTCACCGGTCAGCATGACCACGGTCAGGCCATACTTCTTGAGGGTCTGAATAACATCGGCTGAATCGGGCTTGAGGGTATCGGCCACGCTGATGAGTCCCCGGGGCTGCTCCTCGGCGAACACGGCCAGCACGGTCTTGCCCTGGGTCTGCAGACGTTCGGCCGTTTGTGCCAGGTCGGCGGTCTCCCAGCCCTGGTCCGCAAACCAGGACAGGCGGCCGGCCATGATTTTTTGCCCGTCGATCAGGCCGGTGACGCCCATGCCGCTGGTGGCGGAAAAATTCTCGGGATCGGGCAGCTCCAGGTCCTGCTCGTCCGCCGCGCTGACCACGGCCCGGCCGACGGGATGCTCGGATCCCTTTTCCACCGCCCCGGCCAGGCGCAACAGTTCCGCGGCATCCTCTTTTTTCCCGGACACGGGAACCACGTCCACCACCTTGGGCCGGCCTTCGGTGATGGTCCCGGTCTTGTCAAAAACAATGGTGTCCACCCGGGCCAAGGCTTCAATGGCCTCGCCCCGGCGAAAAAGAACCCCGTTTTCCGCGGCCTTGCCGGTACCGGCCATGATGGCCGTGGGCGTGGCCAGGCCCAGGGCGCAGGGGCAGGCAATGACCAGCACCGCCACCAGCCGGATCATGGCCGTGACCGGCTCGCCGGTGAGCCCCCACCAGGTTCCGAAGGTAATAAATGCGATGAGAATAACGGCCGGCACAAACACCGCTGCCACGCGGTCGGCCAGGGCCTGAATCGGGGCCTTGCTGCCCTGGGCTTCCTGTACCATGCGGATAATTTGAGACAAAACTGTATCAGCGCCCACGGCCGAAGCGGTAATGGTCAGCAATCCCTGGCCGTTGATGGTGCCGCCCACCACCCGGTCGTCCGGCTTCTTATCCACCGGCACAGGTTCGCCGGTCAGCATGGACTCGTCTACCGCCGACAGCCCCTTGGTGATCACCCCATCCACCGGAATCCGCTCGCCCGGCCGCACCAGGACGGTGTCGTTGATGGCGATATCCGACAGATCCACCGTGGTTTCCTGCCCGTCGCGGAGAACGGTGGCCGTCTTGGGCCGCAGGCCGGCCAGTTTCTTGATGGCGCTGCCGGTGCGCCCCTTGGTGCGGGCCTCCAGCAGCTTGCCCAGCTTGATCAGGGTGATAATAACCGCTGAAGTTTCAAAATAGACATGATCTCCGAGGACCGGGAACAGCATCAGGGCCACGGAATAGCCATAGGCCACGGATGACCCCATGGCCACCAGCACATCCATGTTGGCGCTTTTATTACGCAGACTCTTCCAGCCGCCGGTATAAAAATCCCACCCGGTGTAGAATTGCACCGGCGTGGCCAGGGCGAAAAAAAGCCAGTTGACCCAGGCGGCGTGGCTCCAGGCCCCGATCAGGCCGAAGTCCCGGCCCATGCTCAGGACAAACAGGGGCAGGGCAAAAAGGACGCCCACCCCGAACTTGACGGCCTGGTCCTGGATCTCGGCTTCCCGGGCGATGGTCTCGCTGTCGTCGCTGTCGGCGCCGGCATCAATGGCCATGGCCCCGTACCCGGCCTTTTCAATGGCAGCAATGAGGCCGTCCAGGGAGACCTTTTCGGGATCGTAGGAGACATTGACCCGCTCGGTGGCAAAGTTCACGGCCG
Source organism: uncultured Desulfobacterales bacterium (assembly GCA_964439745.1). Classification (GTDB taxonomy): domain Bacteria; phylum Desulfobacterota; class Desulfobacteria; order Desulfobacterales; family Desulfosudaceae; genus CAYTQK01. The sequence continues at coordinate 3,682 of CAYTQK010000030.1, forward strand.
CGCCGGAGACCCCCGCGGTCTTCTTGTTCAGGGCCCGTTCGATATTGGCGGCACAATTGGCGCCGGTCATGCCGGTGACGGCCAGTGTCTCGGTCTTTTCAGCCATGATTTATGTCTCCGGAAAATGAAGACCGGATCCGGCCCCTGCCAGCGGGCCGGATCCGGTCGGACAAAACCTGGACGATGATCAGGCCGCCGGATAATTGATTTCCCGCAGCGTATCCAGGATGGTGTCGCGGGTGGCCGGCGCCGCCCACTCCACCGTTACCTGCTTGTCATCCACATTGCCTTCCACCTGCGAGACCCCTGCCAGCTCTTTCAGCTCGTTTTTAATGGTCATGGTGCAGTGTCCGCAGGAAATATTGGGAACGGAAAATGTTTCTTTGGTCATGACAATCACCTCCCCGTCCTGTCATCAATTTCGTTGACGATACTTTCCCCGGCAGTATCGGTTTTTTCATTTTTTTCGGCGTCTTCGCCCGTCACCTGACAGGCCGGCCGCATTCAGGTGGAAATGCCCAGGCGGGGCAGAACCACCAGCTGCAACAGCAGATAAACACCGACAAAAGCGAAAACAATCAGTATTTCCTTCATTGGTCATCCCTCTTTTTTTACCAGAAACATCAAATTGCAATTTCATTTTACTTGTAACCAGGTACTTCTAAACAAGATATAATACAAAAATCATGCCGGCCAAGCGGCCTGTAAAAAATTTATCACCCCGGTTGCCTCCTCACGGCCGGCTCAGTTCAAAAATCCCATAGGTCGCCAGCAGGTTGGGCAGCAGCCGCACCACCTGGCCCCGCCGGCGGCTGGGCACCACGGAGATGGCCGAGGCAATGGCCGCCTCCCGCTCGACGCGCATGCCCATCTTGCGGACAAACCGTTTGAAATCCCGGATACTGAGCACCCGGATATTGGGAGTCTCGTACCATTCATAGGGCAAATCCCGGCTGACCGGCGCCTGGCCCCGGAAAAGCAGCTGGCCCCGCAGGCGCCAGTGGCCGAAATTGGGAAAACTGACAATGGCTTTCTGTCCCACCCGCAGCATCTCCGCGATCAGGCCGGCCGGGTCGAGCACCTCCTGCAGGGTCTGGCTGAGAATGACATAATCCATGGCCCCGTCGGGATAATCCCGCAGCTCCTCGTTGATGTCACCCTGGAGCACGGACAACCCCTTTTCAATACAGGCCAGCACCCGGGACTCCACGATCTCGATGCCGGTCTCGGCGACCTGCTTTTCCTGCTTGAGCAGGCGCAGCAGGTCCCCTTCCCCGCAGCCCAGGGCCAGCACCCGCGATCCCGGGGCGATCCAGGAAGCGATCACCTGGTGATCAAACCGCATTTTATCCGGCGGCGACACTGTTCAAAAACCCCCGCATTAAGGCGGACAAGCGGTCATTGGGCAATAAAAAGGCGTCATGACCGGCGTCGGCCTCGATTTCACAAAAGCTGACATTGAGCCCGTTCTTTTTCAGGGCCGTGACCATGGCCCGGGACTGGTAGGTGGGATAGAGCCAGTCCGAGGTAAAGGAGACCACCAGGAACCGGGCCCGGGCCCGGGCAAAGGCCTGCACGGCCGAACCGTCGCCGTATTGTTTTTCCAGGTCAAAATAGTCGGCCGCCTTGGTCACGTACAAAAAGGAATTGGCGTCAAACCGCTCCACGAACCGGGCGCCCTGGTGGCGCAGGTAGCTCTCCACCTGGAAATCGGCATCAAACTCGAAAGACAGGTCGCTGCGGTCCTGAAGCCGGCGGCCGAATTTCTGCCGCATGGCCTCGTCCGAAAGATAGGTGATGTGGCCGATCATGCGGGCCACGGCCAGGCCCAGGTCGGGCTTTCTGCCCCCGTAGTAATCCCCCCGGTTCCAGGCGGGATCGGCCATGATGGCCTGCCGGGCGACCTCGTTGAAGGCTATGGCCAGGGCCGAATGCCGGGTGGTGGTGGCCAGGGGAATGGCGGCGGCCACCATGTCCGGGTAGCGTACCGCCCATTCCAGTACCTGCATGCCGCCCATGGAACCGCCCACCACGGCCAGCAGCCGGGAGATGCCCAGGTGGTCCAGCAGGGCCTTCTGGGCCCGGACCATGTCGCCGATGGTGATGACCGGAAAGGACATGCCGTAGGGCCGGCCCGTGGCCGGATCGATACTGGCCGGACCGGTTGAGCCCATGCAGCCGCCCAGCACATTGGCGCAGATGACAAACCACTTGTCCGTGTCGATCCCCTTGCCCGGCCCGATCATAATGTCCCACCAGCCCGGCCGGGGATCATTTTCATCATGATACCCGGCCGCGTGGGCATTGCCGGTCAGGGCGTGGGCCACCAGCACGGCGTTGCTCCGCTCGCTGTCGAGGGCGCCGTAAGTTTCATAGGCCAGGGTGACCGGCCCCAGTCGGCGCCCGTTTTCCAGGGTCATCTCCGCCGGCGGTTCGGCAAAGGTGAACTGCTGTTGGCGCACCCGCCCCACCGTGAAAGCCGTTTTATCATGGGTGACATACTCGCTCATGGCCTCACTTCCACTCCAGGGCCTGCTGAATATCTTCGCAGATATCGGCCGCGTCCTCGATGCCCACAGACAGGCGCAGCATCTCGGCCGGTATGCCCAGCTCCCGGCGCACCTCCGGAGCAAAGGAGTGGTACTGGGTGGAGGCCGGATGAATCACCAGGGTCTTGCAGTCCCCCAGGTTGGCCAGGTGATAAATCAGCTGCAGCCGGTTGATGAAAGCGAAACAGGCCGCTTCGTCCTTCAGCCCGAAGGTCAGCAGGCCACCGAAGCCCCGGCCCTGGAACTGCCCGGCGGCCACCGCGTGAAAGGGGTGGTCCGCCAGGCCGGGATAATTGACCCAGGCCACCGCCGGCTGCTCCTGCAGGAACGTGGCCACGGCGGCGGCATTGGCCAGGAGCCGCTCCATCCGCACGGCCAGGGTGTCCAGACCGATGAGGGTCAGGTAGGCGTGCCAGGGCGCCTGGGTGGCCCCGAAATTGACATGATGCTCCCGCCAGATTTTTTCCAGCAGCGGCGGCCGGGAACAATCGGCTTCGACCAGGGGCCGCAGATCCGGGAACCGATCCGCCGGCCAGTCAAACCGGCCGCCGTCGATGATGACCCCGCCGGGCGCCCCGCCATGGCCGCTGAGATACTTGGTGGTGGAATGAATGACCACGTCCGCCCCCAGCTCTAGCGGGCGGCAGAGAAAAGGCGTGGCCAGGGTGTTGTCCACCACCAGGGGCAGGCCGTGTTCATGGGCCAGGCCGGCCAATTTGGCGATGTCCGGCACGTCCAGGGCGGGGTTGCCGATGGTTTCCAGGAAAACAAACCGGGTACGCCGGTTGATGGCCGCCGCCAGGGCGGCCGGGTCCGCCAGATCCACCAGCCGGGCCGTCAGCCCGTATTTGGGAAAAACACCGGTGAACAGGGAGTAGGTGGACATGAACAGGGAGCGGCCGGCCACAAACTCGTCGCCGGAACGCAGCAGGGCCAGGCAGGCATTGGCCACGGCCGCCATGCCGGAGGCGGTGACAATGGCCCCGGCCCCGCCTTCCAGGAGGCGGAGCTTCTCTTCCAGGGCCCGGTTGGTGGGATTGCCCAGCCGGGTGTAAATATCGTTGCCGCCCTGTCCGGCAAAAGCCCCGCTGAGGCTCTCGGCGGTCTCGTGCCGAAAAGCCGCCGCTTGATAGACTGGCGGCTGGGTGGCCCCCTGCCATTGTTCGGGATGCTGGGCCGCGTGAATGACCCGGGTCGCAAACCCCCGGGGGAATTTTTTGTCTGTCATGGATTATCTCCTCATCGTGCCGGCAGTGCCCGAAAGAAAAATTTTTCTCTTTTTAAAAAATCATTCCGTTAACACATCCCGTAACACTTGGCACTGGCGGCACCGCTGCAGCTTCTCCTGCCAGCTATCGCCGGGCTGGGCTTCACAAACGGTGCCGTTGAAAAACCAGCACAAATTGCCCTGCTGAAATTCCCAGGCCGGACAAGCCTCCCGCTTTGCCGGGGGGCAATCCCTCCAGTCAGAACATCGTCACCTCCAACATCGAACACAATGCCGTCAGCCGCAGCATCAAACGCCTGGTCCCGCAGGGCTTTGCTACCACCGCGGTCTCGGTGGACAGCCGCGGACGGGTCGACCCGGCAGAGGTGGCCGACGCCATCAGGGACGACACCTGAAGGATCGTCTGGCCCATTTCAGGCGGCTGCCGAAGACCCTCATCGCCGAGCTGCCCGGCTATATCGACGAATACTTCATCAACGGCGATCCGGACAACGGCCTGCCCCACCTGCTCTCCATTTCACCCGCTACATCGAGGGTGAAAGCATCATGCTCATGCTGGATGACCAAGGCTATGCCGTGGCCACCCGCGCGGCCTGCGCCACCGGCTCTCCGCGGGCCTCCCTCGTCCTCATGACCATCGGCCTGGACCACGCCGACGCCCAGGGTACCCTGGTGGCCGCCATCAGTATCGGCAAAAACGAGATGGATGTGGGCCAGGTCGCCCTTACCCTGCGCCAGTCCGAAGCCGACGCGGTCTTGCTCTGGATCAGCCCCCTCAGCGCCCTGCGCCTTGCGGCTGCGCCCAAATCGACTCGTACAATAGGCGGGTTAGCCCGGACCGGATACGAACACATCGGCAGTACCGGAGCGATCATTGTTGTTCCGGCGCGCGGCCCAGGATCTCCGCGATAATCCGGCTGAATTCCGCGGCGCGGTAGGGTTTCTGTATAAATCCATTGAGTCCGGCCGCCTCCATTTCCTGCCTATCCTCATCCCGGGTAAACCCGGAGGAGAGAAGTACCGGTATCTCCGGGGCCATCTGCCGCAGGGCGAAAAAACATTCCCGGCCGTTCATTTCGGGCATGACCATGTCCAGGATCACCAGTTCTATCTCCTGCCGGTGTTCGGCGAACACTTCCAGCGCCTGCCGGCCGTTTTCGGCCAGCAGGACCCGATACCCCAGTTGTAGCAGAATCTGCCGGCCGGTCGAACGGATATTCTCCTCATCATCCACCAGCAGAATGGTTCCGTGCCCCGGAATCATCTGCTCGCTGGACGCCGGCAGCGCGGCGGCGGCATCTTCGGTCAACGGCAGCAGCACGTGGAAACAGGTGCCCTTGCCTTCTTCGCTATAGACATGAATCGCCCCCTGGTGCTGACGGATGGTGCCGTAGACGGCCGACAGCCCCAGCCCGGTTCCCTTGCCCTGCTCCTTGGTGGTGAAAAAAGGCTCAAAAATCCGGGGAAGATCGGCGGCCGGGATGCCGGTGCCGGTATCGCTGAACGCCAGCTTGAGATACGGGCCCGGTTTCAAATCAAAGGGGCTGGACTGGCAGTATTCTGCGGTCAGCTCCACATTCTCGGAATGAATGTGGATTGTCCCGCCCGCGGGCATGGCATGCCCGGCATTGATGCCCAGGTTGAGGAAAACATTCTGCAACTGGGCCTCTTCGCCGTTGACCATGCTGGCGTCCGCGGTCAGATCGGTTTTTATATTAACCCGCCGATCCAGGGTCTTGCGCATGATGGAGACGGCGTTCTCAATGACCAGGTGCACGTCGATGGGAATGTTGTCCACCGGTTTGCGGCGGGCGAAAGAAAGCAGTTTTTCCGCCAGACCGGCGGCCTGGTCGGCCGAATCAATGATCATGGACAAAAACATCTGCGTTTTTTCTTCATCCAGCTCCCCGCTGGCCAGCAGCTCCGCCGCCCCCCGGATTCCTCCAATCATATTATTAAAATCATGGGCAATGCCGCCGGCCAGCTGGCCGATGGCCTCCATCTTCTGCATTTGCCGGAAGCGTTCCTCCAGTTCGTATTTTTCCGTCACATCCCGGAAGACCAGCACCACGCCGGTAATTTTTCCATCGGCATCGCGGATGGGCGCGCCGGAATCGGCTATCTGGTATTCCCGGCCGTCCCGTGAGATCAGCACCGTATGGTTGGCCATCCCGATCACGGTGCCTTCCTTCAAGATCTTGGCCACCGGATTTTCGATCGGTTCCCGGGTCTCGCTGCTGATAAGCGTAAACATCTCGGTCACGGGCCGGCCGACAGCCTCTTCCGCGGACCAGCCGGTGAGCAGTTCGGCCACCGGGTTAATGCGCACCACCCGTTCTTCCAGGTCGACGGCGATAACCCCGTCACCGATGGAATTCAAGGTAATGCGCAAATTCTCTTCACTCTGCCGCAAAGCATCCAGGGCATGCCGACGTTCGGTAATATCCTCGATCATACCCATGCCGGCGGTGATGATATCGTCCTTGTCGCGCAACCCCTGGAACAGGGCCCGGACAAAGCTGACCTTGTCCGAGGTGATGGAGGCGTACCGGCCTTCGTAGGAGGCGCTTTCCCCGGTCAGGGATCGGTTGACCGCCTCGACGATCTCCCGGTTGTGCAACCGGTCGGGCATGTCCAGGCCGATCAGGGCCTCCCGGGAAGAGCCGATGATGTCCACGAATTTTTTGTTGCAATCCACGATCACCCCCCGGTCGTTGTAATAAAAAATCCCGATGGGGGATTCTTCCACAATGGTCCGGTAGCGTTTTTCGCTCTCCTCCAGCTCGTTCTGAACCCGGTATTCCTCGGTCACGTCCCGGAAGACCAGCACCACCCCGGTGGTCTCCCCGTCCGCGCTGCGTATGGGCGCTGCCGAATCGGCGATCTGGTATTCCCGCCCGTCCCGGGTGATCAGCAGGGTTTCCTGAACCAGTTTTATCTTGTCATCACTGGCCAATACTTCTTCCGCCGGGCTGGGACAGGGCTGTCGGGTCCGGCTGTTAACGATATGAAATACCACGGATACGGGTTTGCCGGCCGCTTCCCGCTGCGGCCACCCGGTCAGGGATTCGGCCACCGGGTTCATGCGGACGATGCGGCCGGATAGATCCAGAACCATCACGGCATCCCCGATGGAATTCAGGGTGATGCGCAGGTTCTCCTCACTCTCCGACAGGGCCCGGGTCCGTTCGCGGACTAGTTTCCGCAGGCCCAGGTTTGACAGCCAGATCAGCAGACCGCACACCAGTAACCCGACCACGGCCAGGGCCAGGTAGGGAAAAAAGCGCTGGGCTGGCATTTCCGGCCGGGTTCCCAGCCACTTGTTTTCAATCCGCTCCAGAACGCCGTTGGCCCGGGCCCGTTCAATTCCCTTGTTCAAAATGGACAGCAGCACCGGTCGCCCCTCCCGGACAGCCATACAGTTCTGGCCGGTATAGAGGGGATCGCCGACGATCTTCAGGGGATGGCTTACTTCGGTGGCATGAAAATGATAGCGCACGATGGGTTCGTCGCCGATGACCGCCGCGGCCCGGCCGGCCAGGACGGCATCGGTGGCCTGGCCGAAATTTTCCGTAAGGACCGGCTGTACGTCAATGCCTTTTTTGGCCAGAAACTCCAGGGCGTAATCCCCCTCCTGGACCGCCACCCGTCGTCCGCCCAGATCGGCCACCCCATGAATATCCGTACAATCGGCGGCGACGAATATGGAAGCCGGCACGGCGAACATCATACTGGTAAAATCAAACTTTTCATCCCGCTGGCGGCTGTAAAAAAAACTGGTAATGACATCAGCCTGGCCGGAGAGCACTGCTTCCCGGGCCCGGGCAAAAGAAGTGTGGGTAAAACGGGGCGTAAATCCCAGCTCGGTGCCCATCCAGCACACCAGCTCGATACACATGCCGGATTGCTGTCCCCGGGCGGAAACAAACTCAAAGGGAGGATAGCTGGACTGGCTGACAAAAACAATGGTCGGGTTCTGACGGAGCCAGGACCGCTCCTGGTCGGTGAGCCGATCAGCGGGAAGGCATCCAGACGCGAGAAACGGCAGGAGAGCCAGCACCGCCAGCCCTGATCTGAAACGTCTCCCTCTGTATTGCATGGCGGGCATCCTGTTATTTGGTTGCACATTACGAGTGAGGACCTGGAACAGGAACGGAAATGATAAATTAAATTATATCATGCTGACTTGATTGTTTCAAATTTTTACCCAAAGAAAATATTTTTCAGGGTAACACCCTGCAATGCTCACTCATGACTATATCAGAACGCCCTCATTCTATCAGCTCCGGCCATCTTTAACCCGGTTATTTCACGAGTCGCTTTGGGCGCAGCTACAAGGCGCAGGGCGCGAAGCTGCAGTAATCTACCGCGGGCAACCTGCAACACAGTAGATGGAGCCAGGGGCACGGGCCCAAGGTGACTCGCCCGAAGGGTAAATTTTTTCGACATCTGAATGGTTAAAATTACATATCTCCAGCGATCAGTATTATACCGAATATCTATTTTATTGCGACTTTCCTTATGTTATAATTATTTTTTTTTACACCTTTATCAGCGGCAACTCACACCTTTTGTGATTCATAGATTCATAAAGGTAAGGAGCCCTTCCAGCAGGAACCATTTCCGGGAAGATTTTGTGGCCAACGTATTGATCATCGATGATGAAGAAGTAATGTGTACCGTGCTGGCGGAAGTCGTGTCCCGGGGGGGCTGGTCTCCGGTCTGCGTGAAAAGCCTGCACCGGGCCAGGGAACTGGCCGAAGACGATTATTTTGATATTGTGCTGCTGGACATCTACCTGCCCGACGGCAATGGACTGGAAGTCTTACCGGATTTTGTCAATACCCACTCCCAGCCAGAGGTAATCATCATGACCGGCTACGGCCACGGCGAATCAGCCGATCTGGCTTTAAAACATGGGGCCTGGGACTACCTGACCAAACCCTTTAATCAGAAAAAAATCACTCTTTCCATCAAACGTGCCCTGGAATTCCGGAAAGCCAAACTGGCCCGCCAAAAGCACCGCATTTTAAAACGCGACCACATCGTGGGCACAAGCCTGGCCATAAACGAGGCCCTATCACTGGTGGGTGAGGCCGCCAGAGGCGAACACAGTGTGCTGATCACCGGCGAAACCGGTACCGGCAAAGAACTCTTTGCCCGGGCCATCCACATCAACAGCCAGCGCGCCAAGCGACACTTTATCGTGGTGGACTGCACTTCCCTGAGTGAACACCTCATCGAAAGCAGCCTCTTCGGTCATGTCAAGGGCGCCTTTACCGACGCCTACCAGAATCGCACCGGCCTCATCGAAATGGCCCACCAGGGCACCCTCTTTCTGGATGAAATCGGCGAGTTGCCCCTGGCCATCCAGAAAAAACTGCTGCGGGTCCTCGAAGAAAAAAGATTCCGGCCTATCGGCAGCACCACCGAAAAAACCAGTGACTTTCGACTGGTCTCGGCCACCAACCGGGACTTGGAGAAAATGGTGGCAGCGGGCGCCTTTCGCGACGACCTGCTCTACCGCATCAAATCCCAGGAGCTGCGGCTACCACCCCTGCGCCACCGCAAGGAGGATATTTCCGAACTGGTCAACCACTACATGTCCCGGATATGCCGGCGCATGAACATATCGCCCAAAACCATGCAGCCGGAATTTCTGAACTGCCTTCTGGCCTATGACTGGCCGGGCAATGTCCGGGAACTGGTCAACGTGATGGACCAGGTTCTCTGCGCCAGCCAGGAACTTCCCACCTTGTTTCACAAACAACTGCCCATGGAGATCCGATCCGCCCATATCCGCCAGGAGTCCGAGATGGATGACCAGCCAGCTTTCGCCCCGGCCGACCACACCGAACCGCCCGAACTCCGGACCGATCTGGCATCTCCCCTGCCCAGCTGGCAGAAATACCGTCAGATGGCTGAAAAAGCATATTTTTCCCAGTTACTTGCCGAGACAAACGGCGATATCTCCAAAATGCAGAAAATCGCCCGCATGAGCAAATCCCGACTGTACGACCTGATCAACAAACACCAGCTGGTGCACCGCTAACCCGAATATTTCCTGCCCTCTTTCCGATTTTTCGGACAAGACCCGTACGTCTTCTGCAAAATTAAATCATAAAAAAACATATAATTAAAAAAATTACCGGGCTGAATCATACGAAAAATCGGACCTCTCCATCTGTTTTTCCCTCCGCCGGAAATATCCATCCCCCGCACAACCATCATAACAAATTGATTTTCAATTACTTACGCACACAATCAGGCGGCTTGGCATGCTTTTTGATACGGCCGAATCAACATGTATAGACGATCCATAAATGAGCCGCAGAATCATCAGCAACCATACCGAAATAACCATACCATGCCCAAGGCAGCAGAATGATTCTTCATGTCAACTTATGCGGCCCGGATACCCGCACCGATCAGTTGAAACACAGGCTTCACCGAGAAATGCCGGGCGGACGCGAAACCCTTCACCGTCCGGCAGAACCGGGCCAACGGAATCCGTCTCGCCCTTATGATACACACACTCCCCCCCCTGCATTCAACAATACCGCCACGCGTGTCCACCTACTGGTTAATCTAAATGCATACAAAGCAATGCACCCCCTCCTGATCACC
>CAYTQK010000030.1:14095-17778 GCA_964439745.1 uncultured Desulfobacterales bacterium
ATCCAGTCTCGCATTTATGATATCGACACTCTCCTCATTGAATTGAACAATCCTGCCGCGATTGTCAACCTATTGGAATACCAAGAGGATATCAAGGACTTGCACCTCGTGCTGGTGATCAAAGAGAACCTTTCCGAGGACCAACTTACCGCGGCGCTCAAACTCTATCCCCGCCACCTGGCCTTTGATGAAAACAACGACAAGATTATGGATATTCTCAGAAACCGTAAACAATTTTTGGAAAAAAATTCCATAAATACGGAAACCAGACAAAACAGGCGGAGCACCAATGGGTAACATTCTTTTGCATGGCGATTGCCTCATCAACCGGGCGTCGGAGCTGCATCAACTGCTTGTGCACCACTTGAACGATCCCGACCCGCACTTGGAAATCGATATGTCGAGCACCGGGCGCTGTGATCTGTCCTTTTTGCAATTGGTTTGCGCCGCCGCCCAAAGTTTCGCGCAAAAGGGCAAGCCTGTCACCCTGGTCTCGGACTTGCCCCGGACCGTCCTGGACCAGCTGCGAAAATGCGGGTGGTTTCAGGCCTGCGCAGCCTGCCCCCAGTCAGACTGTTTTTTGAAAAAGTCCATCCGAGACATGGCCGCGGACAATCAATGAGAGACACCGACCGCGGAACAAAACTTTCGAGCCCCAAAGAAAAGAACATCACATGCCAAAAATCTTCAAAGCCCGACAGGCCTTTCAGGAAGAAGCCCGGGAAGAACTTTTGCCGGAACTGGAGACCAGCCTCCTGGAACTGGGCGAAAACCCGGGCGATCCGGAACTGATCCACCAGACTTTCCGGGTTCTGCATACCCTGAAAGGATCCGGAGCCATGTTCGGATTTGACCGCCTCTCGGAACTGGCCCATGAAATGGAAACCGTCTTTGACGACATTCGCAACGGTCACAGCCGGGTGAACACTTCCCTGGTTGAACTGGCCTTGTCGGCCAAGGATGTAATTCAGCTGCTGGTCGATGATTCCCCGGCAGTGGACGAAACCGTGATCAACGATCTGGCCGAAGCCTTTCGGCAGCTGGCCACCGGGGCTTCCCCGGACGATCATACGCCGGAAGCGGCCGCCGCGGCCGGGGATGAGGTCGCCGCCTGGAACGCCTATCATATTCGCTTTCAGCCCGAGGCCGGTATCTTTGCCACTGGCAACAATCCGCTCTTGCTGCTGGATGAGCTACGGGAACTGGGAAGCACCCGCATGATTGCCCACATCGACCGGCTGCCTCTGCTGGAGACCATGCACCCGGAAGAATGTTACACTTGGTGGGATATCCTTCTGGCCACAGACCAGCCCCGGCAGACCATCCGGGACGTCTTTATCTTTGTGGAAGAGGTGTGCCGACTGGACATCGTCCTGTTGGCCGACAAACTTCAGACCGGTCAGGAAGAAACGGCCTTTGACCGGATGGAACAAGCCTTGTCCGAAAATCCGGACGGAGACCTGACCCCCTTCTTTTCCATGTTCACGGAAACATCCCCGGAGCAACCCGATTTTGCCAATCAGACCCAGGACAGACAGACCGATCAACCGACTGCAGCCCGGTCCCCCGAGCAGCGGCAGGCCCGACAGGGCACCCGAACCATTTCCAGCATGCGGGTCCAAGCTGCCAAGCTGGACCAGCTGGTCAACCTGGTCGGGGAACTGGTCATCGCCCAGACCCGACTTTCCCGGCTGGCCGACCAGCAGGACGACCCCACCCTGTTGGAAATCGCCGAAACCGTCGAACGGCTCACCAGCGACCTGCGGGACAATACTCTGGACATTCGCATGATGCCCATCGGTTCCAGCTTTGGCAAATTCAAACGGGTGGTCTGGGATTTTTCCTCCCAGACCGGCAAGGCCGTGGAACTGATCACCGAAGGTGCCGCCACGGAACTGGACAAAACGGTCATTGAGCGCCTGGACGACCCCCTGGTACACCTGCTGCGCAACAGCATTGATCACGGCATCGAAGACCCGGAAGAACGGCAGACGGCGGGCAAACCCCGACAAGGAAAAATCGTCTTTTCGGCCGAGCACTCCGGCGGCAATGTCATCATCACCATCACCGATGACGGCCGGGGCATTGATCCTGAGGCGGTCCGGGTCCGGGCCGTCGAAACAGGCTTGCTGGCTCCGGATGCCGCCCCCGGGGAACAGGAGCTGCTCAACCTGATTTTCGAACCCGGGTTTTCCACTTCCCGGCAGGTGAGCGAACTGTCCGGCCGCGGGGTGGGCATGGACGTGGTCAAGCAGAATATCCTTGCTCTGCGGGGCCGGGTCCGGATCAACAGCAAAAAAGGCCGGGGCACCACCGTCCGCATGACCCTACCCCTGACCCTGGCGATTATCGACGGTCTCCGGGTGAAGATCGGGGAAGATTTTTTTATTATTCCCCTCTCCGCCGTCAGTGAATGCCTGGAACTTGCTCATCATGAAATGAGCGGCAACCGCCGGCAGCGGTTTATCGATCTGAGAAACCAGCTGGTCCCTTTCCTCAGCCTGCGGGATTGGTTTGCCATTCCGGGACTACCCCCGGAAGGCGAGCAGGTTGTCATTGTCATGGCCGAGAAAAAACTGGTGGGCTTGATCGTAGATGAGGTCATAGACCTGCAGCAGACCGTGATCAAAAGCTTGGGCGAAGCCCACAAGGACATCCCCGGACTGTCCGGGGCCACCATCCAGGGAGACGGCAGCCTGGCCCTGATCCTGGACGTGGATCCCCTGGTCCACAAAGCACAGGAAACCCTTGCCGCTGAAACCCCTTAACCATCGAAAGGCTTGATTATGAACCTGACCATCCGCAACAAGTTATCCATTGCCATCATCGTCCAGGTCGCCTTCATCGCCCTGATTGTTTTCTTTTTGTTTTTTCTGAACCGTTCCTTTACCCGGATTTACCAGGCAAAAATTGCAAACACCGAACAAATCAACACCATCAAAAGCTTTACCCTGAGCATCAAGGATTACTTCAGCCAGAGCACCGGTTACAACGACCTGCACCAGGCCTACCGTTCGGTAAACTCCCAAATCGAGGATCCCAGGCTGAGCAAAGACATTGATCATATCTGGAGCCGGCTGGAAACCATCGAAGACTTGCGGGTAAAAAACGAATCCATCAAAAACAGCCTGCTCGATCTGAGCGACCAGTCCATCCAGGAATCGGCCGCCTACATCAACCAGATGAGCCAGCGGCTGGCTGACGAAGAAAGCCGCCGCGAGGTCAGCACCCTGGAAAGACAGGTCATCCGCAGCGCCAATGATAACAACTTGTTTTACAGCCGAATCAAGGTTCTTTTTTTGCAGCTGACCAACGATATCACCCTGGAAAAAAAGCTGCTCGGCCTGCTGGAGGAAAGCATGGTCAACGCCCGGAAAGCCATCGAGCGGCTGGCTGGCACGCCTTATGCGGAACTACCCCAGAAAGCCCTGGCAGCCAACCGCAAAATCATGACCCTGACCCGGGAATTTGTGGATAACGTCAAGCAGATCCAGCAGCTGGGGGACACCATCGACCAGGAAACCAACCAGCTGTCGACCCTGCTCAACAACCGGGATATGGACAGCACCCGCAGCAGCTTTGACTCCATCTCGTCCATCTTCCGCACCGTCTTTGTCGTGCTGCTGGCCATTTCCATCCTGCTGATTCTGATAAATTACAATATTTCGTCGCTGATGAGAAGA
>CAYTQK010000031.1:0-17763 GCA_964439745.1 uncultured Desulfobacterales bacterium
GGGAGTATGACTTTGAGATCAAACTGCCGCCGTATCTGCGGGAACGGCATGACCTGTATACCGGCAAAGACGCGGCGGTGGCTTTCTGGGAACCCAACATCATTCGTTTTCCGATCGATCCGGAAAATAGAAGCGCAACCAGCCGCGGCCGGGAAGTGAACCGGCCGGTCGATTTCTGAAAAGAAGGCGTCTGGAAATGAAACGAACAATGCCATGCCTGGTTATCAGCCTGATGGTTTTTTTGCTGTGTGGTCCGGCCGCGGCCGACAGCGGCCCGGTTGCCAATCGCCCCGGCAAGACGGTCCGCCTGGCGGTGGAATTCATGGATCATGCCGCCGCCGCCTTTGTCAGCCGGGAAAAAGGCTGGTTTGCCGAGGCCGGATTGAAGGTCCAATCGTATGAGACCTATGTCACCGGCATGGCCCTGGCCTCGGCCCTGAGCCGGGGGGATATCGACGCGGCTTATATCTGCCTGGTGCCGGCCATCAACGCCTTTACCAACGCCGGCGCGCCCGTCCGGATTATCGCCGGTACCCATAAGCACGGGTACGGACTGGTATCCCGCGGCCCGGCGGTGCAGAATATCCAGGATCTGCGGCAGCCGGAAGTCCGCCTGGGCTGCGTCCGGGAAGGCGGCGCCGTGGACGTGCTCTTGCGGAAAATCATGGACGTTCAGGGATGGGAAGCCGGTCCGATTCTGTCCCGGGTGCAGCGCATGCCTCCGGACAAGCAGGTGCTGGCCCTGCAAACGGGACAGCTGGACGCGGCCGTTCTGCCGGAACAATGGGCCACCATGGCGGCAGCCGGGAAAGGGCGGATGCTGCTGACCAGCCGGGATGTCTGGCCGCGCATGCAGGGCAGTGTCCTGGCGGCCAAGGCAGACCTGCTCCGGGACCGGCCGGAAGTCGCCCGGAAGCTGGTGGCGGTGCTGGTGCGGGCCACCGACTGGATCAACCGTCATCCGGCCGAAGCGGCCGCCATCGTGGCCGGACAATTGCAGCAGATTGAAGGCGGCAGCCTCGGCGGCGTCAGCACCTCGTGCCGTTCTGCCATTACGCCGGATGTTTTGCGGCGGTCCATGGACCGCATGGCGTTTACCACCGACATCGATCCGGCCGAGGTGCAGAAAATGATCGATTACCTGGCGGCCCTGGGGTATATCAAGAGCGGGTTTGCCGCCCGGGAGATACTTGACCTGAGGTATTTGAAAAATGGCTACCACCGTTAGATCACAGGTTTTCTGGGGGCTCTTGCCGGTGGCCGTGTTCCTGGGCATCTGGGAAGTGGCGGCCCGGTTGGGGGTACTGCCCGGCCGGTTCTTCCTCCCCCCTTTTTCCGAGGTGATGGTGGAGTTTTACCGGCTGAGTGTCACCGGGGTGCTGGGAAAGCACTTTGTCAGCAGCCTGACGCGGGTACTGATCGGCTTTGTCGCCGGTTCCGTTGCCGGTTTGACCGTGGGGACTCTCATGGGCTGGCGGAGCCTGATCGACAGAACCCTCAACCCCGTAATCAGCCTCTTTTATCCCATCCCGGCCCTGGGCTGGATCCCCCTGCTGATGCTGTGGATCGGCATCAACGAGATGCTGCCCATTGTTCTCATCTTCATCTGTTCGTTTTTCCCGGTGCTGTATAATACCGTCACCGGCATCAAGACGGTGGACCGGGATTATATCCGGGTGGCCCGGACCCTGGGGGCTTCCGAGACCCGGGTCCTGTTCATGGTGGTGCTGCCCCTGGCCCTGCCCAATATCTTTACCGGGTTCCGGCTGGAGGCCGGCATGGCCTGGCGGACAATCATCGCCGCGGAAATGGTGGCCATCCCCACCGGCATCGGGGCCCTGCTGATGAAGGCCGAGAGCCTCATGCGGATCGATATCATTATCGTCTGCCTGATGGTGCTGGCGGTGATGTGCCTGGTCTTTGAGAAATTTTTCGCTTACCTGGAGCACCGGCTGACCGCCGGCTGGCGGTGATCCTTGTCAGGCGCGCCGGCCGCCGGAACTATCCGGGGGCTACAGGGAGTGGTAGGTATCCATGCGCTGCACCACCCGCTGCAGGTAGTGCCGCGTTTCCTGGTAGGGCAGGTTGCGCTGCAGGTGGTGATAGACCTGGTCGGGCGTCATGCGGTTGATGACCGCGGCGGCGCGGGCGACGTTGGTGGATCCGGTAAAGGCCCGGGCCACGTTGCCGGGACCGGTGTTATAAGCGGAGATGGCGCAGTAGATCCGGCTGGTGGGATCGGCGACGGCCTTCAGGTAGCGGTAGTAAAGCAAGTGGAGGTAGGCGGTACCGGTATTGATGTTGTTGGTTTCGTTGTACAGAAACGAAGGGGAGAGCAGTTTCTCCTCGCCGAAGATGAGCTTGGATGCGTCCCGCCCGCCCGAGCGGGGCACAATCTGCATCAGTCCGTAGGCCGGTACATGGGACCGGGCCATGGGATTGAAGGCGCTTTCCGTGTGCATGATGGCGAAGACCAGGGGCTCCTGGAGGCCGTGCTGACCGGCAAAGCGGCTGACATCGTTTTTGTAATCCAGGGCTTTGCGCTGAATGCTGGCGGGCGGCAGGCTGGTCCGGAAGGAGACCACCCGGCTGTTGTCGTCCCGGGCCGGTCGCCGGGAAACCGAGGCCCGCTGCCGCAGGTCGGCGGCGGCCTGGCGGATTTCGGCCGGGGAGGGATCGGACTTGCCGGTAACAACCCGGGTCATGATGGGTGTCTCCGGGACCGGCGCAGTTTTTACATACTCGTCCAACTCCTTGAGGCGCTCTTCAATCCGCTGGGCCAGGTCGTCCCGGGAATAGGCGGTCTGCTGGGATTCCTGGATCAGCTGGCGCAGTTTTTCCTGAAACATGGCCTCGGCCTGGTCGGTGGCGCCCTCCGGCAGCACCATGTCGATACGGATTTCGCCGCTGTCAAAATCGACCACTTGCCGGGTTTTCATGTCGTCGGAATATTCGACCCATCTCTTTTTGGTGCTGATCTCCGCTTCCAGCCAGACCGCCAGGATGCGCCGTTCATAGGCGCGGTACTCTTCTTCGATCATCTGCTGGTATTTCTGGTAGGCCTCTTCGATATTGCCGGCCTCGGTCTGGTAGTCCTGCTGAATCTGCTGGTTGTATTGTTCAAACTGTTGCTGCAGGGCTTCGACGTCATTGACCGGATCACCGCCTGCCGAAGGTGTGTCAGCGGCGGCCATGGGTAGCAGTGATATCAGACACAGGGCGGCGGCCATGGCCATGACCGGGCGGGGGGGGATAAAGCGGTGTTTCATGCGGAGAATCCTTATTTTATTCGTCTAATGAGTTTTCTGCTTTTTGCTGCAGTTCGGCGAAGAGCGCCTCGACCTGGCGGCGGGTTTCCGCGATGGGACCGCTGTTGTCGATGACGTAATCCGCCTGTCTTTTTTTTTCCTCAATGGGAATCTGGGACCTGATACGGGCCATGGCATCTTCCCGGCCCGCCTCATCCCGGCGCAGAAGACGCTCCAGCTGCACTTCTTCCGGTACGTAGACCACGATAATATCGGACAGTTCCTGGTTCATGCGGGTTTCGAACAGCAGCGGAATGTCCAGGATAATGACCGGGTTGTGGGTTTCCCGGGCTTCCATGACCAGGGCGATATTGCGGCTGATCTCTTCAAATACCCGGGGATGAACAATATGGTTGAGCTGGTCGCGCCGGGATTGGTCGGAAAAAATGATTTTTCCCAAGGCCTTGCGGTTGATTTCCCCGTCTTCCCGGAGAATATCCCGGCCAAAGGCGTCCACGATATCCTGCCAGGCCGGCATGTTTTTCTTGACCACCTGGTGGGCGATCCGGTCGGCGTCAATGATGATGGCGTCTTTTTCCGCCAGCATATCGGCGACCACGGATTTACCGGAAGCGATCCCGCCGGTCAGGCCAACAATAAGCATGAACAACTCCAGTACAAATTTCCGCTCGCAGGCGGGAGGTTGCAATCATTGCTTTGGTATAATTTTTTTATTTTATCATATCTTGCCTGAATGTAAATAGATATTCGCGGTACCGACGTCGTCGGTCCGCGCCGGCCGGAATTTGTGGAATTTTCTTGACAGGACTAAAGTCTGGTTCTAAAATTGAATTTAATTCAATAAATGAATTGTATTTTTCAACATCCTTCCCGGCCGGACCACACCCGGTCGCCCGGACAAAAGAGGTGATCATGGACTTTGCGTTTACCAAGGAACAGCTTATGTTCAAAAAAGAGGTGATCAAGTTCGCCAAAAAAGAGATCGTCCCCCGGGTGGAGGAGCATGAGCTGGCCGGTACCTTTGATTTCGAATCCTTCCGGAAAATGGGGGATTTCGGTATTCTGGGCATGCATTTTCCCGAGGAGTACGGGGGCGAGGGGGCGGACGTGGTGACCACCGTCATGGTCGGCGAAGCCCTGGGCGAGGCCGGCGTGGACGGGGGCCTGACCCTTTCCTACGGCGCCCATACCTTTTTGTGCGCGGACACGATCTTCTGCCACGGCACCGAGGAACAGCGGAAAAAATATGTGCCGCCCCTGGCTGCCGGCGAGGCCATCGGGTGCATGGGCCTGACCGAGCCCAATGCCGGGTCGGACGTGGCTTCCATGACCACCACCGCCGAAAAGGACGGGGACTCCTACGTTCTCAACGGCAGCAAGATGTTCATCACCAACGGTCCGGTAGCGGATGTGGCCCTGGGTTATGCCAAGACCGATCCGGAAAAAAAGCACGAGGGGATCTCCGCTTTTATCGTGGAAAAGGGTACACCCGGTTTTTCCACCGGTCAGCCCCTGAAAAAAATGGGCTGCCGCACCTCCCAGACCTCGGAACTGTTTTTCCAGGACTGCCGCATTCCGGCCGCCAACCTGGTCGGCCCGGAAGGACACGGTTTTCTCATGGCCATGCAGACCGTGGAATGGGACCGCAGCGCCCTGCTGGCGCCCATGGTCGGCGGTGCCCGCTTCATCCTGGACAAGTGTTCGGATTACGCCGGCAAGCGTCACCAGTTCGGCCGGCCCATCGGCGCCTTCCAGGCCACCCGGGAAAAACTGGCCAATATCCGCATATTTTACGAAGCCGCCAAGCTGCTGGTCTACCGCATCGCCTGGCAGAAGAGCCAGGGCAAGCCGCTCAACCATCTTTCCGCCGCCGTTACCAAGCTTTTCGTGGGGGACTGGAGCCTGGGACCGTTCAACGATGCCCTGCTCCTTCACGGCGGGTACGGGTACTGCCATGAGTACATCATGGAGGGCGCCTTCCGGGACAACCGCCTGGCCCCGCTGGGCGGCGGTACCTCTGATATTCAGAAAATGATCATTTCAAAAATGATGTAACCGGCGAGCCGGGAAACTCCCATGTGTACATCACGAAACCATTCCGGACGGTTCCGGGGCAGCAGGCGGGTTTCCCGATCCAAAATACATACAGGGGAATATCATGAATTACGACTTTACTGAAAAAGAGCAGCAGCACATCGCCCAGGTGAAGGCCGCCGCCGAGACTGTTATGGCCGGCCGAAAATCCGGCCGCCGCCTGGCGCCGGCGGAAATGCGGACCCTGCTTGGCCGGCTGATCGCGGAACTGGCGCCGACCGGATATCTGGGCGCCGGTCTGTCCGCGGAAAGGCCGGTCAGCGCCGCGGCCATGACCGCCATGGAATCCCTGGCCGGGGCCGCGCCGGAATTGTTTCTGCCCCTGGAGATGAATGTCCGGGTGGTGGGCCGTCTGATAGCCCGCTACGGCAGCCCGGAGCAGCAGGAAGCCTTTCTGAAACCGCTGCAATCCGGGGATAAAATCGTTGCCCTGGGATTGAGCGAGACGGCCATGAACGTGGTCAATGAGCCCCTGGCCGCCGCCGGCACCCGCCAGGATGATTGTGTCCGCGTCTCCGGCAAAAAAGGGCTGGTCATCGGCGGGACCGCGGCCGACCTGGTGGCGGTGGTGGGACAACTGGACGACGGTCTGGGCGTCTTTCTCGTCGATCCGGCCGCGGACGGGGCGGTCCGGGAGGACTTTCCCGCGGATGAACACTACGGGCCGCCCGCCGCCGCCCGCCTGGTCCTGGAAAACTGCGCCGTGGACCCGGCCGTGGCCATCGGGCCGGTGGAAACCGACCGCCTGCTGACCGATCTGCGGACCTGGGAGGATCAGGTCCTGGTGGCCGCGGCCACGGGCATCATGGGCGCGGCCCTGTTTGCCGCCACCGTCCATGCCAAGACCCACCAGAGCGGCGGCAAACCAATCATCGCCTACCAGGCCGTGGGTTTCAAGCTGGCCGAATTGTTTACGCTGGTGCAGACCGCGCAATTGATGGCCTGCAAGACCGGCTGGCTGGAAGAAACAGGGGACCGGCAGGTGACCACCTTTACCCGCTGCGCCAAGGTGTTCTGCACCGAGGCCGCGGAGACCGTGTGCAGCGGCGCCCTGAGCATCCTGTCGGCGGACGGCTTTGCGCCGGAAAATCCGGTGGCGGCTGCGGCCGGGTGGGCCAAGTTCTTCCAGACGGCGGGAACCGCCACCGGCATCGCCCGGGTGCAGGTGGGCCAGGCGGAGTTGTAATCCGCCGGCACCGGCAATATACCCGGGAACGCATCACTGCAAAAGCGGCAATCAGCATAGGGGAAAACATCAATGTCTGTTATCGAGTCCCAGATCGACACCAAATCGGAAGAATACCGGGCCAATTACGAGAGCATGGAGAGCCTGGTGGCCGATCTTCGCCAGGAGATCGACCGCGCTCATCACGAACGGTCGCAGAAGGCCCTGGACCGGATGACGGAAACGGGCAAGCTGCCGGTGGACAAGAAGCTCGACCTGCTGCTGGACAAGAACACCCCCTTTCTGGAGATCGCCCCTCTGGCGGCCCGCGGCATGTACGACGGCAAGATTCACGGCGCCGGAGTGCGGGCCGGCATCGGCATTGTCAAGGGGATGGAGGTGCTGGTCAGCGTCAGTGACGCCACCATCAAGGGCGGTTCGGTCTATCCCATGGGCGTCAAGAAGAGCCTGCGGCTGCAGACCATCTGCATGGAGAACCGGCTGCCCTCGGTCACCCTGATGGACTCGGCCGGCGCCTACCTGCCGCTGCAGTCGGAAATTTTTCCGGACGCCAACGACGGCGGCCGCATCTTTTACAACCAGGCCATGATGTCCAAGATGAACATTCCCCAGATCACCGCCGTCATGGGACTGTGCACGGCCGGCGGCGCCTATGGCGTGGCCATGTCCGACGAGATCGTTCACGTCAAGGGGCACGGGGCCATCTTCCTGGGCGGACCTCCCCTGGTACGGGCGGCCACCGGTGAGGAGGTCACTCCGGACGAGCTGGGCGGGCCGGATCTGCACTGCGCCGAGTCGGGTGTTTCCGACTATTACGCCGAGGACGACGCCCATGCCATCGCCATCCTGCGGGAGATCATCGGCAACCTGCCGGCCCGGGAGAAATCGCCGCTGCCCCGCCAGCCGGTGCGGCCGCCGATCTACGATCCCCGGGAGCTGTACGGCATTATCCCGCGCAACATCTCCACTCCCTACGACATCCGCGAAGCCCTGGCCCGGATGATCGACGGCAGCGATCTGCTGGAATTCAAGGAGATGTACGGTTCCACCCTGATCTGCGGCTGGGCCCATATCCACGGGTATCCCGTCGGGATCCTGGCCAACAACGGCGTTCTTTTTCCGGAGAGCGCCCAGAAAGCCACCCAGTTCATCCAGATCTGCGACAACCGCCAGATCCCCCTGCTGTTCGTGCAGAACATCAGCGGTTTTATCGTGGGCAAGAGCTACGAAGCCGGCGGCGTCACCAAGGACGGCCACAAGATGGTCAACGCCGTGTCCACGGCCACCGTGCCCAAGTTCACCCTCATCGCCGGCGCCTCTTTCGGTGCCGGCAATTATGCCATGTGCGGCCGGGCTTATTCGCCGCGCTTTTTGTGGATGTGGCCCAACGCCGAGATCGGCGTCATGGGCGGCGAACAGGCGGCCGGCGTACTGGTGACCATCACCAACGACCAGAACGCCCGTCTGGGCAAACCGCCCCTGACCGCCGAAGAGGAAGCGGCCATCAAGCAGCCCATCATCGACAAGGCCCGGGCCGAGGGCAGCGCCTATTACAGCACCGCCAACCTCTGGGACGACGGCATCCTCGACCCGGCCAAGACCCGCGACGTGCTGGGCATGGCCATCTCCGCCTCGCTCAACGCGCCGCTTCGGGATGACGCTTACGGGTACGGTGTTTTCCGGATGTGATCGGAGGGGATCCGCATGGGAAGAGAAAGGAGCCGGGATGTTTAAAAAAATTCTGATCGCCAACCGCGGAGAAATCGCCCTCCGGGTTATCCATACCTGCCGGGAGATGGGCATCACCACGGTGGCGGTCTATTCCGAAGCCGATTGCCGGGCCTTGCACGTGCTGCGGGCCGACGAGGCCGTCTGCCTGGGTGGAAGTGAACCCGCTCAGAGCTATCTCAACGCCGAAAAGATCGTGGCCGCGGCCGAACAGACCGGGGCCGAAGCCATTCATCCCGGGTACGGATTTCTGGCGGAAAACGCCGACTTCGCCCGTTTGTGCGCCGAGCGCGGCCTTGAATTCATCGGCCCGCCGGCCGGGGTCATGGCCGACTTCGGCAACAAGACGATCGCCCGGAAGATGATGATCGACAGCGGCGTGCCGGTCATTCCCGGCATGACCGAGCCGGAATCCGATCCGGCGGCGGCCGCCGCCCGGGCCGGGGAAATCGGTTACCCCGTGCTGGTCAAGGCTGCCGCCGGCGGCGGGGGCAAGGGCATGCGCCTGGTGGAAAAGGCCGACGATCTGCCGGCGGCCCTGACGGCCGCTGCCAGCGAGGCGGCCGCGGCCTTCGGCGACGGCTCGGTCTACCTGGAAAAGTATATTCTACGGCCGCGTCATGTCGAGATCCAGGTGCTGGCCGATAAGCACGGTCACCTGGTGCACCTGCTGGAACGGGAGTGTTCCATCCAGCGCCGTCACCAGAAGATCATCGAGGAGACGCCCTCGGTGGCCCTGACCCCGGAGCTGCGCGCCGAAATGGGCCGGACCGCCCTGCGGGCGGCGGCCGCGGCCGGATATGTCAACGCCGGCACGGTGGAGTTCGTCCTGGACGAGGATGGTAACTTCTATTTCCTGGAAACCAATACCCGCCTGCAGGTGGAGCATCCCATAACCGAGATGATTACCGGCATCGACATTGTCCGGCGGCAGATCGAAATCGCCGCCGGCCTGCCCCTGGACCTGGCCCAGGAGGATATTACCGCCCGCGGCCATGCCATGGAATGCCGCATCTATGCCGAAGATCCGGCCGCTGATTTCTCCCCTTCGCCGGGCGTCATCACCTGGCTGCACGAACCGGATGGTCCGGGCATCCGTAATGACTGCGGGGTATACAGCGGGTTCGAAGTGCCCATGGAGTATGACCCCATTCTGTCCAAGCTGGTGGTGCATGCCGAAAACCGGAACAGCGCCATCGACCGCATGAAAAAGGCCCTGTCCGACTACATGGTGGCCGGCGTCAAGACACCCATCGCTTTTATGATCGATGTCATCGATTCGGAGCCGTTCCGCCGGGGCGACACCTGCACCGATTTTATTGAAAAATATTTTCCCGGCTGGCAGGCGTCCGGCCGGGACCGGGACCTGGCCGCCCTGGCCTTTATCGCCGCGGGCATGCTTCCCGCCGCCGGCCGGGTCGGCGACGGTAAGGACCGCCCCGCCGGCCAGCCCACACCCTGGCAGACCCTGGGCCATTGGCGCTTGTAAAGCAGCACAGAATTTCGGAAAGGGAAATGTCATGGACTATAAACTCAGTATTAATAATGAGCCCTGCCCGGTCACCGTGGAAAAGACCGGCGAGATTGTTTTTACCGCCGATATCGACGGGATCGAATACCGGGTGGAAGGCAGCCGCCTGTCCGACAACCGCCTGCTGCTGACCGTCAACGGCCGGCAGGTCACGGTCGGCCTGGTCGAATCCGCCGAAGGTGCCCAGGTGCTCCTGCGCGGCCAGACCTACGAGGTGGTGGACGAGGATCTGCTGGCGCAAGCCGGCCCGGCCCGGCAGAAGCGCAAAAAGGCGCAGACCGAGGTGGCCGCGCCCACCCCGGCCGTGGTCGTCAGCATTGCCGTGAGCGAGGGCGATACGGTCAGCGAAGGGCAGGCCGTGGCCGTGGTTTCGGCCATGAAGATGGAGACGACCCTTTATGCACCTTTTGACGGGGTGGTCACCGCCGTCAACGTGGCCGCCGGCGACAAGGTCATGCCCGGCCAGGTCCTGGTGGATATAGATAAACAGGCGTCTGCGGAAGCGGATGACGACAAGTAACGGGGGAGATTATGTCAACGGAACATCTGCTCTACGAGGTGAAAGACCGGGCCGCCTGGCTGACCATCAACCGGCCGGACAAACGCAACTCCATCAGCCCGGCGGCCGTGGACCTATTTGCGCAGGCCCTGGACCGGGCCGAAGCGGACGATAACGTGCGGGTGGTGGTGGTCACCGGGCCGGGGACAGGGCCTTCTGCTCCGGCGCCGATCTGGGCGGCGACATGTCCGGCAGCGGGGCGGACGTATTCGCCCGCTACGCCGACCTGCTCAAGCGCCTGTACCACTTTCCCAAGCCCACCGTGGCCCGGGTCAACGGTTACTGCCTGGCCGGGGGCACCGGCTTCATGCTGGGCTGCGACATCGTCATTGCCCGGGATTCGGTCAAGTTCGGCACCCCCGAGGTGAACGTGGGCCTGTTTCCCATGATGATCGGCGCCCTGATCTTCCGCAATGTGCTGCGCAAGAAAGCCATGGAAATGGTGCTGCTGGGCGAAAAGCTCAGCGCCGCCGAAGCGGCCGGAATGGGCCTGATTACCCGGGCCGTTCCGGACGAAGAATTTGAAGCCACGGTCAACGCGGTGGTGGCGAGCCTGGCCGCCAAAAGTCCCATCGGGTTGAAAATCGGCAAACAAGCCTTTGACGCCGCCGAGGCCATGTCCCTGGACGAGGCGGTGGATTTTCTTGCCGGCAAGCTGAAGGAGGTCGCCGCCACCGGCGACGCCCGCGAGGGCATTACCGCCTTTATCGAAAAGCGCCCGCCGCAGTTTACGGGAAAGTAGCCCCGGCCGGCAAAAAGGGCGGCCGGCAGGCCGGACCCGAAATGAAATAAACGGAATCAGAGGTTTAAGATGGACAGTGATAAATTAATCATCGGCAACTGCAGCGGTTTTTTCGGCGACCGTTTTGCCGCCGCCGAAGAGATGGTTACCGGCGGCCGGATCGACGTGCTCACCGGCGATTACCTGGCCGAGCTGACCATGGCCATTCTCTTCCAGCAGAAGCTGAAGCGCCCCGAGACAGGTTATGTCGGCACTTTTTTAAAACAGATGAAGCAGATCATGGGCTACTGCCTGGATCACGGCATCAAGGTGGTCACCAACGCCGGTGGACTCAACCCCGGCGGACTGGCCACGGCCCTGGCCGAGCTGGCCGCGGAATTGGGGGTTTCCCCGTCCATTGCCTGGATCGAGGGGGACGATCTGATGCCGCGGCTGGCGGAACTGCAGGCCGCCGGGGAAACCCTGACCCACCTGGACAAGCAGATCCCCCTGGCGGAATTTTCCGGCACCCCGGTTTCGGCCAACGCCTATCTCGGCGGCTGGGGCATTACTGCCGCCCTGCAAGAGGGCGCGGATATCGTGGTCTGCGGCCGGGTGGCCGACGCCGCCCTGGTATCCGGACCCTGCGCCTGGCATTTCGGCTGGTCCCGGGACGACTGGGACTGCCTGGCCGGGGCCTATGCCGCCGGCCATATCATCGAGTGCGGCGCCCAGGCCACCGGCGGCAACTACTCCTTCATGGAGGAGGTGCCGACCTATTCCCGGATCGGATTTCCCCTGGCCGAGATGTACCCGGACGGCTCGGCGGTCATCACCAAGCACCCGGATACCGGCGGCCTGGTCTCGGTGGGTACGGTCACCGCCCAGCTCATGTATGAAATCGAAAGCCCCACCTACCTGACGCCGGACGTGTCCGCCCGGTTTGACACCCTGACCCTGGCCCCGGACGGGGAAAACCGCGTCCGGGTCTCCGGCGTCAAGGGCGAGCCGGCCACGGACACCGCCAAGGTCTGCATCAACACCATGGCCGGTTACCGCAATTTCATGACGGTCATCCTGACCGGCCTGGATATCGAAGAAAAGGCCCGCCTCGTCGAGGAGACCCTCTGGGAAAATCTCGGGGGCCGTGATCGCTACGCCACCGTCAAGACCCAGCTGATCCGTTCGGACAAGGAGAATCCGGCCACCAACGAAGAGGCCTTTGCCCACCTCAGGATCTTCGTCATGGATCCGGATGCCAAGGCGGTCGGCCGGACCTTTTCCGCGGCCGTGGTCGAACTGGCCCTGGCCAACATTCCCGGTTTTACCCTGACCAGCCCGCCCGGCCGCGAAACCCCGGCCATTGTGCACTGGCCCGCCCTGGTCGGAAAAACCCACCTGTTCCAGACGGTCCACGTCAACGACCAGGTCCTGACCGTGGAACCGGTCAGCGGCGACGGGCCGGTCCCGGCAGCGCCGCCGCCTCTTTCCGACCGGCCGGAACCGGGTAATGTGCAACTGCGGCAGGTCCCCCTGGGCCGGCTGTTTGCCACCCGGGCGGGCGACAAGGGCGGCAACGCCAACCTGGGCGTCTGGGCGAAGACGCCGGAAACCTACGCCTTTCTGCGGGAATTTCTGACGGTCGAGCGGCTGCGCTCGCTGCTGCCGGATGTCCGGGACTTTGTTATTGATCGCTATGAACTGCCCAACCTGCTGGCCGTGAACTTTTACATCCGCGGACTGTTGGGCGAAGGCGCGGCCGCTTCCTGGCGCAGCGACCCACAGGCCAAGACCCTGGGCGAGTACCTGCGCGCCCGCATGATCGAAGTCCCCCTGACCCTTTTGCCCTGACGCCGGAGAGAACCAGCCATGCCCGAGTCGACAACCAGAAAGTCCAAGGCCGCCTTGCGGCGGGAGCGGGAAAAAGAACAGCGTTACAACACCATTCTGCGAATGGCCGAATCCCTGTTCGTGCAGCAGGGATACCACCAGACCAGCCTGGAGGCCATTGCCGATGCCGCCGAAGTGTCCGTAGGCACGGTCTATTTTTATTTCAAGAACAAGGAAGACCTGCTTATCAGTTTAATGAAGGAGGTGGGCTACCATCTTCGCAAAGTCCTGGGGGACGCTTTTCTGGGCAAGCACGGCACCATGGAGGGGATTGTCGAGGCGGGCATGTCGTTTTTTCAGAATTTCTGCCGGCAGCACCCGGACAAGCTGTCCATCTTTTTCCGTGAATCCGGCGGGCAGGGCGCCCGGTTGGAAGCGACCCGCAAGGAATTGTACGGCAAGCTCATCGATGACCTCAAGAACGCCCTGGTCCGGGTTCGCTCCGAAACCGGGGTCGGCTATCGCTCGGAGATTTCCGCGGAGCTGATGGCCGTCTGCATCCTGGGCATTTACGAGCGGGTGGCCGGTTATTACCTGCTCTGGCACGACCGGCCCGAAGAAATGGAGACGGTGGCCCGGGATGTTACCGCCTTTACGGTAGGCGGCATCAACAACCTGATGGTGTAGCGGTTTCCAATTTTACCGCATCTACGGCGTCAGCTGAGGTCTCGCATAGTTATACTATTGCTCGATCTCATCTTCCTTGTATCTGCGGCAAACTTGAAAACCGCTTGAATTCGGCTTTGTAAAACGTTCAATATCTGCGTTGCGCTTTGCCCCTCGGAATGACGTGTATGCGGGCAGGCGCTCACCGGTACGGTATCCGTACCATTGTTCAAGTTCGCCACGCCACGCTAGGCGTGTCTCGCGATGACGTGTTTATGGTCAGGCGTTCACCGGTACGGATTCGTAGCGATGAACAAGATTCCCACGTCGCTTCGCTCCTCGGAATGACGTGTTTATGGTTCGTCGCACAGCAACCCTTATAGCCCGTCATTGCGCAGCGACGCCTCTAAAGAATGGCGGCTCATCCGGGAAAGACGAAAATGTTTTGTCTTGGGGTTTACTTGGCGCCGACCGAGGAGGCGGGCACGCCGGCGGCCGTGGACAGGCCCGGCATGGGGGTGACCAGGTTTTTCTGGGGATTGTTCTTCTCGCACCATTGCAGGAACAATTCGACGCAGTCCGGGCAGAGCTGGGTGCCCCGGGCGTCGTAAATGATCTGCAGGGCCCTGTCGTGGCTGGTGGCGGTGCGGTAGGGCCGGTCGCTGCTCAGGGCGTGGTAGGTGTCAGCCACCGCCGTCATCCGCGCCAGCAGGGGAATGGCGTCCCCTTTCAGCCCCTCGGGATAGCCGTTGCCGTCCAGCCGCTCGTGGTGATACTGCACGATGGAGATGATCTCGGACAGGCTGGGGATATTTTTGATAATCTCCGCGCCCTTGAGCGGATGCTCCATGATATGGGCCAGTTCGATATCGGTCAGCGGCCCGCTTTTTAAAAGGACGCTGTCCCGCACGCCGATTTTGCCGATGTCGTGAAGCCGCCCCCCGATGCGGGCGGTGTCGATCTCTTTTTTACTGGCGCCGGTCAGGGCCAGCATCCCCGAGACAATCTTGCCGACTATTTCCGAATGCCCCTTGGTGTAGGGATCCCGGGCCTCCAGTGCCGAGATGAGGCTGGAGATGCTGCCGATGATGAGGTTGCGCTCGGATTCCAGGCGCTCCCGTTCCTTGAGCAGCAGCAGAAAGTGGTTGGAGAGGACTTCCTCGATCTGGATGACCAGGGCGTCGATGTTGAAGGGTTTGCACACGTAAGAGGCCGCGCCGTGTTGGACCATGCGGTTCATGTGACCGCGGTCGTTGCGGGCGCTCATAACGATGAAGGGGATGCCGGAATAGGTGGGGTCGTCATGCAGGGCCTCGCAGAACTCAAACCCGTTCATTTCCGGCATGTCGATATCGCTCAGGATCAGGTCCGGGGTGTGCTGCTTGAGCATTTCCAGGGCCTTTTTACCGTTTTCGGCGCAGATGGTCTTGAAGCCCGCCGCCGACAGCCCGTGCTCCACGATGGAGCGGATGGTCTGGGAATCGTCGACGATCATGATGAGCTGGTTGCTGTTGCGGTTGGAGCGGGAGAGGATGCCTTCCACCACGTTGAAAAGATCGGTGTAGACGTCGCTCTTGGCGATATAGTAGGTGGCCCCGACCTCGAATCCTTTTTCCACGTCCTCTTCGGAATCCAGCGAACTGACCACCACCACCGGGATGTTGCGGGTCTGGTCCTGTTTTTTCAAGCGCCGGCAGAGCTCGATGCCGTCCATTTCCGGCATATCGATATCGGTGAGAATGATGTCGAAATGCTGCTGGTTGATCTGGTCCCAGGCCTGGCGCCCGTTGGCCGTCTCTTCAAAATTGGCGTTGAGCGGCTCCAGCAGCTTGATCAGGCGATGGCGAATGGCGGCGCTGTCATCCACCACCAGTATATTGGGCGTGATTCGGGTCACTGGTCACTTCTTCAAACATTGTTTTGGGACTATATTATCTAAAATATATATGCCAATTTGGCTTGTTTGTCAAAATAATTATGGTGCCGGGGCATCCGAAATCCGCCACCACAGAAGGGCTCTTATACCCGCTGCCTAAACCCCCGCAACCCCATGATCTGCCGGGCTTCGTCCGGAGAGGCCGGGGATTTGCCCAGCACCCGGGCGATCTTGACCGCCTCTTCCACCAGTTCGTAATTGCCCCGGGCCAGTTCGCCCGACGCCAGCCGGGTATTGTCCTCCAGTCCGACCCGCATGTGGCCGCCCATCAGGGCCGACTGCATGATGGCCGGAAATTCATCCTTGCCCACCCCGCAGGTGGTGAAGTTGGCCGGCCGGCCCAGCTCGTGCACGGCGTGCACCAGGGCCACGAATGCATCCGGCCGGAATCGCTGCCCCCCGGCCACGCCCCAGACGAAGTTGAAGTTCATGGGGTCGGTGAAAAAGCCCTGCCGGGCGATCAGCATGGCATTGTCAAAGCCGCCGATGTCGTAGATTTCGATCTCGGGCTTGACTTGGTTCTCCTCCATGGTCCGCCCGAAATCCTGCAGCATGGTAAAGGTATTCTCAAAGACGTAATCCATCAGGATCTGGCCGCTTTTGCGGTCGACCATGCTGAAGTTCATGGTGTTGGTGTTGAGCGAGGCCATTTCCGGGCGGATGGCCGCGATCTGGGCGAGGCGCTGTTCAGCGGTGGCGCCCATGCCTACGGCCGAGCTGAGATTGACGATCACCTCCGGGCATTTTTCCCGGATGGCCTGGTAGGTCTGGCGAATGCGGTCGATGTCATGAGTGGCCCAGCCGTCGTCGGTGCGGGCGTGGACATGGACCATGGCCGCGCCGGCGTCATGGGCCCGGGACGCTTCTTCGGCGAATTCTTCCGGCGTGTAAGGCACGGCCGGGTTGTTGTCCTTGAAGGTGGCCGCGCCGGACAGCGCCGCCGTGATGATGATTTTTTCGGTCATGGATTCCCCCTGGCAATGATTCGTTTTTCTTGTTGATATGTATCGTTTCCGGGCCGAGACTGCAAGGTTTTTCGCCGTATGGATGATTTCGGTCGGTTTGTCCGGGCCGTGGCGCCGCGGGTCGAGCGGGACTTGCCAGCGGCTGCCGGGATGAGGCTGTTCAGGAACCGTTGCCGGCGTCCGATTGGGCCGGGCCGGGGAACATTTCTTCCAGGGTGGGGGTGAACAGGTAGAGCAGGCAGTTCTTGACCCACTTACGGTACTCTTCACCCTCGGGGTCCATGTTGAGTACCTTGCAATGATACTGGGCGGCGCCCACGAAGTTGATGAGCATGTTCAGCACCCCGTAGAACCAGATCACGATGTTCTCCACGCTTTTTTCCATGCGCAGTTCGCTGATGAGGATGCCGCCGCCGGTAAAAACATACTTGGAAAAGGATTCAAAGGCCGGCGCCGTCTCCTTGGCGTCGGCTTCGCCGGCATTTTTCATCAGGATCCGCAGTACGTCCGGCTGCTCGAAAAAGTGGTCCAGGGCCCGGTCGAGAAAAACCGCAAAGCCCTCTTCCGGCGCCATTTTCGAGATGTCCTGGAGCCAGCCGGAAAATTTCCGGATCAGTTCTTCGCTGACCGCCGCGGCTACGGCGCCGAACAATTCGGACTTGGTGAAATAGTGGTTGATCAGGGAAAAATGGAAGCCGCCTTCCCGGGCGATCATGCGGATACTGGCCTTGTGATAGGGGTGGCGGGCAAAAACCTTGCGGGCAGCCTCCACGATCATGGCCCGGGTGGCCTCGCTCTTGGAGCCTTGATCCGTTGCGCGGGCATGGCTGCCGCGGCGATTTGTTTGCTGGGGTTTTTTATTTGTCATTTTTATATTTTAGATGAAAGTGTACAAATTGTCAAGCTGCTTTCATCGAGGAAATATAATTAAATCCCATAGATGTGAATCTGGGATAAAAAATTATATACGTCTGTACAAAAATGCTTGACATTTTCGCCTGGTGAATTATTATACGACTGTACAACAAAAACTGACATGTCGTTTCGGGGGTGCGCCGCCAATACGGCGCAGACTGGCAGTGATCATCAAAAAAGGAGAAGCCCATGCCGGAACAAACCTTTACCATTACCGTGAATGTCAAGGAGCTGCTTACTTCGTTCATTCCCAAGCTGGCCAAAAAGTACGTGGCCATGGCGGGCCTGGCAGAGGAACTCAAGGGTATGGACCTCACCCGCAACGTGGCCGTGTCCGGCGAGGTGTAAGGTTCGACAACTCCC
>CAYTQK010000032.1:0-17732 GCA_964439745.1 uncultured Desulfobacterales bacterium
GCCGGTATCATTACCGGGTCTTTGGCGAAACCGAGACCAAGGACCTGCTCATCCGCTTTGACAAAAACGACCGGGTCAGCTCTTATACGTATAACATCACCAATCCCGATCAGTAGCCGCGGCCGGTGCTCTTCGGCCTTCTCCGCGGCTGTCGGCGGGAATCCGTTGACACGAATCACCGGCTTTGCTATTGAAATACGAAAGGGCGTCTTTTTATTTCATGTTTCAAGCCGGCCAGCCTTGCGTCCGTAATGCCGGCATGCTGGCGCCAGGGAGGCAAACCATGATGGGGCGCAAAGCAGCCACGGTGTTCCTGCTTGCGGCCCTTGCCTTTTTTCTGATCATCGCGGCGGGCTGCGGGGACGCCGGCTTCGCCATGGCGGATCTGCCGCTTTACCCGGGCGCCGCCGAAGGCGAGTCCATGGAGCGAAGCGGCACCGGCAGCATGCGCGGCAGCCTCCGGCAGTTCACCACCACGGACGCCTTTGACGAGGTGGTTCGCTTTTACCGGGACGCCCTGGACAGCTATGAGCCGCGGGAAGTGTCCCACACCTCGGACCTGGGCCGCCAGACCGCCCTGTCCATGCAGAAGAAAAACGGCAAGGTCACCGTGGCCATCCAGGAATTTACCGACAAGGGCACGGTCAATATCACTTTCATGGAGATCAGCACCTGATCAACAGATCCCGGGTTCGTGACTTCCAGGAACAGAAAAAGCGAGGGAACCATGCGAATTAACGTGAAAAAAGCGCGGCTGCTGGCCGGGCTGCTGCTGGCGGCGGTGCTCCTGACGGGAACAGTCCCCGCGGCCTGGTCGGCGGAAGCCGACTATGACGGCAACTATGCCGGCACTTACAGCAGTGACGACAACTCTGAAAACGGCTACTGGGTGGCCCTGATCGATTCCGGCGGCAGCAGTGATTTTCTGTCCTACTCCCCCGGCGCCGGCACCGGCGACACCGGCACCCTGGATTACCGGGGTGAAGTCACCTGGGGCGGTGATGTGGCCGGCCAGTTCAAAGACGACGCCACCGACCTCCAGGGTAATTTAGTGATTGTTTTGGTTGATTCGGATGATGGTTCGGTGGAAGGGGCCTGGGAGAATAATGCCAACAGCCAGACCGGGACCCTGGTCGGTGACCAGCTGGCCGCGGGCGCTTTTTCCGGGGACGGTTCCGGCAGCTATGACGGTGATGATACCGGCACCTGGACCCTGGACGTGGGTGCGGACGGTGATATTACCGGCACCCTCTCCTCGGACAGTTCCGGCGACAGCACCTTTACCGGCGGCTATAATCGCGACGGCTATATCCTGGCGGCCGGCCCGGATTACGGGGTGTTCATGGAAATTTCCGACTCCGACGTGTCCGGGGTGTGGATGGCCGACGACGACAGCGAAGGCACCATCACCGGCACCATCAACCTGGTGGACAACAGTCCCGCCGACTCCGGCGATGACAATGATTCCGATGGCGGCGGTGGCGGCGGCAGCAGCAGCGGCTGCTTCCTGCACAGCCTGGCCGGGGAATAATCGCCGGTCATCGCTTTTATCTGGAAAACGAAAATTTACAGGGCGCCCCGGCGCCCTGTTTTTTTTTGCTGGCGCAGCCCCCGGAAACCCCTGTTCCCAGGGTACAGGCCATTCATCCGCGTCTTACCGGTGCACACCCTTCCGCATAAACGTCATTCCGAGGGGGCGCAGCCCCCGTGGGAATCTTGTACCTATAAATCACCACCCCTCATCTTCCCGTCACCGCCGGATGCACCTCGTATACCGGCGACCCCTTTGTCTCTCCCGGGCCGGCCCCCACCAGCCGGGGGCTGATCACCCCGCCGCCCTTGAGCACCGCGATCATGGCCCCGACCCGGTCTCCCAGCCCGGCCCGGACACAGGCCCGGCCGATGGCCGCGCCGCTGATGCCGCCCGGACCGGCGCTTCCGGCAATTTCGGCTACCAGGGCCGGCATCTTCTCCCAGTCTGCCTCGCCCATCTGGCGGTACAGGCCGGCCACGGCCGCGTCCTGCTCCCAGGCGCCGCCGGCCGCGGCCCGGTCCAGCAGGCAGCGCACCAGGTTGGGTGCCAGGTAATACTCGTCCGTCTCAAACCGCATGACCCGGTCGTCCCATTCGGCGCACTGCCGGCTCCGCCGGGGCAGCAGCAGCTTCCAGTCCCAGGCCAGCAGCACCACCTCGGCGGCCTCCTCCCCGGCCATCCCGGCGATCTCGCCAAAGGTCAGGCCGCCCTCCTGCCGGCACCGGTCCAGCACCCGGGCCAGCTGGGGCAAAAGCGGCTCTTCGCCCAGTAAATCGGCCAGGGCGGTTTGAATATTGGTGGTGGTAGTCATGGCAGCACACCTGCGCGGCGGTCGGTTGCGGGTTGGTTTTGTTGCAGCATAGCATGATCCCGGGCACGGGTGTCAAAATTTCCGGAAAACCGCTTTACAACCCACCCGCCGGGGTGCAGGATAAAATCATGATCGCCTATTACCACCAGCACGCCGAAGAATATTTCCAGCGCACCGTTGCCATTGACCCCTCTTCTTTTTTACAGGACTTTGTCCGCTTGCTGCCTCCCCGGGCGACCATCCTGGACCTGGGCTGCGGCTCCGGCCGCGATCTGCGCTGGCTCCGCCAGCAGGGATTCGCCGGCACCGGCCTGGAGCAAAGCCCCGCGCTGGCCCGCCTGGCCGCTGACCACTCCGGCTGCCCGGTCATTACCGGAAACTTTGAAACCTTTGATTTTTCGCAATCTTCTGTTGACGCCATCCTGGCGTCCGGCTCCCTGGTCCACACCCCCCACCAGCGCCTGGCCGGCATCATCGACCGCGCCGCCCGGGCCCTGCCCCCGACCGGCATCTTTTACGTCTCCCTCAAACAGGGCCGCGGCCACCGCACCGACGCCCTGGGCCGGCCCTTTTACTATTGGCAGGACCCGGACCTGCGCGCGCTTTTCGCCCGGATCGGCCTGAATATCCTCAACTTTGCCACCAGCACCTCCGCCCTGAACTCTTCTGACCAGTGGCTGGCGTATGTGCTGCAGGCGGACTGACACCGAATTTTTGAAGTCGAAAATTGCGATCTCAAAAAACCCACCCACCCGAACATTCCATCCCAAGGAACGATATGTCGGATTTTTCCGCCAACCCTTGTTAATCCCGGCAGTTTCTTGTATCCTGAAAATTCGTAATTTTTTCTGACAACAGGGGTGGAGGAGGAAGAAGTGGGAAAAGTACGGCCCGATTTTCTGCGCCAGACCTCGCCATTTATTCCCGGCATCGAACGAATTCATCCGTTGAACCAAAAATTTGATAACCCATTCAAATGTTCTGTTGATTTGTCTAAATTCCCGGCCTGGCATGAGCACAAAGTGCTTGTGCGATTTGCACCGGAATAACAATCGTATGAGATGATATGTCTATCTGCAAAAACAATGAGTTCTTTTATCTGACGGAGCTCTTTGATGAGCAAAAACAATAACGGCGCCAACCTTGGGTTTGAAAATCAGATGTGGGCGGCGGCGGACAAGCTGCGCGGCCACATGGACGCTTCCGAATACAAGCACGTGGTACTCGGCCTGATATTTTTAAAATACATCTCCGATGCTTTCCAGGCCAAATACCAACAATTGCAAGCCACCCAAAAAACCGAGTACACCGACCCCGAAGACCGCGACGAGTACGCCGCCGACAATATCTTCTGGGTGCCCAAAGAAGCCCGTTGGGACATGCTTCAGTCCAATGCCAAGCAACCCACCATCGGCAAATTGCTGGATAATGCCATGGTGGCCATTGAAAAGGAAAATCCCGGTTTAAAAGGGGTTTTGCCCAAGGATTATGGCCGCCCGGACCTGGATAAGTATCGCCTGGGCGAATTGATCGACATTATTTCCCAGATCGGCCTGGGTGACGAGGCCGCCCGGTCCAAGGATGTGCTGGGCCGGGTGTATGAATATTTTCTGGGCAAGTTCGCCGCGGCCGAAGGCAAGGGCGGGGGCGAGTTTTACACCCCCCAGTGCGTGGTCAAGCTGCTGGTCCGCATGATCGAGCCCTTTAAAGGCAGGGTCTTTGACCCCTGCTGCGGCTCGGGCGGCATGTTCGTGCAAAGTGAAAAATTTGTCGAAGAGCACGGCGGGACCAAAGGGGATATCGCCATCTACGGGCAGGAGTCCAACTATACCACCTGGCGCCTGGCCAAGATGAACCTGGCCATCCGGGGCATTGACGCCAACCTGGGCGGCAAAAATGCCGACAGCTTTCACAACGACCTGCACAAAGATCTGCGGGCCGATTTTATCCTGGCCAACCCGCCCTTTAACATGAGCGACTGGGGCGGCCAGCGCCTGCGCGAAGACGCCTGCTGGCAATACGGCGTTCCGCCGGTCAACAACGCCAATTATGCCTGGATTCAGCAATTCATCCACCATCTTTCGCCCAAAGGCCTGGCCGGCTTTGTCATGGCCAACGGCTCCATGTCCACCAACACCGCCAGCGAAGGCCAAATCCGTAAAAACATCATCGAAGCCGACCTGGTGGATTGCATGATCGCCCTGCCCGGCCAGCTTTTTTACACTACCCAGATTCCGGTCAGCCTCTGGTTTGTGACCCGCACCAAGAAAAACGGCAGATTCCGCCATCGCCAGGACCAGACCCTGTTCATCGACGCCCGCTCCATGGGCACCCTCATCGACCGGGTACACCGGGAGTTGTCCGCCGAAGATATCGACCGGATCGCCGCTACCTACCATGCCTGGCGCGGCAAAAAAAGGCCGGCCAATGCGAAGATGTGCCGGGTTTCTGCAAATCCGTCGCCATCGACGAGATCCGTGAACACGGCTATGTCCTCACCCCCGGCCGATACGTGGGCGCGGCCGCAGTGGAAGACGACGGCGTGCCTTTTGAGGAAAAGATGACCGAACTCACGGCCAGGCTCTACGAGCAGATGCGGGAGTCTGCGAAGCTGGACGTGGTGATTCGTAAAAACCTGGAATTGCTGGAATACGAAGAAACGTTATGACTAAGATCACGGACGGTCTTGGGCTATAGAAGGATGTTTTATTAAACAAAAGGCCATTTTCGTTTAATAGCATCCGAAGTTATTTAACAAACGATAAACAGGGAGAAACCGATTTATGAAACGCGGTTCTACCGGACAATACGAGACAACCAGCGTTGCGGGGGAGACCATACGCGCGTTTATTCCAAATTCGCTTCCACCTGACCCGGTATTGACCTTGAGTGACCGGCGTCAACGGTTGCTGGAACGCGCTACGGTGGCATTGGGTCGGCTGGACAGCGTGACCTTGCTTT
Source organism: uncultured Desulfobacterales bacterium (assembly GCA_964439745.1). Classification (GTDB taxonomy): domain Bacteria; phylum Desulfobacterota; class Desulfobacteria; order Desulfobacterales; family Desulfosudaceae; genus CAYTQK01. Next base: position 5,307 of record CAYTQK010000032.1, read on the forward strand.
TGCCCGATCCGAACATGTTCCTTTACGCCTATGTCCGCCGGGAAGCCGTTCTTTCTTCACAAATCGAAGGCACGCAATCATCGCTGGCGCAGTTGTTACTTTTTGAAATGGAGGAGGCGCCGGGGGTCCCTATTGACGATGTGCGGGAAGTTTCCAATTATGTCGCGGCGCTCAATCACGGGCTCAAACGATTGCAGGAAGATTTTCCCCTTTCCAACCGCCTGATTCGGGAAATGCATGAAATATTGCTCTCACAGGGCAGAGGAGGCAACAAGTCTCCGGGCGAATTTCGGCGATCCCAAAACTGGATCGGAGGCACGCGCCCGGGCAATGCCCACTTTGTTCCGCCCCCGCCCGGACATGTTCAAGCCTGTATGACACAGCTTGAGGGTTTCCTTCACGAAGCCGGCAACGCTTATCCAACGCTCATCAAAGCGGCCTTGGCGCATGTCCAGTTTGAGACGATCCACCCTTTTCTAGATGGAAATGGTCGTATCGGACGCCTTCTCATTGCGTTTATCCTACACCATGACAGGCTGCTATCCCAGCCGCTTCTCTATCTCAGCCTCTATTTCAAGCAGCATCGACCGGAATATTACCGCCTGCTGGATCTGGTCCGCACCGAGGGCGAATGGGAGGCATGGCTTGATTTTTTCCTGGAAGGTGTCGAGCAAATCGCGTCAAACGCTGTGGAGACGGCCAAACGGTTGTTATCCCTCTTTCAGCAGGATGAGCAGAAAATTCAAACCCTGGGACGATCTGCTTCTACAACCATGCGCGTTTTTCGCGTTCTTTGCGAACATCCCCTGGCTAGCCTGAGCCGGATTTGTAAATTAACCGGGCTTTCTTTCCCCGCCGCCGCCAAAGGCATGCAGCACCTCGAAGCACTCGATATTGTGCGTGAAATTACCGGACAGCAGCGCAACCGGGTTTTTGTTTACCAGCAGTACTTGAGCATCTTGAACGAAGGGACGGAAAGGCCATGATGTATAAGAATTCGGAGGGGCTGATCCCGGTTAAAAACATCATGCAAAGGTCCTGGCGAAGGGCATCCTCGTATCTTTTACAACGAGGCAGGACATGGCTTTTATATTCTCCCCTCCGATCACGGGGGATCTGGACTGATACTTCACCGATATCTTTTATTGAGAACTTTCGAGGATAGGATCCATTACGATGGTTTGTCCGGCCGGCTTTTCTTTCATAGCGCTCCCTGCCAAGGAAATGGGAGAGTTCAAGCTCCATCATCTCCGACAAATACTGGCTTACTGCCGTTTTTACGTCTGCTCGAATCATCTCAAAAATTTTGTCAGGTGCCTGCTGAATTTCTTTGAAAAAGTTTGCCGCTTCCGATACACTGATTTTAAGTTCCATGGGCGCTTCTCCTCTATAATGGTGTGTTTTGGTCGACCACTATTTTTTAAAGGGAAAGCGCCTTTTTTTCTACCTTTTTATAATTTCACACAAAATATTTTACACTACCAAGTTTTGTGGTTATATAACGTTGAATTTGATGAAGCTTCTTACGGCAGAGACAAAAAAGCTTGACAGCCAGTCAGTTGCGCAGTAAAGTTTTATTTAATCATCCCCGAGGCTTATTATGCCTTGGCCCCCGCCGGCTCGCAACCCGGCGGGTTTTTTTATGGGTAATAAAAACGTCACATACCTGTTCGGAGTAACTATAATATTGATATAGCAGAGTAAAAGTGGTATTTTAAAAAAATGAATAGAAAGTACACAGCCATATATCGCATGTCGGACCAGCGGCGGGAGGATTTCGTTCCTGGCACTCCATCAGACCGAATTGCTCTTCTCTGGCCGTTGACTAGAGAAATCGCATCTTTGAGCAAAAAACACGATGTTGAACGAAGACTACAAAGACATGTTACAAGCATTGTCCGACGAGAAGGTTAGATTTCTTCTCGTCGGTGCTTACGCTATGGCTGCTCACGGTTATCCCCGGGCCACCATGGATATCGACATTTGGGTTATGCCTTCGTCCAAAAACGCTGATGCCGTTCTGAGGGCATTGCGCCGTTTCGGCGCCCCTCTGCACAATTTTACCAAGGAAGACCTTCAAAAGGATGGGACTGTCTTTCAGATCGGTGTTGCTCCAAGGCGTATCGACATCATAACTGCCGCATCCGGGCTTCATTTTGAGGATACGTATGGACGGTCTTTGTCTGTGAACATTGAGGGAATAGAAGTACATATTCCGTTGATCGAAGATCTGATCCGCAATAAAAGGGCAACCGGGAGAACCAGGGATTTGGCAGATGCTGAGGCCTTAGAAGCCCTTAAGTACTCCGAACAAGGCTAACCCGGATATTTCATGAATTTTTTCGAACACAGTTTTTTAGCTAATAAATTTCAAATGGTTATTGATAATTTCTGACTTTTTTTAAAAATACAAATTGTCATTGGCCGTTTATGGAATTTTAACCATTTAGATGTCGAAAAAATTCACCCTTCGGTCCCGCCGGGGGCGGGACTTGCAGCTGCGCCCAAATCGACTCGTGAAATAACCGGGCTAATCAGCCGACGCAAAAAGCCGCGCGGCTGATTAGCCCGATAGACGGCTTTATCCGGACCTGGGACCCGGCCGAGACGGTGCTGTCGCTGGAAGCCCACGCGGTCTATTCCGAGGTGGGGGCCATGGCGGTGTCGCCAGCGGGCAATTATATCGCTTCCGGCGCGGTGGTCAAGGAGGAGGTGGATTTTGAGATCAAGATCTGGGCGGCGGCATGGCCCGGAAAAATCGGCCTTTGGTATCGTTATTTATTTGTTGGCTCCGCGCGCCGGCGTGATATAATCCGGGCAGTACTGGAAAAAGTGCGGTCTTATCAGGGCGGCATGGCCAAACAGGGAAAGGAGAAACAGGGCATGAAACGTATGATTCTGACGTTGCTGGCGGTAATGGTTGTGGCGACCGGAGCGGCCGGGGCAGGAGAATTGATGCCCGGGCAGGCGGCCTCGGAATGGTCGTTTCCGGACGCGGACGGCAACATGTACACCATGGAAAACTGGGCCGGCAAGGTGCTCTTGATCAACTATGTCGATCCGGACGAAGCCGACGTGAACGATCATTATACCGATGCCATGAAAGCGGCCAAGGAGGAGGGCCGGCTCAAGACCGAGAGTTACAAGGGGATCGGCATTGCCGACTGCGCGGCCAGCTGGAAGCCGAACTTTCTGATCCGGTCGATCGCCGGCAAAAAGGCGAAAAAATACAAGACCACCATCCTGTTTGACACCGAGGCCGCCCTGCGGAATGCCTGGGGCCTGGAAAAGGATACCGGCAATATCATCCTGCTGGACAAAAACCGGGTCTGCCGGGCGATTGTACGCGGGCCGGTGCCGGAAGACCAGGTCGCCGACCTGGTCGACCTGGCCGTGGCGCTGCAACAGGAATAGGTGCGGACCGCGAAAGGGTAGCGACCATGTTTACCAACATTCTCGTTCCCGTAGATTTTACCGAGGGTAACCAGCGGGCTGTGGAGATTGCCGCCTCCCTGGCCGGGACAGAGACGGCTGTGATTACCCTGCTGCATGTCATCGAGACCATTGACAGCGAGGATTTCGTGGAGGTCAAGGATTTTTATACCCGGCTGGAAAAGCGGGCCTCCGAGGCCATGAACAAGCTCAAGGAGCCCCTGGCAGACAGTGAATTGACCATCCGGCAGAAGATCATCTACGGCAACCGGGCCGCCCAGATTCTGCAGTTTGCCGGCGAGCACAAGATTGACCTGATCGTGATGAGTTCGCACAAGGTGGACCCGGACGACCCGGCCCGGGGCTGGGGGACCATCAGCCACAAGGTGAGCATATTGAGTCAGTGCCCCACCATGCTGGTGAAGTAGGCAGGCGTCGTTACACTTATGGACAAGATTGCCACCCCGCCTCCGGCGGGGCAAGCGTTCCGCTGCGCTCCTGGCAATGACTGGCTGCCGGGGAGGCTGCTTCATCTTCACCAGGTCAGCTGGAAGACCGTGGCCGGGGCGCCTTCCCAGCTTTTTTTGATGATCCGGGATTTGACCGGCTTTTTCAGCACCAGCTCCAGGTATTTTTCCATCCAGCCCGAGGCGATGTGGTACCAGGCTTCGAAATCCTTGTCAAACCCCTCCATGGTTATGTGCATCTCCTGGTCGCCCACCATGGTGCCGGTAATGGATCCGAAATTGAACTGGGCTTTGACGACCCGGTCATAGGAGTTCATGGCCTCCTGGGCGTCGTCCTTTTTCAGGGCCAGCTTGTAGATCGTCTCCATGGTGGCCTGGCCCTGCTCCCGTCCCCAGTCCTTGAGGATATCGGGATCGTTTTTGGCCAGCACGGCGGCGATGGCCGTCAGGCAGTTGCGGTAGGTTTCATAGGGATACCAGGCCGACTGAAGAATCAGCTTGGACAGGATCTGGCGGTCTTCGTCGGTCAGAAATTTATCAAAAACGCCGGTTTTGTCGGCCTTGATGTTCTTGGCGATGTTGATAAAGAGGGTACCTTTTACCTGTCGCATGGCAGCTCCTTCGGCAAAACGGTTGGTATCGGAAGCAGATCCCGGGTGGAAATATACCAGTTCTCACCGGCCAGTGCGGTCTGGTAGATGAAATCTGAATTATCTTTATGATCGCATAATTGGCCGGATTTGTCAATACAACCGTGCCCCGGCAGAGGGCCCGGGCGATTGTTCAGGATTGCCGCCCCGCCTCCGGCGGGGCAAGCGTTCCGCTGCGGTCCTATCAATGACGGGCTGCCGGGACAGGCGGCCGGCAAGACATACTGGTGAAAGCCTGGCCATGACCACGTCATCGCGAGCGACCGCAGGGAGCGTGGCGATCCTGAACATGGGTACGAAACCGATGCCGGGGAGGTGCCGGATCAAGGTTCCAGCCAGGCGCATCCGGTCTTTGCGGCAGGCAGCCGGCGATGTATGCGGATGGGCGGTGACACGGGCAACCTGCGGCGGTTTATCCGTGTCACCGGGTGAATCAGCGTCAGCAGTGGACCTGCCTCTTGCCACGGTGGCCGGGTTCCGGCGGAGCATACCTGGATAAAGGGGGGGCGGGCCTCAGGCTTTTTTCCGGACCGTATATCCACAGCGCTGGGCCAGTTCCACGGCTGCCTTGCGGACATGATCATAATAGGTGGCGTATTTTTCGCGCAGGGTGGGAAAGTAGATGCTGTCATCCACCGCGCTGGACAGGGTCTGGGCGGTAGGAAAGTAATTCCGGAAAAGGGTGGTGTCGTGCTGGGCGGCCAGGTTTTTCAGCTCCTGGTTGTGCAGCTGGTATTGCCGGGTCCGCCGGTCGGTTTTGTTCAAAAGGATCCCGGCCAGTACCGGCCGGGGATCCCCGGAATCGGAAATTCCCCGGGCGTACTGGATCATGTTGAAGGTGTCGGTCATGGCATTGACGGCCATGCGGCTGGATTCCGCGGGGATGAGGATATAATCTGCCGTCCGCAGGGCGGCCAGGGTGATTTTGTTGCGCTTGTCAATATTGGCCGGGGTGTCAATAAAGACGATATCGAATTTTTTGCGCAGGGCGCTGGTCATCAGTTTAACCAGCCGCAGGCAGTCCCGCTGGCTGCAATCTGTCTCCAGGTCGATGGCATTGTCCCGCTCCTGGACCATAACCCAGAGTTCGCCCAGGGGAAGGCGCCGGGTGACGGTATGCCCCTTTTCCCGTTTCAACAGGTAGGGGGCAATGGTTTCCCTTTTTCTGGCGCGGATGTTTTTGAACATGTGCGCGATGGTCTGCTTGCCGGCTTTGGCTTCGGCCACCTGATGAAGCCCCAGCAGGGAGGTGGCGGAACTGGATTGGCCGTCCAGATCCACCACCGCCACCCGGGCGTCTTTTTTGGCGATCCGGGTGGAGGCGAAAAAATCCGCCAGGAAAACGGACAATGTGGATTTGCCCACGCCGCCCTTGTTGTTGTACACCGCGATGATGGCCATTTCCCCCCCCGTTGGTAGTTGGTTGATTCCGGTCGGTTATGGACACAAAAAAGCGCCGCGCTCCTGGCAATATGCTTATCCCGTACAGAAGGTTCTGTCAAGCCGCGGCCGGAAGTCTTTTTTTGTGTATTCGAACCGGAAAAAATGATAAAATTCGGATAAATTCATTCCACCAGGAGGAAATATGACCAAGACCCTGGCCGAGCGCGCGGCCCTCCGGCGAAAAAAAATGAGCGGCCACCTGTCCCGGGGATTCGTCGAGGCGGAGGAGTGGGATCTGTCGTTCTGGCTGGATCGAACCCCGCAGGAGCGCCTGTCCGCGCTGGTGGCCATCCGCAGAGATATCGAAAAGGTGAATCCGGAACGTTTGAAAGAGTAATCATGGAGACCATCCAGGATTTCGAAGATATCCTTTTTCTGCTGGCAAAGCACCGGGCCCGGTACCTGGTTGTCGGGGGGATGGCCTTTATTTTTCACGCCAAACCCCGGTATACCAAGGATATGGATATCTGGGTGGATGCCCGGCCGGAAAATGTGGAAAAAGTCAATGCGGCCCTGGCAGAATTCGGCTCTCCCTATTTTTTTTCTCAGCCCGCCCAGGAGGATGAGATCCTGCAGCTCGGCGTGGCGCCGGACCGGATTGATATTCTGCTGACGGTCACTGGATTGGATTTTGACGTGGTGTGGGACCGGCGGGTGGTCGGCGCATATGGGCAGGTGGAGGCCAATTGGATTGATCTGGACAGCCTGATCGCGGCCAAAAAGCGCCTTGATGCCCCCCGGCACCAGGAAGATGTCCGGGTGCTGGAAAAGGTGAAAGCAAGACTCGGCTGACGCCGGCGGCTTCCTCCCCGGCCGATGGTGGGCTGGCGCTTCCGCCCGCCTCAGACCGTCTCCAGCAGATCCTGGCGGCCGGTGGCGGCGAACTGCTGCTTGATTTCCTGAAAGGCCTCGGGAGTGAGGCGGTGATAGGTGGTGTCCCCCCGCTGCCGGTAATAGACGGTCATGTCCGGATGGCTCTCGATGTTGAAGTGCTGGCGCTTGAAGGGGCGGACCAGGATCTTCTGGGTGTTGGTCAGGGTAAAGGCGTCGATGACCCGGATATAGTCCGGCATCCACTTGGGATCCATGCCGTGGTGCTCCTGCTGGTCCATCAGCCAGTCAAAGGCCTGCCCGGGATCGAACTCGGCGCTCTCCTCCATCTGCACGGTCACCATGACCAGCTCGTCGGATACGGCGCAGGGCACGCCGTAGGCCACGGCCAGGCGCACACCCGGCATGGCCTGGGCATAGGCCTGGACGGTCTCCGCGGAAAAGTTCTCCCCGTCCTTGCGAATCCAGTCGTCGGTGCGGCCGTTGAAAAAGAGGTAGCGCTTGCCGTTGACGATGCGGATGTGGCCCAGGTCGCCGGAGTGGAAACAGCCGTCGCGGAACTTGCGGCCGGTGTCCTTTTCATTGTCAAAATAGCCGTCAAAGCGCAGGCTGTTGGCCCGGTCCACGGGCTTGCAGATTTCGCCCACGGCGCGGTCGTAATTGAGCAGCCGGCCGTGGTCATCGACCTGCCCGGGCTCGCAGGGCCGGCCCTCCTCGTCCAGGATGACCACCGACTTTGGCGCCCGGCCGACCGAGTCCTCGGGATCGCCCGGCTTGTTGGCGGTGGTGATGACCGCCTCGGTGGAGCCGTAGATTTCATAGACATGTTCCATGCCCAGGTAGCGCTTGATCTTGCGGCGGTCGACGGCGGGCGCGCCATTGCCGTAGGCCACCCGGAAACGGTTGTCGGGGTGGCCGGCCAGGGCCTGGACCACGGCCTCGGGGCTGCCGTATTTTTTTTCCAGGGCGGTGATGATGTAGTGCAGGGGCTGGCCCACGTAGTTCAGGTAGGTGATCCCGTAAGACAGCAGGTCGTCTTCAAAGGCGCTGGCGCTGAACTTCCGCTTGAGGACCACGCTGGCGCCGGCGATCATGATGGGCAGCATGCCCACGTACCAGGCGTTGGAGTGAAACAGGGGCATGCTGACATAGCCCCGGTCATCTTTTTTCAGGTGTACGGCCGACTGCACCACCGTGCCGGCCCCGATCATTTTCAGGTGGGTGCAGGGCACGCCCTTGGGCAGGCCGGTGGTGCCGGAGGTATAGATAACCAGGACCGGGCTGGTATTGTCCATGGCCGGCCTTGCCTTGGCGGCGGCGGCCGGTTCCGGCTCGGAAAAACGGCTCATGGCCGCCTCGATGGTCTCATATCCGGCGCGGCCGGCCGTGTCGTCCTCGCCGGCCGGTGATTCCAAAAGGAGCAGATCATTTTCGCCCACGGTGGGTATGTCGTCCAGGATCCCGGCCAGGCGGTCAAGAGAGCCGGGGTTGGTCAGCAGCAGCCGCACCCCGGCCTGGTTGATGACGTCGGTCAGCACCCGGCCGCGAAAGCCGGTGTTGACGGCGAACAAAATAGAATTGCTCAGGCCGGCCCCGAAGGCGGCAAAGAGGTATTCCGGGGTGTTGTCCTGGTAGATGCCGATCTTCAGGCGCTGGTCCGGTTCCAGCAGGCCGCGGTCGATGAGCTGTCGCCGCCGGGCCAGGAAAAAGGCGGCGTAGCGGCGGGACTGGGCCAGCACCTGGCTGTAGGTCCAGGCGGCGTCCTCGAAAAGCAAAAAGGGCCGATTCTTCCGGGTGGGCAGGCCCAACAGCAGGCGGATCATGGAGCGAAAGTTGACAAAACCGGCATAGTTGCGAATCAAATTCTTGGTATTCACAGGCATGAAATATCCTCTGTCATGGCAGTCAGGTAATGAGCGGCCCGGTCGAATCAAGGCCCGGCATATCTTGTCTCTGGTGGGCGGTTATATATGAATAAAGCCGGTATGTCCAGAACTGATGCCAGAGGGGATGGTGCTGCGGCTTCCCGGCTCGGCGGCGGCCGGCCTGCATTTTTTTCGGAGCAGTGCAGCTTTGGCGGACTTACGGCAAAAATATATATGCGTTCGTAGAATTTTCTGTTATACATATTACAACTCACGGGGGAGAGCAGGCTACCGGCAGGGATGTTTTTTGGCAGCCATATTCATTCTGTAATATTCAGGAAAATATTATGGAAACCAAACAGCCGGGCTATGAAGCGCTGAAACAGCGCGTCCTTGAACTGGAAAATTCTCACCAGGATCTCCGGCAGGAACTGGAGACCCTGCGTCAAAGCCAGGCCATGCTGGTCCGTTCGGAACAGGTCGCCGAGGTCGGCAGCTGGGAGTGGGACATTGCCAGCGACGAGGTTACCTGGTCGGAAGGGTTGTACGTCATTTTTCAGCTGGATCCTGCTGAAAAGCCCCGCCGGTGGTCCGAGCATGGCGTCCGCACCCATCCCGATGACATGGCCCGGCTGCGCCGGGCCAGTGTCCGGGCCGTGGAAGAAAGCGTTCCCTATGAAATGGAAATCCGTATTTTCCGCCCGGATGGGGAGCCGCGCTGGTGCCTGGCGCGCGGGTTTCCAAAGAAGCGGGAAGACGGGCAGGTGGTCGGGCTGTACGGAACGATACAGGATATTACCGACCGCAAGCAGGTGGAAGCCAAGCGCGACGAATACGAGGCCCTGCTGACCAGCACCCTGGCCGCGGTGGACAGCCTGCTGGTGCTGATCGACCGGGATTACCGCATTGTCCTGTGCAACTGGAAAGACCATGAATGGGTGCTGGAGAGACAGCGGCAGGACCATCCCCGCTGTTACCAGGTTTTCAAAAACCGGGACAAACCCTGTAACAACTGTCCGCCGCAGCAAACATTTGTCGACGGCCGGATCCGCTGGTATGAGGACCAGAATCCCATAGACGGCAGTTTTAAGAAAATCAGCGCCATCCCCATCTTCGGTGATGACGGCCGGGTCGCCTACGTGCTGGAAAATGTCCGGGACGTTACCCGGAGAAAAGCCACCGAGGAAGCCCTGCATCTGCAGTCCTTGACCCTCAACCAGATCCAGGACCGGGTTACGGTGACCGACCTGGAGGGGAACATCACCTATGTCAACGATGCCGAGTGCGCTATGCTGGGCAGGACCCGGGAGGAGCTCCTCGGCCGGCACGTTTCTGCCTATGGCGAAGATCCGGAAGCCGGGGCCACCCAGGCCGAGATTATAGCCAGGACCCGGCGGGACGGTACCTGGCAGGGAGAAATTGTCAATTATGACAGCAATGGTCATCCCTGCATCCTGGACTGCCGCACCCACCTGGTCCGCAACGAGGCCGGAAAGGCCATCGCCCTGTGCGGTGTCGCCACCGATATCACCGCTCGCAAGCGGGCCGAGGCGGAAAGAGCCCGGCTGGAGGAGCAGGTCCAGCATGCCCAGCGGCTGGAATCCATCGGCCGCCTGGCCGGCGGGGCGGCCCATGATTTGAACAACCTGCTGACCCCCATCCTCGGTTACGGCGAGATTCTGTTGAGCGACCTGGCGCCGGACGACTTTCGCCGCCAGGCCATCGAGGATATCATGCTGGCCGGGGAGCGGGCCCGCGACCTGGTCCGCCAGCTGCTGGCGTTCAGCCGCAAACAGACCCTGGAATTCAGCGAGGTCAACCTGAACAGCCTGCTGACCGGCTTTAAAAATCTGCTGCGCCGGACCATCCGGGAGGATGTCGCCATTCACATGAACCTGGCCGAAACCCTGCCCCTGGTCAAGGGCGATGTCGGCCAGCTGGAGCAGGTGGTCATGAACCTGGCCATCAACGCCCAAGACGCCATGCCCGACGGCGGCGATCTGGCCATCGTCACCGCTCCGGCGGAAGTGACAATCGACGCGGAAAACCGGCAATTGGAGCTGCCCGCCGGCCGCTATGTCCGGATGGTAATCAGCGACACGGGCTGCGGCATGGACGAAGAGGTCCTGGAGCACCTCTTTGAACCCTTTTTCACCACCAAGGACGTCAACCAGGGAACCGGCCTGGGGCTGGCTTCGGTCTATGGCATTGTCAAGCAGCATGGCGGGGATGTGCAGGTGGACAGCCGTCCCGGCGGGGGCAGCTGTTTCACCATATTTCTGCCGGCGGCCACGGACCGGATATCTGCAGAAGCCCTTTCGGGCCGAGGCCCTGACCGCCAGTATGCGGCAGGTCCTGGACAATTGACCGGGCCGCCATATCCTCATCAGCAGTGAGCCCGCTTTGCGCGCCGGGTTATCCGGAACCATTCTTTTTCTGGTGCTGCCGGCAGGCTGCCACAAAATGGCGGCAGAATTCCGGGTTGCTGCCGAAATGCAGGTGCACGTAGCTGGCCAGGGTGTTGTTGACGCAGAAGCCCTCGAGCGAGGAGGTCTCTCCCCGTCTCCCGGAAACCGCGTACGCCCGGCGGATTTGGGCCGGTATCTCTTGTTCGGCAGCGGCGATTTCGGAGTAGTGAAACTCATGGCCGCGGGCGGTCATGCCGGCGGTTCCGAGGAGGGCGTCTGCCCGCAGGGTCACCTCCCGGTAGCCCAGGGCCTTGAGTCGGTCCAGCAGGCGGGTAGCCAGGGGAAAACAGCCGCACATGGGCAGCGGCCGTCCCTTTCGGCCGATAAATTCCCGGCACAGGTACATGAAGCCGCCGCATTCACCGTAAATGGGCAGTCCGTCCGCGCTGGCCTGCCGCACCTGGTCGCGCAGGGACTGGTTGGCGGACAGTTTACCGGCGAACAATTCCGGATACCCGCCGCCGAAATAAAGGCCGGACAGGTTGTCCGGCAGGCGGGTGTCGCTGAGGGGAGAAAAGAAAACCAGCTCAGCCCCGTGGGCTGCCAGCAGATCCAGGTTGTCAGGATAATAAAAGGAAAAGGCCGCGTCCCGGGCCACCCCGATGCGGGGGCCGTCGGCGGCAGACGCCGCAAACTTCTCCTGCTCTTCTCCGGTTCCGCGGCCGGGCCGCAGGCCGGCGGTCAACCGGTCGGTATCCAGACCCCGGCCGATGATATCGGCCAGCCGGTCAATGGCTTTTCGGCTGAGGCGGAACTCGTCGCCGGTGACCAGGCCCAGGTGGCGTTCCGGGATGGACAGGCTGTCATCCCGGAAAAGACCGCCCAGCATCGGCACGGACAGGTAGTGGCCCACCGCTTCCTGGAGGTACCGCAAGTGGCCGGCACTGCCCAGGTTGTTGAAAACCACCCCGGCAAACCGGACCGCCGGATCAAACTCCACGAATCCCTTGACCAGGGCGGCGGTGCTGCGGGCCATGCTGCGGGCGTTGACCACCAGGATCACCGGGAGCCCCAGCCACTTGGCCATCTGAGCGGTGGAGCCGGCCTCGCTGACGCCGTCATAACCGTCATACAGCCCCATGACCCCTTCGACCACGGCCAGGTCTGCCCCGGCGGCGTGGCGGCGCAGAAGATCCCGGTTGTATTCCCGGGAGAGCATCCAACCGTCCAGGTTGCGGCTGGGTGTTCCGGTAATCCGGGTGTGATGACCGGGGTCGATAAAGTCCGGCCCCACCTTGAAAGGGGCGACCGCGTATCCCTGCTTCTGCAG
>CAYTQK010000033.1:0-17657 GCA_964439745.1 uncultured Desulfobacterales bacterium
GGCATGCCGTTGGTCTTCCGGTGGATGATGGCTGACAGCGATTCGGTCTTCCCCGGCTCGCTTTGCAGAACATGAGCGACAAAAGCATTCACCCGGACCGGATCAAAGGGAGCCAGCGTCAGCTCTTCCACATCACTGGCCCGCTCCCGGATTTTTTCGAGTGCCTGGTGGAGGGCGCGGATGTCAGGCGCGTCGGACCGGTAGGAACCGACGATAAAAAAATACTGCAGGTCCGGATCCGCCGCCAGAAAGGACAATAGATCCAGGCTGGCCGGATCGGCCAGGTGAAGATCATCCAGGATCAGGGTCAGGGGGTGGCTTTTCCTGGCAAACACCCGGATAAAATTTTTAAAGGCAAAGTTGAAGCGGTTGCGGGCCTCTTCCGAATCCAGATCGGGTACTTCCGGCTGTTCCCCGATAATCAGGGCCAGCTCGGGAATTATATCCGTCAGCAGCCGGCCGCCGGGCCCCAGGGATGCCAGCAGATTCTCGCGCCAGGCGGCGATCCGTTCGGCCGACTCGGTCAGGAGTTGATTCAGCATATCCTGAAAGGCGGTGATAAAGCCGCTATACGGGATGGCCTGGTCGGGGACCTCGAAAGCGCCGGCACAGGCAAAACCGTTCCGGGCTTCGACGGCCTTGCGGTTTTCCGCCAGGAAAAAGGTCTTGCCGGCACCGGCATCTCCGGCAATCACAAAAAAAACAAGGTTCCCGCTTTCCACCCGCCGGAACGCGTTCAGTAATTGCGCGGTTTCCTGGTCCCGGCCGATAAGCCGGCGGGGCAGGGTAAAATGGATGTTGATGTCCTTCGCGGCCAGGAGAAACGGTTCGATGACGCCTTTTTCCCGGAGCCGGTCCAGGCATATCTGCAGGTCATGCCGCAAACCGGCGGCACTCTGGTACCGATCCTCGAATTCCTTGGCCATCAGCTTCATGACGATGTCGGACAATATGGATGGCAGCGCGGAATTCAATTCCACGGGCGGAACCGGTCGCTTGGCGATGTGGGCATGAAAATAGGCCACCGGGTCGGTCAGGTCGTCAAAGGGCAGCCGCCCGGTCAGCATTTCATAAAAGGTGACGCCCAGGGAGTAAAGGTCGGAATGGTAACTGATCGAGCGGTTCATCCGCCCGGTCTGCTCCGGAGCCATGTAGGCCAGGGTGCCGTCGATGAGGGCATCCTCGGTAAGCACGTCCTGGGCATGGGTCAATTCCGCGGAAATGCCGAAGTCGGAGAGCTTGACCTGGCTGGTAGCGGGATTGTACAGAAGGTTGTGCGGCTTGATGTCCTTGTGAATAATGCCGTTTTCATGCAGCTTTTCCAGGGCCCCGGCGATTTCAATGCCCACCAGCAGAAAAGTATCCAGCGGCAGCAGCTCCCGGGCCGTGATTTTTTCCAGGGAGGTGCCGGCAAAATCTTCCAGGACCAGGCCCACCCGCCCGTCTGTTTCCACCACCTCGTAAACTTTAATGATGGCATCATGGTCGATGCGTCTGATCAGGTCATATTCCTTGTTGAAGCGGGCAATTTCGGAGGGAGAGGGGTTGTCGATGTTCAGCAGCTTGAGAATAAAACGGCGGTCGGAATCGTCGCCCATCTTCCGGGCACGATAAACCAGCGAGGTGCGGGTCTCTTCAATCTCTTCCGATAAGATATAATCGCCAAAGGTGTCCATATTATCCTGTCTGGAGGCTATTTTTTTATTATAACAAAATTACGTCAAAATTCAATGGTTTTTTAAGGGCTGCCGGAGGTCCCGCATGAAAAGGAACTGCGGCCAACCGGGCGGCGGATTCCCTTTTTCGAACCGGTGATTCAACCGGCAGGCCTTGCCAGGGCCGCCTGGAGTCGTGAATATGATTGCCATTCCAGCCGGTTCAAGGTACAATGGAAATTAAAGCAGACCATACCAGGAGAGGGGTTATGGCGATTATTGATTTTCCGAACATACATGGGATGCTCGAAAACACCGTCACTGCCAAGCCGGAGCAGACTGCTTACCGCTGGTTCGCCGAAGACGGGGAAAGCCTGCAGTCGGTTTCCTGGCGAGAGTTTCACCGGGAAGTCCACCAGGTCGCCAGGGCGTTGATGGCCCTGGGAGTGGCCAGGGGCGACAAGGTTAACATCCTCAGCTATACCTGCTACCGCTGGATTCTCTCGGACCTGGGCATCACCACCTGCGGGGCCGTCACCGTGGGGATTTATCAATCCAACCTGGCCAAAGACTGTCAGTATATCATCAACCACTCCGACGCGGTCGTCATTTTTGTCGAGAACCAGGCCCAGCTGGACAAGCTGCTGGAAATCCGGCCGGAGATACCGGCCGTCCGCAAGGTCATTCTCTTTACCGGCAGCTACCGGGATGACTGGGTGATGCCGTTTGATTCGTTTTTAAAACTTGGCGCGGATATTTCTTACGAGGCCATGGCCGAGCGGATTGCCGCGGTCGCGCCGGACGATCCGGCCGGCATAGTCTATACTTCCGGGACCACCGGCGAACCCAGGGGCGCCGTGCTGACCCACGATAACCTGACCTTCACTTCCCAGTCCGCCCGGGAGTGCCTGGACATACGGGAGGAAGACGTGACCTTTCTGTTTCTTCCCCTGGCCCATGTTTTTGCCCAGATCTGTGTCAACCTGGCCCTGTTGACCGGATCGGTCACCGTTATCGCCCGGGGCATCGACACCCTCAGGGATGATTTGGACAGCGCCCGTCCGCACTGGTTTGCCAGCGTTCCCCGCATTTATGAAAAGGTGTACGCCAGGGAGGTCAGCGATGCCGAGACGGGGGGCGGCCTGCCCTTGAAAATTTTTCACTGGGCCTGCCGGGCCGGCGAAGCGGTCAGCGACTGCAAACTGGCCAACCGTCCCGTTCCCATGGTCCTCCGCCTCCAGTATGCCCTGGCCACCCGGCTGGTCTTCAACAGACTGCAGGCGGACCTGGGGGGCCGGGTCCGCTGGTGCATCAGCGGCGCCGCCCCCCTGGATCCCTCCATCGCCAGATTTTTTCATGCCGCCGGCGTGCTGATTCTCGAAGGCCTGGGCATGAGCGAGAATACGTCCTTTACCAACGTCAACCGGGTGGACAATTATCGCTTCGGCTGGGTCGGTTTGCCCGGGCCGGGCATTGAACAGAAGCTCGACGCGGACGACGAGGTCCTGTTCCGCGGACGCAACGTCATGAAAGAATATTACAAGATGCCGGAGGAGACGGCGGCCACCATCGATGCGGACGGTTGGCAACGGTCCGGGGATCTGGGGGAGATCGACGCCGAGGGTTTTCTGCGGATCACCGGCCGGAAGAAAGACATCATTATCACGGCCGGCGGCACCAATGTCGCGCCGTCCGCCATCGAGGGGTTTGTGGCCACCTCCCGTTACATCAACCAGGTCTGTCTCATCGGTGACCGGCGTCAGTACCTGACGGCCCTGATTACCCTGGATCCGGAGAACGTGGGCGAATATGCCCGGCAAAAGGGCATCGCTTTTGTCCGCGTCGATGACCTGATTACCCATCCCGCCATCATCGACCTGGTCGACCGGGAGGTGGCGGAAAAAAACAAGGACTTGGCTTCTTTTCAGCAGATCAAGAAATTTGCCCTGGTGCCGGAGTTTACGGTGGAAAACGGTCTCATTACCCCGACCTTCAAGATCAAAAGAAATATCGTGCGGGAGAGGTTCAAGGTCCAGATCGAGGCCATGTATGCCGACGAATAAGGGTGCCGTCTGTGATCATAAATCATAACCGGGGATCAGGGCGCCGCAGAAAAAGCAGTGACCTTCCTTGATGTTGTATTTCCGCAGATTGAAATGACCGGCCCGTTCCACGATCAGCTTGCCGCACTGGGGGCAACAGGTGTTTTCGGCGGGATGGCCGCCGACATTGCCGATATAGACGTATTGCAATCCCATTTCCAGTCCGATATCGCGGGCCCGGGTCAGCGTGCCCACCGGGGTGGGGGCAACAGATTTCATTTCATGGGCGGGGTGGAAGCGGCTGATATGCCAGGGCGTTTCCGGCCCCAGGTCATCGGCGATGAATTCGGCCATGGCCCGGATTTCCGCCTCTTCATCGTTTTTTCCGGGGATCAGCAGGGTGGTCACTTCCACCAGGATGCCCCGGGAGACAAATCGCCGCAGGCTCTCCAGCACCGGTTCCAGCCGGGCCTGGCAGATTTCCCGGTAAAAATCGTCACTGAACGACTTTAAATCGATGTTGATGGCATCCAGGCAAGGGGCGATCAGGTCGATGGCTTCCGGGGTCATGTAGCCGTTGGACACGAACACATTTTTGAGCCCTTTTTCATGCGCCAGCAGTCCCGTGTCATAGGCGAATTCCATGTTGATGGTCGGTTCGGTATAGGTATGGGCGATGCTCTGGCAGCCGCTCTCCAGGGCGTGATCGACCACGTCGGCGGCCGAAAAGATCTTGCCAGCCACCCGCCCGGTCTGGCGCGGCATCTGGGAAATTTCAGCGTTCTGGCAGAAGGCGCAGCGGAAATTGCAGCCGGCCGTGGCAATGGAGTAGGCCAGGGAGCCGGGCATGAAATGGTAAAGCGGTTTTTTTTCGATGGGGTCGGGATTGATGGCCACCAGCTTGCTGTAGACCAGCGATTCCAGCACACCGCCGTTGTTCTGCCGGACCTTGCACCGGCCGAAGCCGCTTTCCTTGATCAGGCAGCGATGGCTGCAGAGGTGGCAGCGGACATTGCCGTCATTCAGCGCTTCATACAGGCATGCTTCCACGATAGGCCTCGTTGTCGAAAATGTCGGCGGTTTTCGCCCGGCAGACTTCGCTCGGCAGCCCGGCCACCAGGCCGGCTTTCTGGCGGGGCACGTGCTTGAGGGCCAGGGGGGTGGTGCGGAAGCGCGGCACCAGCAGGGCCGAGACCCCGGCAAAGGCGCCGAAAGGAAAGCTTTTCATCAGTTCCGCGGTCTCAATCCGACGGGTCAGCCGGCCCTCAAAGGGAAGATGGTAAATCGTGCGCCAGCCGACCGGAATATCCCCCATCAGCGACCGGATCATGGCTTTGATTTCCCAGACACTGAAAAATCGGGCTTTGGTGTAAATGCAGTCGGTAAAAACGCCCCGCAGCCGCCGTTCTATGCCTTTTAGGGCGTAGCGGTTCATGACGCCCACGAAAATTTTGTCCTTGGCCACCCGGCAGGCTTCTGCCAGCGCCGCCCGGGGGTTGTCCACGAATTCCAGGGAGGTAAAAAAAACGGCGTGATTAAAGGAGTTGTCGTCAAAGGGCAGGTTTTCGGCGAACCCCCGGTAGAGGTCCGCCCGCTGCTGCACATTTTTATAGGCCACGTCCAGCATATAAGGAGAAGGATCCAGGCCGGTTACGTCCAGTCCCTTGCCCAGCAGCCGGAGGATGCTCACTCCCGTGCCGCAGCCGATATCCAGGACCGACTCGCCCGGAACCGGCTTCAGCATTTCGCACATCAGCCCGGTTTCCAGTTCCACGGCGCAGGCGTTGCGCCTGTCCCGGGTCCATTGCTGATACGCCACCGCGTCTTTGAATGTGAATACATGCCCCATAAAAAGGAGCATAAGAAAAAAGGGTCTTTTTTTCAAGCATTAACCGACAAGGAAGAACCGCAGCTAAATTTTTTCGATTTTTTTGCGGTGGCGGCGCTCTTTTTTGGACAGGCGGCGGCTGGGCCCCCTTTTTTTGGTGTCCAGCCGCGGGGCGGGCTCTTCGTCGGGTTCGGGGATAAGGTCGCCGGCGGCCAGGAGCACCGCCCGGGTCAGGCGGCGTTCGAATTCCACCGAGTCCACCACGGCCGCCCCGGCCTGCTCGGCAAAGCGGATGATCTCCCGGTCCGAACTGACCACCAGGGCGCGCTCTTTTTTCCGGGCGGTCAGCTTCTTGATAAGGGTATCGGCCGTCTGGCCGGGCGCGGAAAATTCCACCGCCACACCGCTGAAGCGATCATGCCGCTGAAAATAGGCGGGCGCCGCCGTGCCATCGAAAACCACCGTAATTTCGTGGTGCTTGACGCCTCGATAGGCGGCCAGCTGCTCCAGCAGGGCTTCCCGGCCTTCCTGCAGGTCGCGCCGGTCCAGCCGGCTGAGTTCGGCGGATTGGCGGATCAGGTTATATCCGTCAATAATGATATGCAGAGACATAACAACGCGGGCTACGGCAACAGGCCAATATCGGCGTTACCCGGCGCGCCTCGGAATTTCATCACGCCAGCGGCTTGACGCCTTCCTTTCGACGCCGGTGGCCATCGGCCCCGAAAGGCGCGAGGCACGAAAAAAACGGGAATCAGCGCAACCACTGAGCCGTTACGGAACAATAATTCCTCCACCGAATCCGGAGAGGAACCGTTGTTTTTGGATAACAACAAAAACATTATATAACACATTGAAATGGTAAGTTGAAATAATATCAACCATTATATCTAAAATAAAAAGGAGACGAACCTGGCCGACAAATTTAAAATTTTTGTGCACACTCAGAGCTTGTCGCGTGTGGATAGTTTTGGTAAAGATGTTTTCATGAAAAATTTTCCCTCAGAAAAGGGAGGGGCAAGCCGGCTGATCTTCACCGGTGAATTCAAGGGAAGCTTTGCTCCCTTTGTTTCAACGCTTGGCCACGCTTCTTGAGGGGAGGAAATATCCGGGGCTGCCGTATCAGCGACATGGCCTCCTCTCTGAAGAAGGAACGGGGCGATCCATGAAAATTATTGTGACCATGACCTTGAATCCGGCGATCGACAAGAGTACAAGTATCGCGCATGTCACGGCCGAGCGAAAGCTGTACTGCCAGCCCCCGCAATTCGAACCTGGAGGGGGCGGGGTGAATGTCTCCCGGGCCATTAAGAAACTGGGGGGCGAATCCCTGCTCCTTTATCCCGCGGGCGGCCTGACGGGAAAGATGCTTCAAAACCTCCTGGACAGGGAAGACCTGCATCATCGGTCCTTTCCCATCGGCGGATTGATCCGGGAGAGCCTGGTTGTGCTGGAGGAGTCCACCGGCCGGCAGTATCGATTTGGAATGCCGGGGCCGGAGTTTCAAAAACAGGAGTGGGAACAATTCCTGACAGCCTTGTCGGCCGTGGACCCGGCACCCGCGTATCTGGTGGCCAGCGGGAGCCTCCCGCCGGGCGTGCCCCCTGACTTTTATGCGCGGGTGGCGCGCATCGGGAAGGACAGGGGCGCAAAAGTCATCATTGACGTTGCCGGGGATGCCATGAAAAGGGCGCTTGAGGAAGGCGTGTATCTGATCAAACCCAATGTCCGTGAATTCAGGGAGTTGGTTGGAAAGGATATCAAAGAGGAAGCACAGATCAAGGTGGAAGCCCGAAAGCTGATCGGAAGCGGCCGGTGCGAATTGCTGGTCATCTCGCTGGGCGCGGCAGGCGCCTTGATGGTTTCAGGGGAGACCACCGAACGCATCCTGCCGCCGACCGTGCCGATTGTCAGCAAGGTGGGCGCCGGCGACAGCATGGTGGCCGGTATCGTCCTGAGTCTTGTCCGCGGCAGGTCGCCCAGGGAATCGGTCCTGTTCGGCGTGGCCGCCGGCAGCGCGGCCGTCATGACGCCGGGAACGGAACTGTGCCGGAGGGACGAGGCCGAAAGGTTGTTCGACAATATGATCAGCCCGGATATTTCATGAATCTTTGTGACTATGGTTGTTTAACCAATAAACTTGATATGGTTATTGATAATTTTTGGTTTTTTTCAAAAGACAAATTGTTTTACCGGAGCGCTACCGTCAGCTGGGAAGCCTCGCCGCCATTGATGGATCGTTGATCGACGCCGTGTTGTCCATGGCTTGGGCCGACTACCGGAAAAATTTTAAAAAGGCCCGGCTTCATATGGGTTTTTGTATCGACAAGGGCATTGCCTCCAAGCCCCATCTTACCGCTGGAAATGGCAGTAAAAGCCCTTTGGTAAGTCAAATCCGTGATCCGGGTCAAAGCGGTGCTTGTGACCGTGGGTATCAGGATCATACCCTGTTTGATCCTCTCCAGGCGGAGGGGAAGCATTTTGTTATCCGGATTAAAGCCAAAACGATCAAAACAACACTCGCCCACAAACGCCCCTTCGTCTTGTCGCTTATCGCGTGGCAGGGGTCGATTATTGGACTGCTCCCGATCACCGGGATCTGACCGCCGAGAAAATCGCCGAAGCGTATAAGCTCCCTTGGGAAATAGAACAGTTTTTCGCATGGTGGCAACGCCACCTGAAGATGTACCACCTGATCGCCGGATGCCGGTAGGGGCTGATGGTACAAAGCTACGCCGGACTGATCGCCTGCCTGTTTCTGGCCATTTATTGCCATGAAACCCACCAGGAGCGCGGCAGTATTAAACGCGTCCGGGAGCTGCGAATACAAATCCAGAACGAACTACGTGAACCCGGCTGTACCCCGGATGAATACTTTTTCAAAGAACAACTTGGCTCCCGGCTATATGCAAAAATCTAACCGGACAACACTGGAGAAAAATAGGAACAATACGGGAAACAAACACCGGGCAGAGAAGGCAATTTTATAATTGAGATTGGTCCTGCGGAAGGTTGCCCGGGCCGATCCTTGTGAACGTTACCACCAATTTGAATGGCTCAATCCGAAGATCAGATCTTCTCGAGCAGGGTCAGCACCCTGTCCAGATCATCGTCAGAATAAAAGGCGATCTCGATTTTGCCCTTTTTGCCCTGCCGCTTGATCTGCACCTGGGTGCCCAAGCGCCGGGAAAAGTTGTCGGCCAGGTCGCTGTAATAGCGCTGTTCGCTGGTGGATGGGGTTTTGGCTGGCTTGGTCCGGGTTTGGCCGGCATCTTTGGCGGCCTTGCTGAGCATGTCCTCGGTCTGGCGCACGGACAGCCCCCTGGCCAGGATGTCCTGCCAGACCGCCTTCTGCTGCTGGGGGGTCTTGGCCGCCAGCAGGGCCCGGGCGTGTCCCATGCTGATAAGCCCTTCCCGGAGACTGTCCTTGATGTCTCCGGGCAGGTTGCGCAGCCGCAGGAAATTGGCAATGGCCGAACGGCTTTTGCCGACGCTGGCCGCGACCTGTTCCTGGGAAAAGCCGAAGTCGGCCACCAGGGCGTGATAGCCGTCGGCCTCTTCCAGGGGGTTGAGGTTTTCCCGCTGCACGTTTTCCACGATGGAAAAGATCAGGTGCTGGCGGTCGCTGATTTCCCGGACAATCACCGGGACCTGGGTAAGACCCGCCATCTTGGCCGCGCGCAGGCGCCGCTCGCCGGCCACCAGTTCATAGCCGCTGTCCACCCGGCGGACGACCATGGGCTGGATAACCCCCTCCTGCTGAATGGAGGCGGCCAGTTCGGACAACTCCTCTTCGGAAAAACGGGTGCGTGACTGGTAGCGGTTGGGCGCGATCAGGTCGAGGTCGCAGAGAAAATAGTCGCTGGCGCGACCGTTGTCCTGGACCGGTTCGATATCCGGGAACAGGGCCTCCAGCCCGCGGCCCAGGGCTTTTTTCTTGCGCGGCTTGTCTTTGGCGACGGTATTTTTTCTGGTCATGGGTTTCCCAACTGGGTCGTCATCTCTTCGGCCA
The DNA here is from genome assembly GCA_964439745.1 of uncultured Desulfobacterales bacterium. Lineage (GTDB taxonomy): Bacteria > Desulfobacterota > Desulfobacteria > Desulfobacterales > Desulfosudaceae > CAYTQK01. Next base: position 9,538 of record CAYTQK010000033.1, read on the forward strand.
GGGCCAGGTAGCTGCGGGCCCCGGCGGAAGACGGCGCGTAATGGATAATGGGCAGTCCAAAGCTGGGGGCCTCCCCCAGCCGGACGTTCCGCGGTATTCTCGTTTCGAAAACCAGGTCGGCGAAGTATTTTTCCGCGTCTTCGGTGACCTGGTGGGAAAGATTGGTGCGCTGGTCAAACATGGTCAGTAGAATTCCGGCGATTTTCAGGGCCGGGTTCCAGTGCTGCTTGATGCGCTTGACCGTCTGCAGAAGCTGGCCCAGGCCTTCCAGGGCGTAGAATTCGCTCTGCAGGGGAATGAGCAGGTAATCCGCCGCCGACATGGCGTTGATGGTCAGCAGGCTCAGCGAAGGGGGGCAATCCAGGATGATATAATCAAACCGTCCGTACTGGCCGGCCAGGCACTGCTTGAGGAGATTTTCCCGGCCGGGCGCACCGAACATTTCGAACTCGAAGCCGGTCAGTTCCACCCGCGAAGGGATGATTTTCAGGTGTTCCACCATGGTCCCGGTGATGACCTGGTCGGTGTCCACCTCCCCGATGAGGGCATGGTAAAGGGTCTTGTCCAGCTCCACCTTGTTGACGCCAATGCCGGTGGTGGCGTTGGCCTGGGGATCGCAGTCCACCAGCAGCGTCGACCGGGACAGCGAGGCCAGGGCGGCGGCCAGATTAATGGCCGTGGTGGTTTTGCCCACCCCGCCCTTTTGATTGGCTATGCAGATGGTTCGGGTCATGCCGGGTGTCATATCATAAAAGATTTTTTTTGAAAAGATTATATGATAATCAACAGTATTGAAACAATAAAGGCGGATTCATGAAATATTTATTTAAACGTCCCCGCAGCCGCATTTTGCTGACTGTTATCCTGAGCGTCTGCCTGCTGACGGCCGGACCCGGCCGCTGCCTGACCACCAGCGAAGAACGCAAAATGGGCGAAAAGTTTCTGCAGCACGCCCGCCGGGCCTACCACTTTGTGGAGGATCCCTTTATTGTCCATTATTTCAACGAGATCGGTCAGCGGCTGGCCTCGTTTTTCCCGGAGGAGCCGTTTGACTACCAATTTTACGTGATTGAAAATCCGGTCTATAATGCCTTTGCCGCGCCGGCCGGCCATGTTTTTGTCAACAGCGGGCTGGTCAGTGCCATGGACAGCGAAGAGGAGTTGGCCGGCATTCTGACCCATGAAATCGCCCACGTCTATTGCCGACATCTCGCTGAAAAAATTGAAAAAAACAAAACCATCTCGCTGGCCACCCTGGCCGGCATGGCCGCCGCCGTTTTCCTGGGCAGCCCGGCCCTGGCCGTGGGCACGGCGGCCTCCGGGCAGGCGGCCAGCCTGGCCTACAGCCGGCAGGATGAGCGCCAGGCCGACCAGCTGGGCGTAAAATACCTGTGCCAGGCCGGTTACAGTGCCCGCGGCCTGCTGACCGTGCTGGAGAAGATCCAGTCCCGGAACTGGTTCAGCGTGTATGACATTCCCACCTATCTCTCGACCCATCCGGGAACCGACGAGCGGATAGCTTACCTGGACACCCTGCTGGCCACCCGGAATTTCGAAGCCTGCCGGCAAAACCACCAGCCGGACAATACCGCCTTTGCCCTGGTCAGGACCAAGCTGACCGCCCTGTACGGGGAGGCGGACCCGGCCGGCAAGCAGTTTCAGGCCGACTTGCAGAAGGACGACCAGGACGCCATGGCTCATTACGGCTACGGCCTGGCCCTGACCAGAAAATCACGGCCGGCCGAAGCCGTGGAGCATTTTCAGGCCGCCCTGGCCAATCACCTCGAACATCCGGAAGTATACAAGGCGCTGGCCGACGCCCGCCTGGCCATGGGGGACTATTCGCGCGCCCGGGATATCCTGGAAAAAATGCCCGCCGCAGAATGGTATGATCCGCAAAAGGAGCTGATGCGGGCCAAGGCCGCCGACGGTACCGGCCAGACGCAGAAAAGCAAGGCCATCCTGGAATCGCTGCTGGCCAAACAGCCGGACAATAACGGTGCCCTGTACGCCCTGGGAAATATTTACGGCAAGGAGGGCGACGACGCCGAAGCCCATTACTATCTCGGTCTTTATCATAAAAATCGCCGGGAGCTGGAAACGGCCCGGTTTCACCTGGGCAAAGCCCTCGTGCTGACCGATGAAGCCGACCGCAAAACGGAGATTGAAGCCGCCCTGGAAGAGGTCAGGGAGCTGGAAAAGGATCAGCCGCCTCCCGGAAATCGGAAAAAGAAGCTGACCCGCCGGGTGATTGCGGAGGGTATGCCCCGGTGTTGACGGATACCACCTTGGACGGCCGGAGCAGCGGAGCTCTTCCGGACGGCACTGTCCGGTTTCTCACCGAGGATCGGCGGGACTTTCCCGCCGCGTACATGGCCGTGGCCGAACTGCAGTTCATGGCCGAAAAAACGCCGGGACAGGTGACCGCACCGGTCATCCGGGCATTGGCCGCTGTTATCAACGGCCGGGAGCATGCCGGCCGCCGCCAGGCCTATTTCCTGTACCGCAAGGCCGCCGGCACCCTGCGGGATATCTTCCTGACCGGGCCGCATCCCGGCCTGGCCGAAAAAAGCCGGGACGCCCTGGTGCGGCTGCTGCATGAGACCACCGGTCCGCCGTTCCGGGCCGCGGCCGAGGCCCTGGGCACCATTCCCCTGCCGCCGGCCGCTCCGGCCGCCGAGGCCCCGTCCCCGGTGGAATCCATTCCTTTACTGAACTGGCGCGAGCTGCGGCGGCGGTCCGGGGTCGCTGCCGGTGCCCGCGGTCAGCGGCTGGGCCGCAACCTGGTTTTCCCCCTGCCGGCGGACAACCGTGTGCTGGTTGTCAAGACCGATGCCGACGCTGACAAGGCCCCCCTGCTGCACCGGGAAGGCTGGTGGATGAACCGCCTGGGCCGGTGCTGGCCGGAGTGGTGCCGGCGCCGGGAGCTGTTCGCTATCCCCCGGCCGATCGCCGTGGGCGACGGGTATGTCTTTGCCGTAAACCGGCTTCCCGACGGATCCGGACCCGGTTACGGCACCGCCTTTATCACCTCGCCGGACTATTTTTCCTACCCCAACGCGCCGGTCCCGTCCCCGTCCGGGACAGACCCGGCCGACCTGGCCGCCGTCCTCGGCCGGGGCGCCCTCATCCTGGGGCGGCTGGCCGCCCACGGCATTGTCCACACCGCCCCCATTCCGCTTTTTCATAACCGGGTGCAGCATCACCGGCGGAACGACCGGGGGCTGTATCACTGGCCGCGGGGCGGCCGGCTGGACCAGTGGCTGGCCTCCTGCCGCTACCCCAATATCGGTGCCACCGGCGTGCGGGATTTCGAACATTTCACCGGCTGGGCCGGTTCGCCCCGGCAATTGTACGAAGGGCTGGGCACCCACATCCTCAGCCTGGTGCTGATCGGCGGCAGCTACTTCCGCGGCCGGGACCCCGGCCGGGTGGGCCGGGACGCGGGCGGACAGCCGGTGGACGCCCGAGACCTGTTCTGCCCGGCAGCGGTCGGCAGGATGCTGCGGAGTATTTTTTTCGAATATTACCGAGGATTTACCGGCCGGAAGTATGACGGCCCCGTGCCCGTGGACCTGGAGCGCCTGACCGAACGTCTCATTGAAGAGATGGGCGTGGACCGTCACATGGAGGAGATCCTGCGGGTGACCGAGCAAAACGAGATGAGCGCGGAAGAGTTTGCCGCTTTTCTGGCCGGCCGGGGGTACAGCGAGGCGGACATTACCCGCACGGAAAAGGGGCGGGCCGACATCGTCCTGGAGACGGGCCCGCACCTGGGCGCCTTCAATAACCGTATTTCCCTGCCGGAACTGATCGAGTTTACGGCCGCGGCCGCGGCAGTCTGCGTGGCGGATCGGTATTCGGGGCTGACGGGGTGAGGACCGCTTCAGTGCCGGGTTTCTTCGGCTTCCATCCGGGCCAGGGCTGCGGCCGCGGAAAGGCCGTTGTGAACGATTTCGCAGGCCGTCCGGACAAAGAGGGCCGGGTCGGGATGCTGAAAGGCGTTGCGGCCGATGGACAGGCCGCCGGCGCCGGCGGCCATGGCCCCTTCAATCATGGCCATGGTCTCTGCGTCCGTCAGCCGCGACCCGCCGGCAATGACTACCGGTACCGGGCAGCCCCGGACCACTTCGGCGAAGGTTTCGGCGCTGCCGGTATAGGGGCACTTGACGATATCCGCGCCCAGTTCACCGCCCACCCGGGCGGCGTGCTTGATGGTGGCCGTGTCTTCCACCACGTCCCGGCCGCGGGGATACATCATGGCCAGCAGGGGCATACCCCACCGCTGGCAGGACTTGGCGGTTTTTCCCAGAAACTCCAGCATGACCGATTCGGTCTCGGCGCCCACGTTGACATGCAGGGAAACCGCGTCCGCGCCCAGGGACAGGGCCTCTTCCACGTCGCAGACGGCGATCTTGCTGTCCGGGTGCGGGGTCAGTGAGGTGGAGGCCGAAAGATGAATGATCAGGCCGATATCGGTGTCTTCGCTGCGGCTGGTGGAGGTGACGATGCCCTTGTGCACCACGGCGGCGTTGGCCCCGCCCCGGACGATCATGTTGACGGTGGCGTCAATGTCCTCCAGCCCCGGAATCGGCCCCATGGTCACCCCGTGATCCAGGGGCACGATCACGGTCTTGCCGGACTGGCGGTTGAAAATGCGCTTCAGGCGGATGGTTTTGCCTACGGTCATGGCCTTCCTGTTGTGCCAAGATGCGGCCGGGGCCGCGCCCGGCCCCGGCCGTAAATCCTTGTCCTTAGCCGTTCTGTTCGTCCTTCAACACTCGCCGCAGGACCTTGCCCACGGCCGAGGTCGGCAGGGCATCCCGGAACTCGATGCTGCGGGGACGCTTGTACCCGGCCAGGCGTTCCTTGGTGAATTCGATAATTTCCTCTTCCGTGGCTTCCACCCCTTCCCGCAGCTGCACGTAGGCCTTGACCTCCTCGCCGCTGTGGGGGCTGGGAATCCCGATGACCGCGGCCTGGGCCACCTTGGGATGCTGGAAAAGGACCTCTTCCACTTCCCGGGGATAGCAGTTGAACCCGCCCACCAGGATGAGGTCTTTTTTCCGGTCGGTAATGAGAATGTAGCCTTCTTCGTCGATGTGGCCGATATCACCGGTGAGAAAATAACGCCGGCCCTCGAATTCCCGGAAGACCTCCTGGTTGGCCTCGGGCTTGCGCCAGTAGCCCTGCATGACCTGGGGGCCGGAGATGGCGATTTCTCCATCCTCGCCCCGGGGCAGTTCGGTGGTGCCGGTATCGGTGTCGAGAATCTTGATGTCGGTGTTGGAAATGGGAAAGCCCACCGAACCGAACTTGCGCTGCTCCTTGTTGCTGGGGTTGGCCGAGGCTACCGGAGCGGTTTCGCTGAGCCCGTAGCCTTCGAAGATGACCGATCCGGTCTTGGCTTCGAAGTTGGTGGCCAGTTCCACCGGCAGGGGCGCCCCGCCCGAGGCGCAGCAAAGCAGGGAGCTGAGGTCGTAATCGCCCAGCTTGGGGTGGTTTTCAAAGGCGCTGAAGATGGTGGGTACGCCCACCAGGATGGTCGGCTTGTATTTCTGGATCAGCTCCAGGACTTCGGTAAAAGGCGGGTTGCCGGCCCGGGGATCGGGCACGCAGATCAGCCGGCTGCCGCTGGCGCAGGCGGAAAGCAGGCAGATGGTCATGCCGAAACTGTGATACCAGGGCAGCACCCCGATATAGCAGTGGAATCCTCCCCGGATCAGCTTTTCCCGGGGGTGTCCCGGCCGCTGTTCCAGGATGACCCACTCGTCCATGGCCTTGACGTCGAAGACGAAGTTGGTATGGGTCAGGGCGGCACCCTTGGGCAGCCCGGTGGTGCCGCCAGTATAAATGATCAGGGCCAGGTCCTCGGAGGGGTTGATGGTCACGTTCGGCGGTTCCGGCGGGTAGCTGGTCATGATGTCGTCATACATGACATGACCCGGCTCGTGGGACTCGGCCTGGGGAATCTTCTTGAGCAGGCTGCCCAGGATCCGCTTGACCGTTGGCAGGTAGGCCTTGACGTTGCAAATGACCACGTTTTCCACGTCGGTTTCCTGGATGGCCTGGACCGTGGCCGGGTAGAACTGGGGATGGTCCATGGTGAAGACCATGCGGGCGCCGGAATCCTTGAGCTGGTAATTGAGTTCCGAGGGCGTGTACATGGGATTGCAGGTGACCGTCACCGCCCCGGCCTTGAGAATGCCGAAGTAGATCTCCGGGTAATGGGGCAGGTTGGGCAAAAAAATGGCCACCCGGTCTCCCTTGTTGATATCATTGGCGGCCAGGAAGTTGGCGACGCGGTCGGCCGCTTCCTTGACCTGGGCAAAGGTGCGGGTGCCGCCGTTGAAAATGGTATAGACCTTGCCCGGGTAATCTCTGGCGGTATCGTCCAAAAAGGAGAACAGGGGAAGTTCGTAATCCGTGATTTCCCGGGCGACGCCGTCGGGCCAGTGGGGGGTGGGCCAGGGTTGAACGCTCATTTCTGACTCCTTTCTAAAGGGGTTGAGGCATCAGGGCGGGTTGATCTTCAATCATCAAATTATTTTATTCCCATAAATCGATTTTTGCAACTGGTAACAGGTTTTTGAAAAGCAAAAAAATAGTTCCGCCTTTTTTGCCCGGCCCTGCCTGTGCTATCATAAATGGAAAGCGGAGGTGTTCATGGCACAACAGCGATTCGGCCGGCTGATCTTCATCCCCGGCCGCAACCAGGGCAAGTACCCTTTTTGCAACTCATTGTTCGTGGATGACGAGATCCGGGCCGTCATTGATCCGGCGTCCGATGAAGCCGCCATGGCCGAGCTGGCCCGGACCGAAAAACCGGAGATCCTCATCAACACCCATTACCACGAGGACCATTTCACCTGGAATTATCTTTTCCAAGGGGCCAAGCTGTACGTCCATGCCGCCGACGCCCCCTGCTTCTCCTCTTTGGACGCCCTCCTGGACGCCTATGGAATCACCGATCCCGGGGCGTTGGACGGTTGGAAACAGATTCTGACGGAACATTTCAACTACCGGGAGCAGGAGCCGGACCACCTGCTGGAAGACGGGCAGGTGCTGGACTTCGGCCGCACCCGCCTGCAGGTGGTGCACACCCCCGGCCATACCCCCGGCCACTGCGGTTTTTACTGCGAAGCCGAGGGGGTGCTGTTTACCGCCGACCTGGACCTGACCCGTTTCGGTCCCTGGTACGGGGACCGGGTCTCCAGTATTGCCGACACCCTGGCCTCCATCGACCGCTTGGAACAATTCCCCGCCCGGGTCTATATCACTTCCCACAACATGGGCATCATTCGCGAGGATGTGGAGGCCCTGGTGCGGGCCTACCGGGAGGTGGTTCTCCGGCGGGAGGAAAAGATCATCGGTCTTCTGGACGGTCCCCGGACGGTGGAAGAGATCGCCGCGCACTGGCCCATCTACAAGAAGCCCCGGGAGCCGCTGATGTTCTATCAGTTCGGCGAGCAGGGCATGGTCCGCAAGCACCTGGAGTACCTGGTGGAGCAGGGCCGGGCGGCCGAGGAGGCGGGCCGCTATTTTCTGGTCTGAGCGGCCGCCGGTCAGGCGCCGATTGTCATCAGGGAGCTGGCTTGGGCCGGCGTCGGCGATGTTAATGCTGCCGCAGGTATTCGTCGATGCGGGCGATAGCCTTCTGGCCTTCCGGCAGCACCGCGGCAAATCCCTGGAAGACGTGCACCATGCTCTCCCAGACCTCCAGGGTAACGTCCACCCCGGCGGCGCGGGCTTTTTCCGCCAGCCGGGCCGAATCATCCAGCAGGCATTCCCGTTCGCCCACCTGGATGAGCATCGGCGGCAGGCCGGTCATGTCCGCGAACAAGGGGGAGACAAGGGGGTCTTCGGGGTCGGCGCCGTGGCGGTAAAGCTCGGAAAAATAGCGTAGTCCTTCGGGCGTTAGAAAGGGGTCTTCCTCGGCCTTGTCCCGCGCCGAGGGGCCGGTCACGGCCAGGTCGGCCCAGGGCGACATGAGCACGGCCGCCGCCGGCAGCGGCCGGCCTTCGTCCCGCAGCTTGACCAGCAGGGCCAGGGCCAGGCCGCCGCCGGCCGAATCCCCGGCCACGGCGGTATCTTCCGGGTTCGCTCCGTAATCATTGATC
>CAYTQK010000034.1:0-17491 GCA_964439745.1 uncultured Desulfobacterales bacterium
AAGGCGCCCGGCGCCCTTTACACCACGGTTCGGGTACGGTTCTCAGCGGGTTTTTTCCGCCCGCGCGTCCATGTTCAAGATGCCCAACGTCGCCTTGCTCCTTGGAATGACGTGTGTGCGGTCGGCCGGTTACCCGTAAGACTGTATTCTTTTTTTGGCTGCCGGACGGTCAGACAAAAAACGGCGAAGGCTGTAAAAAAGCCTGCGCCGTTTTTTTTATCCTATTTCCCGGGTTGATCGGGATGGTTAGTACCGGTAGTGGTCCGGCTTGAAGGGGCCGTCCACGGGCACGCCCAGGTATTCGGCCTGCTTTTGGTTCAGCTTGCTCAGCTTGATGTTCAGCCGGTCCAGGTGCAGCCGGGCCACTTCCTCGTCCAGCTCCTTGGGCAGGGTGTAGACCTGTTTTTCCAGATCCTCGGTGGCCAGCTTGATCTGGGCCAGGGTCTGGTTGGTAAAGCTGTTGCTCATGACAAAGCTGGGATGGCCGGTGGCACAGCCCAGGTTGACCAGCCGGCCTTCGGCCAGCACGATGATGGAGCGGCCGGATTTTAAGTGCCACTGGTCCACCTGCGGCTTGATAACCGTTCTCTGGCAGTTTTTCTCCAGGTAGCTCATCTCGATCTCATGGTCGAAATGGCCGATATTGCAGACAATGGCTTCGTTGCGCATCATCTCCATGTGTTCGCCGGTGATGACGTCGCAGCAGCCGCTGGCCGTGACGAAAATGTCGCCCTCCGGCGCCATCTCTTCCATGGTGGAGACTTCATACCCTTCCATGGCGGCCTGCAGGGCGCAGATGGGATCGATTTCCGTGACCACCACCCGGGCGCCGAAGCCGCGCATGGACTGGGCGCAGCCCTTGCCCACGTCGCCGTAGCCGCAGACCACGACGATTTTACCGGCCACCATGGTGTCCGTAGCCCGCTTGATGCCGTCGGCCAGTGAATCCCGGCAGCCGTAAATATTGTCAAACTTGGACTTGGTAACCGAGTCGTTGACGTTGATGGCCGGAAAGAGCAGTTCGCCTTTTTTGGCCAGCTGGTAGAGCCGGTTGACGCCGGTGGTGGTCTCCTCGGAAACACCCCGTATTTTTTCGGCAATTTTATGCCAGTGCTGGGGGTCCCGCTGACAGGAGGCCTTGAGGCGGTTGATAATGCACTGGTATTCGTAGACGTCATACTCCTTGTCCAGGATGGAGGGGTCGTCTTCCGCCCTGACTCCCTCGTGGATCAGCAGGGTGGCGTCGCCGCCGTCGTCCACGATCAGATCCGGTCCGCTGCCGTCCGGCCAGGTCAGGGCCTGCTCGGTGCACCACCAGTAGTCTTCCAGGGATTCGCCTTTCCAGGCGAACACGGCGGCGGAACCGGCCTTGGCAATGGCGGCGGCGGCATGGTCCTGGGTGGAGAAGATGTTGCAGGAGGCCCAGCGGATGTCGGCCCCCAGCTGCTTCAGGGTTTCGATCAGCATGGCCGTCTGAATGGTCATGTGCAGGCTGCCGGTAATCTTCATGCCCTGCAAGGGCTTGTCCGGTCCGTACTTTTCCCGCACCGACATCAGGCCGGGCATTTCGTTTTCCGACAGCTCCATGTCCTTGAACCCGTCCTTGGCCAGGTTGATGTCGGCCACCTTGTAGGGCAGGGAAAGATCCCGTTCCGGCACAAAGGTTCTGTCTTTTTCGTTGGTAGTCATAACTGATCATCCTTTCATCGTTACTGGTTAATGGCGGCGACGCATCTCTTCCGCCGCCGCCGGGTCGTTATGGTTACGCCGCCTGGCGGCGGCACTGAAATACATTCACGGCCAGGCCCTGTTCCAGGGGGTGGCGGTCCAGCGCGGCCAGGACAAAGCCATTGTTCGCCAGCCACTGGGTGACTTCCTCCGTGTCAAAGCCCAGCCAGCGGGCGCCGTATTTCTCCCGCAGGTCTGTCTGCCGGTGCCGCTCGAAGTCCGCCAGAATAAAATGACCGCCCGGCCGGACCACCCGGGCGGCCTCGGCAATGGCCGCCGCCGGCCTTTCCAGGTACTGCAGCACCAGGGAGACAACCGCCAGGTCCACCTCGCTGTTGCCCAGGGGCAGGTGTTCCAGTTCGCCCAGGCGGATCTCGATGCGCTTATCGCTGTCGTCAAATCGTTTCCGGGCGCGGGCCAGCATGCCGGGCGCGCTGTCCACGCCGATGAGCTTTCCGGCCCGGGGGGCCATGCGCTCCAGCAGGTCCCCGGTGCCGCAGCCCAGATCCGCGGCCACGGCCGGGTTGTTCATGTCGTTGACAATGATCTGGTTCAAGTCAAAATCACCGAGAATTTCCTGTTTCAGCAGTTCCCAGCTGTTGGCAATGGTGCTGAAAAACCGCTGGGTGGTCAGGCGCCGCTCTTCAATGACCTGGGCGGCCTGCACCAGGTCGGCCTGCAGGACCGGGTCTTCTTTAAAAAGATATTGAATTGAATCTATAAATTTTCGACCGGGACCGCCCTTGACGGCGAAATAGAGCCCCCAGACCCCCTCCTTGAGACTGTCCACCAGGCCGGCCTCGGCCAGGATTTTCAGGTGCCGCGAGATCCGGGATTGCCCCATGTCCAGCACCGAGACCAGTTCGCCCACTTTCAATTCATGGTGAAGCAGCAGGTGCAGCAGGCGCAGCCGCGTTTCATCAGACAAGGCTTTGAAATATTTAATTGCATCCATAATAATCGAATCAGCAGATCAAGATATCTTGATATTTAAATTTAATTATATCGATTTATTTGAATGTGTCAAGGAAAAATTTTGCAGCCGGTGTCAGAAGAAGGCGCTTTGTAAGATAAGCGCTTGGAATTATAATTTTATATACTTGTGTTTATGCCTCGGGAAAAGCGGTTGCTCGGGAAATGGACGGAATCGCTTTGTCGGAAAACTCACACCGTAACACGACTGTGGGCCTGTTCCCGGACCGCCGCGACCAGGGCATCAAAGACCTCCGGGCCGTCTGCGGCCGGTTCGGGCTGGCCTGCCAGCATCCCCTGGACGCTTTTCTTGTCCGTGACCTGTTTCCGGGTCAAGGGATCGGTAAAGAGCTTGAGAAGCCCTTCAAAACGGCCGGCCAGGACCACGGGCTTGTACACGGGTTCGGGTTCTGCGCCGGATTGGGGATGACCCCACAGGGCCGCCTCCGGCACTGGCGACGGCAGAGATTCCAGGGCCAGCAGTTCGGCAAACATGGACAGAATGGTTTCGATACCGGCCGCGTCTGCCGCTGCCAGGGCCTGTTGACCCTCGTGGCCGATCTCCCGGATATCATCGGCCGTGTAGGCCAGATCCAGTTCAGCCAGGATCTCCCGCCGTACCCGCTCGACGGTCTCCGGGCCCTGGCAGACGACGACCGGCTTGTCATTGATGATTTTGAGCATGTTGCGCGGACGGACCATTTCCCTGATGGTGGGGTCCTTGCGCAGGGCCACGTCTTCGGGAAAGGTGCGGAAGAATTTCAGCTCGTTGTCCAGCACCAGGATCTCCGGGGGCGCGGCCGCAAAATCCCGGGCGTACAAATCCAGGGTTCGCTCCGCGCGGGACCGGTACCCGGCCATCTCCAGCAGCGACCGCATGGCCCCCTTGTCCAGCGACCGGTCTTGGCCGCTACCGGCCAAAGAGGCGGTTACCCGGCCGGCCAGCCGGTCGGCCCGGATTTTTTTCTGCAGCTCGTCTTTGAATGCCATGGTTTGCCTCCGTGCCGTTGTTCCGCAACAACACCGGCCAACCGCGCCGGGAAAACACCGTAGCCAGGATTTCCGCCTGCATGGAGGAAGGTTCAGGCGCGGGTCAGCCCGTCATCACGGTCTGGTTGAACCGGGACAGGCGGTTGTCTTCACCGACCACGATAATGGTAGCGTTGGCCCGGATGACCTCTTTCGGCGAGGAGTTGAAAATCATGGTGTCGTCCAACTTGCGGATGGCAATAATAATGATGTTGAAATGCCGGCGGCGGATCTGGCCTTCTACCATGAACGGCACCACCGAACCGGTTACATACGGTACCAGCCCCACCCCGATGAAAATCAGAATGAGGGTGAACAGCCGGCCTTCCGGGCTGAGATGCCGCACCTCGCTGAAGCCCACGCTGATGACCGAGATAATGGTCATAACGAGGGCGTCCAGAAACCCCCAATCTTCCAGGACCATGTAGCCGAGTACGCCCAGCGCCAGCATGAACAGGGACAGGAGGGTGAGTATGATCAGGTTGCGGATGTTGGGCAAGTTGTTTTTCGTCTGTCGGGGTTGATAACAAAAGCGTATTTTTCAAAAATAGTCCGGAGTTGCTGGAAGTTCAAGCGTTTTTTTTGGGCTTGACGGCGGGCCGCCAACTTGTTATTCAACCTTTTGCCATGGAAAACGACGACAAACGATACGAGCGCCGCCGCGAACTGATGGTGGAAAACCAACTGGTCAAGCGCGGCATTACCGATCCCCAGGTGCTGGCCGCCATGCGGACGGTTCCCCGCCACCTGTTCGTCAACAGCGCCTTGCGGGAACAGGCCTACGGGGACTATCCCCTGCCCATCGGCGAGCAGCAGACCATTTCCCAGCCCTACATCGTGGCCGAGATGACCCAGGCGCTCCAGCTCGGTCCGGACGACCGGGTCCTGGAAATCGGCACCGGCTCCGGCTATCAGGCGGCGGTGATCAGCCGCATTGTCGACCGGATCTATACCATCGAGCGCAAGCACTCCCTGTTTCTGCAGTCCCGGTCCCTGTTTGACCAGCTGGGCTACTTCAATATCGTTACCCGCTACTCCGACGGCTGCCGGGGCTGGCCGGCCGAGGCGCCCTTTGACGCCATCATCGTCACCGCCGGCGCGCCCAAGGTGCCCGAAGTGCTGCTGGGGCAGCTGGCTGTGGGCGGCCGCATGGTGGTGCCGGTGGGCGGGCAGTCCTCGCAGCAACTTCTCAAGCTCTACAAGGACCAGGCCGGCATCCGCACCTCCGATCTGGGCGGCTGCCGCTTTGTCAAGCTGGTAGGTGAAAACAGCTGGGAGGATGAGTAGGGCGCAAGGGCCCGCAGCCGGCCCCCGGCCCCGATCTTTCAGCCGGGCCATCCGACCGCCTGACCGCCTTCGTGGGATCGTCATAGTCCTTGCCGGCCTGTTTTAATTCCTCGTACTGCCGGGAAAATGTCGATGGTATTTTAGGGTTATTTTTTTCTCCTTGCACAAGATCGCATCCCGCTGCTCCGCCTGCGGCGGACAACAGAAGCGACGGATTACGCAGTACCGGGTGTGTTCTTGTCTTGTTTCTCCCGGCTGACGCAGTAGATGCCCTGTCCGGCGAAGCCCGGCTGAAAACAGAGATTGTCGGACAGGCAGGCGGCCGGGCGCCGATCCCCCGCCTGCCAGCGGCTGATCAGGTCCGGTTCGCGGATGAACGGCCGGCTCATGGAGATGTAATCGGCGGTTCCCGCGGCAACGATCTCTTCGGCCACGTCCAGCGACCGGATCCCGCCCACCAGAATCAGGGGAAGGCTGATCTTCTGCTTGAATTTTTCCGCGTACTTCCGAAAATAGGCCTCCTTTTCCGGGGTGTTGATGGCCGGCCGGCTGGGGGAGAGCTTGCCCGCGGTGATGGTGCCGCCGCTGACTTCGATGGCGTCCAAGCCCGCTTCGGCAAAGAGCTGCGCCGCCCGCAGGGCATCCTCTCCGGTCAGGCCGTTGTCAATAAAATCTTCGCCATTCATTTTGATCAGCAGGGGATAGTCGGCCCCCACGGCCGCGCGCACGGCCGCGATGATTCGTAGGTGAATGCGGGCCCGGTTTTCCAGCGGCCCGCCGTATTCATCCTGCCGGCGGTTGTGGGCCGGCGAGAGAAACTGGCTCAGCAGGTAGCCGTGGCCGGAATGAAGCTGCACCCCGTCAAACCCGGCCTGCTGGGCCCGCTGGGCGGCCCGGGCGAACGACAGCACCAGGCGGTCGATTTCTTCGGCGGTAATGACCCGTGTCTTTTTTTTGTCGTCCCCGGCGGGCGGGGACACGGCCAGGGCCGGCCGGCCGGTCAGGTCGGCGGCCGCGTACACCCCGGCATGGGCCAGCTGCAGGAGTATTTTGCCGTTGTTGTCATGCACGGCCGTGGCCAGCTGCCGCAGGCCGGGGATATGTTTTTCGTCATAAATGCCCAGCTGCCAAGGGGTTGCCTGGCCTTCGGGCGACACATAGGCATGGCTGGAAATGATCAAGCCGACCCCGCCGCCGGCCAGCGCCGCCATCCTTTCGACCAGGACCGGGGTGGCTTCCCCTTCGGGCGAGGCCAGGCCTTCCCAGGTGGCCGACCGCACAAAACGGTTCGGCAGCTCCATGCCGTTGATAACTGTTTTTTCGAACAATCGGCTCATGAATGGTCTCCTTTTTTTCTGCCGACAGGTGCAGGGTTTGGTTATTTGCAGAGCCATCTTTTTGTCAGGTGATCAGTCAGGGCTCTTCTGGCCGAAAAAAAAGAAAAAGCTAAATAAGATGGCCTCGTAAAAAGTTTAAAAATGTTATGCCCGTCAAATAATAAAAATATAAGCTTTTGATTTTACTTAAACACTTAATCACTTAAAACTTAATACTTGCCTGTAAAAAAGACTTTTTACAGGCTTGTCAAATAATATGCGTTTTGAACTGCCGGTAAAGCCACCAGAGGGTTAAAACCGTTATCACCAGGGCGGTGGCCGCGGATAAAACCGCCATGGGGCCGGCCGGCCGAGCGCCGAATACCAGGTAAAACAGCCCCCCGAAAAAAAAGCCGATAATTACCCAGAATAATCTGAGAAAGGCGATAAAGAAAAGGGGAGAAAGGCACCAGAACAGGATTTTCAGCGTTTTTTTCTCGTTTTTCCCGGCAGCCATGGCACGCCTCCGAACCGGTTACCCCACGCGGCGCACGGTCATCACCGCGCCGCCGGGAAAAACAGCCGCTGGCTGAGAAGGTGCCGGCTCCTGAGCGGGGGGCGCTTATTTTTCATCTTTTTACCGTGTCATCAATAGAAAACAGCCAGCCAGACGGTAACCTCCGCCGGTTCAGTCCAGGATACCCTGTGCCGGGCATGTTTCGGGATATTGACGTAGTCCCCCGGGGCAAGGTGAACTTCATTTCCGTTTTCAAAGGTTATCGTCCCGGCTCCCTGTAATACAATCACCCATTCATTTTCCTCCTGGTCATACCATCCGGACAAGGGCGAAGCGTGGCCTTTGGACAGAATCCGTTCGATCCGAACGCCCCGGGAATTTATAATCTTTTCGGATATTTCCTCCGGAATCGGGTCCGGAATGGAGGCGAAGATGCTGGCTGGGTTCATATCAGATCCCTGAAGGAAAAAGCGCCGCTGACGGCCAGCAGGCCGGCCGATTCGATCTCGTGCAATAACAGCAAGGTCGCGTTGACGATAGACAGCAAGGAAATGGTTTGCATGGGCCCCCTGGTTTTCGGATGATATCGGCGCCAGCAACAAAGGACAGACTGCCGATGAGCCCTGGCTCCGGCACCGCTTCGGCCTGCGGCCGGTGATCTCGCTCCATTTGTTTTATAATGCCTGATATTTGGAGGATATGCAAGGTTTGTGTCGTGACGGCGGGCATCAGCAGCCGCGGCTTTTTGCGGTCTTCGGAAAGCTTGTTGGTTATGCCTTAATTTCATCTATTGGTAATATCTGTTTCCCATGTCGAATAGTAAGTATGGAAATTTGTTTTGTTCCAATGTGATAAATGATCCGATGATTTCCGTAAATTAATTCCCTGAATTGACGTTCATTAATTTCAGGAACGATCCGTCCCATTTCTGGATTTGCTTTGAACTGGTCAACTTTTGTAAACACAGTATTAATCCAATTTTCTGCTGCCAAAGGCTTATCTTGTGAAATGTAATCAACTATTTCTGACGCCCTTTCAACAGAAAGGGGAGACCAGACTATTTTCATTGGGGAACTCTCTTCAATAATTTGGCTTTTGCTTTTTGGTGGGAGATTCCTTCTCCTTTTGCCAGTTGGTTGAGAGAGGCTTGGATGTCTGAAAGAAGATCAATTTTTTCTTGCATAGCTTCAAATTCATTTGCGCCCAAAAGTACAGCTACGCCCTTGCCATGCTGCGTAATTATAACCGGTCGCTTGGTGTCACGGACTTGTTTGATGTAAGAAGCCATTGAATTTCTGACTTCCGACATTGATCTGATATCTTGCTCGATTTTAAACTTTTGCATTTTGCACCTCTTTTGTATTTATTTTGTACAAAATAGCATACAATTTTGGTACAATCAATCGTTTTTTTAAAGAGGCATAACGTCGGCCGCCAATGGCAGCCAGGGCTTCCACTGACTTGCCTTAATGGCGGTTAGTGTTCAGCTCCCCCCCGAAATTTCAGAACTCGACTGCCCTGGCTGTCCTTTGCGCGGCCTGGTTAACCACCAATTATTTCATTTAAACCATCTATAATGAGAGCCAATTCTTCATCAGATGCTTTTGTTATCTTCTTCCCAATTCGCTTTTTGGAAAGAACTCGAACCTGACTGATTTTTACCCAGGATTTTTTTGGAAGCTTCGGCGTCTCGAGCCCCAAGGTCAATGGGTAGCCAGCTCTTTGGGGTTGGCTGGTGATTGCAACGGCAATAACCGTTCCAGATCTCTCATTAAACACATTGTGGCTTAAAATAAGAACAGGGCGTAAACCGCCCTGTTCACTTCCAATAACTGGATTTAAGTCTGCCCAGTGGATGTCTCCCCTTAATATTCTGGCCATTCTTCCAGCTCCGATGAAAATCCTTCCTCGGCTAAGGATTGTTCGAACTCCGGGTCAAGTTTGGCGCATTCCTGGGCAAGACGGCTTTTGTCAATTCGATTCAGTTTTTCAGTAACTGCTTGCTGAATCGCATTGCTACGATTTGGAAAAAATTTCGATTTCACGAGAAGATCGAGCCGTTTTAAGGTCTTGTCGTCTATTGTAATTGCAATCTTTGATGCTACCATTTTTATCACCTCCAAGTGTGATGATGTATCATACCGTAAGCGTTTTCAAGTGTTTTTTTGAGGGTGGTTAACAAATAGCGTTTTATCCGTCATCCGTGACAAAACAGAGGTTGGGTTTTCGTTTTTATTGTGCTGCGATGAAGCCGGAGTCGTTCAATAACGTTTAAGGATGATGGATAAAACGTGTTGAACTGAACCCGCCCCTGTTTGATGGTGAAATTTTTTGATTATGGGGATTATATGGGGTGTCGGTTGATTTGACAAGATCAAATCAGAAGATTGAGAGGAGTGAATCAGGTTGTAATTGGAGTTTTGCATCGCTATTTTCCGGGCCTGGCGGTGGTTGGCAGGGTTGGTGTAATTTTCATAGACCGGTGCGGGCTGGCCGGAAGGTTTCGTCGCGGCGGCTACTTACGATGGCTTGGGCGTGGTGCTGAACTTTTCGAGGAGTCTTTTTTCCACCACCGGCGGGACCATGCCGCTGACATCGCCGCCGAAGGAGGCGGCCTCCTTGATGATGGAGGAGCTGGTGTAGATCCAGCGCAGGCCGGTCATGAGAAAGACGGTCTGGATTTCGCGGTTGAGGCGGCGGTTCATCAGGGCCAGCTGGAATTCGAAGTCAAAGTCGGACACGGCCCGCATGCCCCGCAGCACGGCGGTGGCCTTTTTCTGCTCGGCATAGTCGATGAGCAGGCCGTGAAAGGCGTCGGCCTCGGCCTGGTGACCGATGCCGGCCTCGGCCAGGCTCTGGGTGATCATATCCAGGCGCTCTTGTTCGGTAAACAGGGATTTTTTGGCGGTGTTGTGCAGGACCGCCACGATGATCCGGTCGAAAAGGCGGAGTCCGCGTTTGACGATGTCCAGGTGACCGTTGGTGATGGGATCAAATGAGCCGGGGTAGACCGCGATTTTCATGAAATCTCTCCTGTGCCGATGGGGTTGGCCAAGTCGTAAAAAATATCCGGAAAATTATTATTTTATCACATACCGTAAAAAAGAAACAAGGGTGTCGCCGTATTTGCGGCGGTCGGTCACGGCAAAGCGCCCGGGCAAACCTTCCAGGGGCTCCCGGATGCCGTGTTCCACGATGACCAGGGTCTCCCCGGAGAGGGCGCTGCTTTTTTCCAGGGCCGCCAGGGCCCGGCCGGCCAGCCCGGCGCGGTAGGGCGGGTCGAGGAAGACCAGGTCGGCGCAAAGGTCCGCGGCCAGGGGCAGGCCCAGGTCCCGGGTGGCGTCCCGGGCCAGGACCACGGCCTGGTCGGCCAGGCCGCAGGTCGCGATGTTGCGGTGGATGATCGACAGGGCCTCGCGGCTGTTGTCGATGAAAACCGCCCGGGCCGCGCCCCGGCTGAGGGCCTCGATGCCGAGAGCGCCGGCACCGGCGAACAGGTCCAGTGCCACCGCCTCTTTTGCAGCCGGGCCGATGATGTTGAACATGGCTTCCCGCACCTTGCCGGCCGTGGGGCGGACGGTCCGCCCCCGGGGTGAGGCCAGTTTCCGGCCCTTGAGCCGGCCGCCGATGACCTTGAGGCTCATTTTTTTTCCATGGTCTTGATTTTCTGGTGGAGGTAGCTGCGGGTGACGCCGATGGTCTTGGCGGTCTGGGTGACGTTGTTGTTGTTCTGGCGCAGTTTTTTGCGGATAAAGGCCTTTTCGAATTCGGCCCGGGCGCTTTTCAAATTGTCTTCGGCAAACAGGCCGGCCTCCTGGGTGTCCGGGGCGACGGTCTTGGCCGGGTTATACGGCGCCGGCAGGTCGGCCGCCTTGATGGTTTTCTTGTCGGTCATGATGGCCAGCCGCTCCATCAGGTTTTTCAACTCCCGCACGTTGCCCGGCCAGTCATATTCGGTCAGCAGATCCAGGGCGCCGCGGTCGAGTTTCTTGATGGTGGCATTGTTCTGCTGCGCCTGCTTTTCCAGGAAGACGTCCACCAGGGTGGGGATGTCTTCGACACGGTCGCGCAGGGGCGGCACCTCAATGGGAATAACATTGATGCGGTAGTAGAGGTCTTCCCGGAAGCTGCCATTGGCGATCTCCTCCTCCAGATTCTTGTTGGTGGCGGCAATGACCCGGATGTTGACCGACACCGTGCGGGTGCTGCCGATGCGCTGAAACTTCTGCTCCTGCAGGGCCCGCAGCAGCTTGGCCTGGGTGTTCAGGTTCATGTCGGAAATTTCGTCCAGAAAGAGGGTGCCGTTGTTGGCCAGCTCGATCTTGCCGGTGGACTTGACGGCGGCGGATTCCATGGCCCCTTTTTCGTGGCCGAACAGATCGCTGTCGATGAGATTGTCCGGAATGGCGGCGCAGTTGATGTCGATGAACTGTTCCTCGGCCCGGTTGCTGAGGGTGTGGATCATGCGGGCCACCATCTCCTTGCCGGTCCCGTTTTCGCCGGTAATGAGAATCCAGGAGTCCGAGGGGGCCGCCGCCATGATCTGCTTTTTCAGGTGGACCACGGCCGGGCTGTCGCCGTCGATGGAGCTCTCCTTGAGGGCCTTTTTGCGCAGGTAGCGGTTCTCCTCCTCCAGGCGCATGAAGTCCAGGGCCTTGTGAATCTCCACGATGACCTTGTCGATGGACAGGGGCTTTTCAATGAAGTCAAAGGCGCCGATCTTGGTGGCGTTGACGGCCGTCTCAATGGTGCCGTGGCCGGTAATGATGATGACCGGCACCTGGGGGTGGTTCTGCTTGATTTCCTTGAGGGTTTCGATGCCGTCGATGCCCGGCATCCAGATATCCAGCAGGACGATATCCGGGGTTTCGGCTTCCATGATCTTGAGAGCCTCGTAGCCATTGGACGCGGCCAGGACCGCGAAGCCTTCATCGGTCAGCAGACCCTTGAGCGACTGCAGTATGGATGGTTCGTCATCGACAACCAGTACGGACGGAAACATGGTGCTGCCTCCTGCCTATTGTCACGGCCTATGGTAATGAGGGGGCCGTATTTACTGCCTTCTTTTTACGGTATTTTGGCCGGCCAGGCAAGGCCGGTGAAAATTTTTATGGCCGGATCAGACCGTAAATTCAATAATAAACCGGGTTCCCCGGGGGGTATTGTCGTGGACCGATATCTTGCCGCCATGGTCGGTGATGATGGAGTTGACAATGGCCAGCCCCAGGCCCATGCCGGTTTTCTTGGTGGAAAAATAGGGCTCGAACAGGTTGCCCTTTTCCTCGTCCGGAATGCCCTTGCCGGTGTCGGCAAAGTCCAGGCGCACCTTGCGCTCCTCGGGCAGCTCGGTGACGGTAATGGTGATGGTGCCGGCGCCGGCCATGGCCGCGATGGCATTGTCGATCAGGTTGATCAGGGCCTGCTTGATCTGCTGACGGTCCAGGTTGAGCAGGGGCAGCTTGGCCGGGGCCTCCACCACAAAGGCGATCTGCCCGTCCTCCTCGGTATAAAGATCGGCGGTCTCCTTGATAATGGGCAGCAGGTCGCAGGGCTTGGGCTTGGCCACGGGAAACTTGGCAAAGGCGGAAAACTCGTTGACCAGGTTGCGGATCAGTTCCACGTATTCGATGATGGTGCGGATGCACTCGTCAAAGACCGGGTCCTGCACCTGCCGGGCGAACCGGCGGTTGAGCCGCTGGGCGGACAGGGAGATGGGGGTCAGCGGGTTTTTTACCTCGTGGGCGATGCGGCGGGCCACCTCCCGCCAGGCGGCCATGCGCTGGGCCCGCTCCAGCTCGGTCAGGTCGTCCATGACCAGCACCATGCCCAGGTACTGGCCGGTCCGCTCGTGGCGCAGGGCGGTCAGGTACATGGCAAAGCTGCGCGGCCGGCCGTTGATGGTCAGCCGCAGGGGCAGGGTAATGATATCCTGGCCGGAGTCCTTGATGCGGGCAACGCAGTCCCGGGCCAGACGCAGGTACTCGCCGCCGAGCACGTTGGCGTAATAGCGGTTAATGACCGCGTGGTGGGAAATGGACAGCATCTTTTCGGCCGACTTGTTCAGGGTGGTGACAAACCCGTCGGCATTGAGCGAGATAACCCCGGTGGAAATGTTGTCCAGGACGGTCTCCATGTAAACGCGCCGCTCCTCCAGCTCGTCCTTCTGGGTTTTCAGGATGGCGGCCGATTCTTCCAGCTGGCGCCGGTTGGTCCGCAGATCGTCGGTCATCTTGTTGAAGGACTGCACCAGCATGCCGATTTCGTCGTCGGCCAGTTGCTCGATGGTGTAAGAGAGGTCGCCGGCGGCGACCTTGCCCAGCCCCTTGGCCAGTTCATTGATGGGGGTGGTAATGGATTTGGCGATGAAAAACCCGAACCAGACGGCGCAGAAGACGACCAGCAGGGCCACCAGGGTCAGGGAGATCAGGTACGTACCCTGGATGGGGTCCTGCAGCATCTTGATCTGGCGGTACTCCTTGTACCCGTGGGAAATGGCGGCCAGGTCGGTGGTCAGGGTGGGCGGCAGCAGCACGGAGATGACCAGAAAGGCCTGGGCCTCGGCGCGCGGGGCGCCATAGGGTACCGAAGCGATGGAACTGACCAGTTCGCCGGGCGCGGTTTCGCGGGTGATGGTGTTGGTGTTGGTCTCTTGCGGGGCTTGCTTGTGCAAATCGTGCACGGGGACGGCCGTAAAGAGGTTCTGTTCCAGCCTCGGGGAAATGGCATAGGTCAGCCGACGGCCGTTGGGCGCGTAAACCTCGACCGCGTTAAGGTGAAATTCCCGCTGCACGATCTGGGCATAGCGGGCCAGGTCGTCTTCCCGGGCGGGCGCCAGCAGTTCCTGTTTTTCGATCTGGTAGGCGGTGCGCTTGAGAAAGAAGATGTTGTTGCTTTCAATGTGGGTATAAATGCTCTTGCCCACCTGGAGGGAATGTTCCAGGGCCTGCTCCACGGGCACATTGAACCAGAACTTGATGCTGGTGGTGATGAAGTTCATGGAGAAGAAGAACAATATGATGGCCGGCACCAGGGTCAGGGAGATAAAGGCCACTACCAGGCGGGTCCGCAGCCGGGCGCCCATGACGTTCTGACGGCGGTCATAGAAGAGCTTGACCAGGTTGCGGAAGACCAGGAAGATGAGCAGGAGGATCAGCAGCAGGTTGATGTTGATGAGGATGAACATCAAGACCGTGTTGGAGACCGGGATCTGGGTGCCGAAATGGATGACCCGGCTTTCCACGAAGGTCAGGACGGCCACGATGACCAAAAGGCCGATGATGATCAGGCTTTCCCGCTTCCTGCGGCGGCGCTCGTCTTCGGACAGGCCGGATAGAAACGAGCGAATGGCCTTGAACACTTTATTCTTCATGGGCGGACGTTCAGCAATATTCTGTTTTCCCGGCGGCGGGCGCCGGCCGGGTTAATAGGTAAAGTAGATCGTGTGCCAGTCCGTCTCCACATTCCAGAAAGAAAGAAAAAACAGGACATAGTGCAGGTAAAAGGGCAGGGTCATCTTGTCGAGTTCCGCCTTGGCACGGATCTGGTACTTGTCGCCCTTATTCAGCTTGTCCATGCCGCTCAGGACCAGCCCTTCGATCTTGCACATGGCCTGGCTGGCTTCTTCAAAGGAGCCGGTGGTGAGCGACTTGCCCTCTTCCCAGGAGCGGATGACGGTGTAGGTCTCCTTGATGTTGTTGTAGGCGATGGTGTGGTTTACCTCCAGCTCGGTGATTTTTTTGTCAAACCAGAATCCGCGCTGCTGGTCGAGGGTGATAAAAAGGGAGAATGTCGCCGGCACCCCGCTTTGCACCGCCTCGGTGATTTTTTCATTAAAGGCGTTTTCAATGCGGGCGAAAAAGAGCAGGTGGTCCTGGGTGTTGGTAACGATGATGTCGGTCAGCCGGGCGTTTTCCGCCCAGGCCAGTGACCCCTGGCTGATCAGAAAGAAAAAACAGAGCAGCACCACGCCTGTTTTCTTGAAAAATCGGTTATATGTCCCCATGACGACCTTTCCTGTGTCGTTCCGGTTGCCGGGGCGCCTTGCTGCGGCCCGGGGAATTTGGACGTTGCCCCCTCCTCCCGAAGGGGCAGGCATCTTCCATGACGGCAGTCAATCCGGCCTGGCGGGCATCATACACGGAAAGGGTTTTAAAATGCAAGGGATTTCAAGGAGGCGCGCTCTTCGTCCGCGGCCGGGTCCAGAAAACCGGTTTTCCAGCACTGCTTTTCGCGGAAAATTTTCTGGAGGAGCTGGTGATTGAAGAGGTGTCCGGATTTGCGGGCGACCAGGCGGCCCCGCAACGGCATGCCCAGCAGGGAGAGGTCGCCGATGCAGTCCATCACCTTGTGCCGGACAAACTCGTTATCGTACCGCAGACCGCCCTCGTTCATCAGGGCTTCGCCGTCGATGACCAGGGTGTTGTCCAGCGAGCCGCCCCGGGCCAGGCCGTGCTGCTTGAGCATCTGGTATTCATGGTAGAAGCCGAAGGTGCGGGCCCGGCTGATCTCTTCGGCAAAGGCGGCTGGCGTGACCGTGACCCGGCAGGTCTGTTCGCCGATAACAGGGTTGTCATAGGCGATGGTGCATTCCACCCGGAAGGCGGTATCCGGGTAAATGCCCACGAATTTGTCGCCGTCGCTCAGCTCCACGGGCTCGCGGATGATGAAAAAACACCGCTGGGCCGGCTGCTCCACGATGCCGGCGCGCTGGATCATCTCCACGAAGGGGCGGGCGCTGCCGTCCATGATGGGCAGTTCATAAGCGTCCATTTCCACCAGGGCGTTGTCGACGCCCATGCCGGAAAAAGCGGCCATGAGGTGTTCAATGGTGGAGACAATGACGCCTTCCTGGCCCAGGACCGTGGCCAGGCTGGTGTCGGTGACCATTTTGAACAGGGCCGGGATGCTGGGCGCGTTGCGCAGGTCGGTGCGGATGAATTTGATGCCGTGATTGGGCGGCGCCGGGCGGATGGTCAGGTTGATGGACCGGCCGGAATGGACCCCGATGCCGGAACAGCGGGCGCTGTCGCCCAGGGTTTTCTGTTTATGCATGATATATATCCGCAGTTTTGCGGACCGGTGGGGCTTCCCCTGCCGGTCTGCAAAACGAGGCATTATGGTTGCGTGACGGTCCAATCTATTTGCCGGACCGTCCAATTTATCAAAAACCTTATATTTTTTTTAATACTTATTTAATGATACACGGATTTTGCAGACGTGTCAATGCCACTTTGGCCACTTTGGCTGGCGGGGGAGCGGCCCTGGAAAGGCGGCCGGATCGTGCCGGCCGAATCAGTCAAAACAAGCCCGGCCAAAAAATGCCTGTACTTATCCCCGGATTTCTGGTAGCTACAAATCCGGACCGGTTTTTTCGCAAAAAAGCCGGGTTCCGAGCCCAGGCGCCGGCCGGCACTTGCCAGGGAGGGCGGCGTGGAACACACCTCAGGATGAGAAAAAGTGCTTACCCGAGTTTTCAGCAGCGCCGTTATCGGTATTGACGCCTGCCCGGTGGAAGTGGAGGTAAATATCGCCCGGGGCCTGCCGGCCTATATCACCGTCGGCCTGGCCGAGGCGGCCGTGCGCGAAAGCCGCGACCGGGTCCGGGCGGCCATCGTCAATGCCGGGTTCCGGTTCCCGGACGACCGCATCACCGTCAATCTCGCCCCGGCCGGCATCAAAAAGACCGGCACCGGCTTTGACCTGCCGGTGGCCCTGGGCATCCTGGCCGCTGCCGGCATGATCGACGCCGAAGAGCTTCAGCGCTACATGGTCCTGGGCGAACTGTCCCTGGACGGCGGGGTGCGGCCGGTGGAAGGGGTCTTGTCCACGGCCCTGGCCGCCCGGGAAGGCGGGTTTGCCGGCCTCCTCGTCCCGGCGGAAAACAGCCGGGAAGCGGCAGTGGTGGAGGGGCTGGACATCTACCCCCTGGATCACCTCTCCCAGGCGGTCAATTTTTTCAATGGACACAACAGCCTGCACCCGGAACAGGTCGACTGCGCCGAGCTGTTCGCCCGCCGGTCGCAGTTTGTTGATGATTTTTCCGAGGTGGCCGGCCAGGAACACGCCAAGCGGGCCCTGGAGATCGCCGCCGCCGGGGGGCACAATCTCCTGATGTCCGGTTCTCCCGGTGCCGGCAAGACCATGCTGGCCCGGCGGCTGCCCACCATCCTGCCGGACATGACCTTGGCCGAGGCCATTGAAACCACCCGCGTCCATTCCGTGGCCGGGCTGCTGGACAGCGGCCATGGCCTGGTGGCGCGGCGGCCCTTTCGCGCGCCCCACCACACCATCTCCGACGCCGGACTCATCGGCGGCGGGGGCAACCCCCGGCCCGGCGAGGTCTCCCTGGCCCATCACGGGGTGCTCTTTCTGGACGAGCTGCCGGAGTTCAAAAAAAGCGTCCTGGAGATGCTGCGTCAGCCCCTGGAAGACCAGGAGGTGACCATTGCCCGGGCGGCCGTTTCCGTGACCTATCCCTCTTCGTTCATGCTGGTGGCTGCCATGAATCCCTGTCCCTGCGGTTTTCTGGGCGATCCCCGGCACGAGTGCGTCTGCCCGCCCGGCCGCATTCAGCAGTACCGCGCCCGGATTTCCGGTCCGCTGCTGGACCGCATTGATATCCACCTGACCGTGCCGCCGGTCT
>CAYTQK010000035.1:0-17315 GCA_964439745.1 uncultured Desulfobacterales bacterium
CCCGCCCGGCACGAGGAACTGCGCGATTCACTGGGATGCTGTTTTGTCGGGCCATTCACATCGGAAGACACAGTGGACGGCCCCGTCACAAGTGATCGTGAACGAGGGAAGAGAAGATGACCCCGCCGGCACAGAAAACAGATTCCCCGCCCGGTGTTTACATGCCGGAGGAGCAGTTTGCCGTGCGCATGATCCTGGCCGGGCTGGCCGTGGTTTATTTTTTTCTGTCACCGCGGCCGCCGCTTCTCCTTGATCGCTTCCAGATCGGCGCGATCATTCTTGTTTTTGCCGGATTTCACGTTGCCTGGTGGCGGATCTATCTTGCCCGGGGGGGCGGGAGCTTCAGCATCCGCCTGGCGGCCTGGGTGGATGTGGCCGCGGCTTTTATCGCCGTGCTGGTCGATCCTTTCCCCGTTCCGCCCAGCGGCCTGTTCGTGCTGATCGCGGTGCTGGGCAACGGCATTCAGCACGGCCTGCGGATTTTCCTGGAGCAGTTCATTACCATCGTGGCGCTGACCCTGCCGGTCTTTTTTGTCCGCCAGTATTTTCTGGTGCAGACCCTGCCTTATGATCTGGTTTTCGTCTGCCTGTTCATGATGCTTTGCATCTACTATTCCTACCTCCTGGTCAAGCGGATCGAGTTGTTGAAAAAAGAGGCTGAAGCCATGGCCCGCCAGGACTCGCTGACGGGATTGTACAACCGCTCCGCCTTTGCCCGGGCGGCCGACTACCTGCTGTCGTTCCGGGAGCGGAATCCGCTGCCCCTGGTGGTCATGTTCGCCGATCTGGATAACTTCAAGGCCATCAACGATACCATGGGACATGCCGTCGGCGATGAAGTTCTCAAGACCTTTGCCGGCCTGGCGGACCAATTTCTGCGGAAAACGGATCTGGTGGGCCGGTTCGGCGGAGATGAATTCGTTTTTTTATTGACCGGCATGTCCGCTTCCGAGGCGCAGCAGGCGGCCCGGCGACTGCAGCGGGAATTTTCCCGCTGGGCAGCTGACCGCGGCATCCAAGCCGGCGCCAGTTTCGGTATCAGCGCGGTTCCGGAAAAACCGGTCACCCTGGATGACCTGTTGAAACATGTGGACGCGGCCCTCTACCAGGCCAAAAAACAGGCTGCCGGTCAAAATATCGTCATTGCTTCTCTTCTGGAATAGCCCGGATTTAAAAGACAATCCGCGGACGTCCGGGCCGGTTCCCGCCATCTCCAAAATTTTGATAAAATCCTTGAAAAGCGGTTCGGGATTGTGCTAAATAACAAAATTTACGATTTACGGTGGCTGGAGACGAATCCTGAAGCGCCTTTGCGCGCGGTTTTATGGAATATGGGTTGTCAATCCGCGGCTGACGCTGTTCAGGCCCATGGAGTCCTGATCTGGCGCCGGCCGTGACGGGCGAAAATCCGGAGCATGAACCGGCAGGAAAGAATGACGGAGATAAAGGGGTTAGGTAGATGAAAGAGAATGTGAAGATTGCGTATGGTCTGGCGGCGGTATTGCTGGTAGTCGGCATCATCTGTTACGCGGCAGGTTCTCCGCCGCAGCCCGCAGAACCGGTCCGGATCGTTTTTTCCGGCCTGGCGGGCGACGTCCTGTTCGATCATGTGGGACACATGGATTACGAAGGGGATTGCTATGCCTGCCACCATCACGGAGACGGCAGTTCCTTTCTGGCCTGCAATGAATGTCATCCGGCGGAACTTCCGGAGACAATGCCGGCAGTCTGTGACGAGTGTCATCCCCTTTCCTGGGATTCTTTTATTCACGAGGAACATCACCGACTGCTGCAGGATGATCCCGGTGCCTGGACCTGCCAGGACTGTCACCAGATCCCGGAAGGAGAATCCATCCCCTATGCCTGCGGGGATTGTCACGATCCCTATGATTCTTACTTCATTGAAGCGGCGGAAGACATCGAGATGAAATATCAGAAATCCGATGATGCTTTCCACAGCCAGTGCATCGGCTGCCATGAAGAATACGGCGCCGGTCCGGTTGCCTGTAATATGTGTCATGCCCAGTAACTGCGTCGGCCGGTCGCGTTGGGCCGGCCGGTTGACAAGGGAATTCTAAAGTAAAGGGAAGGTTATGATCAGACGACCGTTTTTCGGAATCATCAAACCGAAGATAGAGTACGAAAGGTTGAGCTCGGCATCCCCGCCCCAGGAAGTGCCGCTGTCCGGCGAGATGACATTTTTTGTGGACGCGCCCTATGAAAGAACGGATTTGCTGCGCATTGCAACAGGGCAGTCGGTCAAAGCCGGTCAGAAGCTGGTCCCGTATGACGGCAGCGAGGCCTACACCATCGCCGCTGCTGGTGGAACCGTGGCCTCTGTTTTTTCCCATACCGGGAATTTCGGCAAAAAATATACCGGCATCACCATCTCCACCGATTCTCAGGCCGAAACGGACAGCGCCTTTGCGGAGGCGGCACAGTCGCCTTCGCGGGAGAGTGCCGCGGCCTTTTTGCGCCTTATTCCCGGCGGTATGCCGGCCGCGCTGCTGGCGGCTGACCGCAAGGTGGAAACCATCGTGGTCGCGGGCGTGGATGAAGATCTGCTGACCATGACCCGGCAGTATTTCATCAAGAACGAGATGGAGGCCGTCAAGCAGGGAATAGAAATTGTCAAAAAGATTTTCGGCGGCCCCAGGATCGTGCTGGCGGCAGCCGCATCCATGACTGCCGAGGCCGGCGTTGCCGGTGTTGACGTCGTTCCCGTGGGTGCTGAATATCCGGCGGCCAACCCCCGCCTGATTGCCGGAAAAATACTCGGCCGGCCGGTACCCGCGGGCACCGACTGTGAAGAGGCTGGAATATTTTTCATCAGCGCAGAAGCAGTGGCCGCGTTGGGGCGGGCCTATCAATCCAGGCAGATCCCCCGGCGCAAAGTGATCACCGTCATCAAGAAAAGCGGC
Organism: uncultured Desulfobacterales bacterium; assembly: GCA_964439745.1. Taxonomy (GTDB): domain Bacteria; phylum Desulfobacterota; class Desulfobacteria; order Desulfobacterales; family Desulfosudaceae; genus CAYTQK01. Next base: position 2,922 of record CAYTQK010000035.1, read on the forward strand.
GAACCGACCCTGGTGACGGCGCCGGTGGGCACGCCGGTCGGCGACGTGCTGGCCCAGTGTGCCCAGGACGTCAACCAAGGCGACCGGGTCGTCTTCGGCGGTCCCATGAAAGGGGCGGCGGTATATTCGGAAGCCTATCCCATCGGTCCGGATACGGATGCCGTCATGATCCAGGATGCCGCCGCCATTCCGTATGTTTCCAATCGGGCCTGCATCAACTGCGGCGAATGCGTCCGCATTTGCCCGGCCGGTATTCCCGTTAACCTCCTGGTTCGCTACCTGGAAGCCGGTGAATACAATGACGCCGTGGATCGTTGTGACCTGCAGTCCTGCATCGAGTGCGGCCTGTGCGCTTTTGTCTGCCCGGCGCAGATGCCGGTATTCCAGTATATCAAACTCGGCAAGTATGAATTTGCCCGACTCAATGCTGCGGAGGCGGAAAATGCATAACCAGAAAAAACTCGTTGTTTCCCACGCGCCGTTCTGGCATGACGGCAGTTCTCTTGCGGCCAGGCATTACAATATTCTGCTGGCGGCCTTGATCCCGGTCATTGCCGGCATCCTGACATACGGTGTGCCGGCGGTGGGCGTGGTCTGCCTGGCGGTCTCCTCGGCCATCATCTGGGAACTGATCATGAACAAGATCAGCCGCCGGCCTGTCTCCGTGGGAGACGGCAATGCCGCCCTGATCGGTCTCTTGTTCGCCATGCTGCTGCCGGCCACCATGCCCTGGTGGGTGGTCATTTTCGGAACCTTCATCGCCGTGGTCATCGCCAAGGAAATTTTCGGCGGCCTGGGCGCCAATCCCTTCAATCCGGTGCTGATCAGCGTGGCCATGTTGATGGTGTCCTGGCCCCGGTTCTTTGATTTCAATGAGATGCTGGCCAATTACGAAACCGGTTTTACCATGGCCTACCCCCTGGCGTCCCTGAAATACTTCGGCACCGAGGCCATTGCCGGATTTTCCGTGTCCGAGCTGCTCATGGGCAGGCAGGCCGGCGGCATCGGGACCACCTTCGGCCTGGGGATTATTGTCGGCGGTATCTATCTGATGCTCCGGGGCTTTATTCGCTGGGAGATCGTGCTCTCCTTTCTGGCCGGGATCCTGGTTACCGCCTGGCTGTTCCAGCTTTCGGACAACAGCGCTTACGCCGGACCGCTTTTTCACATATTCACCGGCTACACCCTGGTGGCCGCCTTTTTCCTGGCCACCGAAGATGCTTCCTCACCGGTTAATTTTGTGCCGATGCTTATTTACGGCGCCGCCGGCGGGATGATGACGGTTCTGATCCGGAATATCGGCGTGTATGTTGACGGCGCGGTCTATGCCGTTCTTATTATCAACCTTATCAATCCGCTGGTCGATAAAATCAGACCAAAAGCCATGGGAAAGGTAGTCTAATGCGTGAACTAATTAAAATGGTGGTGGTGCTTACCGTTTTGACGGCTGTTTCGGGCGGACTGCTGGCCGGCTTACGGGCCGCGACCAAAGATAAGATTGAGATGCAGGTACTGCAGTTTGTCAGCGGACCGGTTCTGGAGGATCTTTTCGGCGATGCCCAAAACGACATGATCGGCGACCGGTTTGAAGTGACCTACCAGGGCGAGCCGGTGACCATTTTCCCCATCAAGATCAACGGGGAGTATCAGAAAGTCGCCTTTGAATCTGACGGCGGCGGCTATGGCGGCGATGTCGGTGTTATGGTCGGGGTGGATATCGGCAGTGACAAGATTGACGGCGTACGGGTGACCACCCATAGTGAGACCCCGGGAATCGGCGCCCTGGCCAAGACCAACCCGGAATTGCTGATGCCGGAATTCAAGGGGAAGGAAGTTGACCAGTCGTTTGCCGTTAAGAGCGCCGGCGGCCAGATCAACGCCATCAGCGGAGCTACGGTAACCTCCAAAGGCGTCTGTGCCGGCGTCAGCCAGGCGGGCAGGTTTTACAGTCAGAAGGAATCCGAGATCAAGGAAAAGCTGAACAGTCTTTCCAAATCATAAAAAAACGTCCGGGAGAAAGAAATGGCTAAAACCATAACTCAAGAATTTACCAAGGGATTGTGGGCGGAGGTGCCGCCGTTCCGGCTGGTCCTCGGATTGTGCCCGGTGCTGGCCGTGACGACCAAGGTGGAAAACGGCATCGGCATGGGGCTGGCAACGACCTTCGTGCTGGTCTGCGCCAACATTCTGGTCTCCCTGCTGCGCAACGTCATTCCCGCCAAGGTCAGAATCGCATGTTATATCACTATCATCGCCACTTTTGTGACCGTGGTGGAACTGCTCATGCAGGCCTATACCTACAGTTTGTTTTTGCAGCTGGGCATGTTCATCCCCCTGATCGTGGTCAACTGCGTGGTGCTGGGACGGGCCGAGGCTTTTGCCAGCAAGAACACCCTGGTGCCCTCAATCGCCGACGGATTGGGCATCGGCCTGGGATTTACCCTTTCGCTGACGGCCATTGCCGCGGTCCGGGAGTTTATCGGCGCCGGAAGCCTGACCCTCTTCGGAAAGACGGTGTCCCCTTTCAGTGAAGCCTTCATGCCCTTTTCCTTCATGGTGGAGGCGCCGGGCGCATTTGTGGCCCTGGGACTTATGTTGTGTATAATGAACATGATCGGCAAATAGGAGTACAATCGTCATGAGTCAATATATTCTGCTTGCGATAAGCTGCATCCTGATCAACAATATCCTGCTGGCCCAGTTTTTGGGCAATTGTCCCTTTCTGGGGACCTCCAAGAAGATGGAAACAGCGGTGGGTATGTCCATGGCGGTGGTTTTTGTCCTGGTCATGGCCGGCATGATCACCTGGTGCGTGGATACCTATCTGCTGAAGGCTTATGAAATCGAGTTTCTGCGGACGGTGGCCTTTATCCTGGTGATCGCCTCTCTGGTCCAGTTCGTGGAAATGTTTCTGAAAAAGATGATTCCGGCCCTTTATGCCGGCCTGGGCATCTTCCTGCCCCTGATTACCACCAACTGTGCCGTCATGGGCGCCTGTCTGATCAATATCAAGGAAGAATATGATTTCGTCGAGGCGCTGGTGGCCAGTTTTTCCTATGCCGTGGGTTTTGGCCTGGCCCTGATCCTGTTTGCCGGGCTGCGGGAACGGATCAATCTCAACCGGGTGCCCAAGCCCCTGGAAGACACCTCCATCGGACTGGTGTGCGCGGGGATGATCGCCCTGGCGTTTTTCGCCTTCCGGGGGATGGCCTAAACGAACTTTTTGATAAAGATGAATCAAGACGGACCATTTTCCGGGTCAGGGTGAAAAGTATCCGCCGAAAATGGGATCGAGAATAACGGACAAGGAGTTGCACTGTGGCTGGAGCAGCGATTATTTCCATGCTGGGACTGGGTGTCGCCAGCAGTCTGATTCTGGGTATTGCCGCCCGGGTCTTCTACGTGTATGAAGATCCGATGATCGGGGAAGTGGAAAACCTTCTGCCGGGGGCCAATTGCGGCGGCTGCGGGTATGCCGGCTGTTCCGCGGCGGCGGAAGCCATTGTAGCCGGTGAGGCGCCGCCCACCGTGTGCGTGGCCTCGGATGCCGATGCCGCGGCGGCCATCGCCGAAACCCTGGGGGTCGCCCTGGGCAGTGCCGAGCCGGCCATTTCCGCCAACGAGTGCCGCGGCGGTGAGCGGGCGGATAACCGCTACGCCTACATGGGCATTCAGACTTGTCAGGCCGCCAATGCCATGTATGGCGGGCGACGCCTCTGCCAGATCGGCTGCCTGGGATACGGCGACTGCATCCGGTCCTGCCAGTTTGACGCCATTGACATGGGGCCGGAGGGCTACCCAGTGGTTAACGACGACAAATGCGTGGGCTGCGGCGCCTGCCAGACCGCCTGTCCCAAGGGGATTATCCAGGTGAAAACCATGTCCGAGCGCCTCCTGGAGATGAATACCGAAGATGGTGCCCTGGCCCCCTGCACCCAGACCTGCCCGGCCCAGATCGACATTCCCCGCTACATCCGGCAGATTAAGGAAGGGGATTACGAAGCCGCGGTCCGGACCATTCGCGAGCGGAATCCGCTGCTGTTGTCCTGCGGCCGGGTCTGCCCCCATCCCTGTGAAGACCGCTGTCGGCGGGGGATCGAGGACGAACCGGTTTCCATCAACCAGCTGAAACGCTTTGCCGCGGACTATGAAATGAATTCCGGTAAGCGTTTTCCCATTCCTTGTGCCCCGGATACCGGCAAGAAAGTGGCCGTGATCGGCGGCGGTCCGGCCGGCTTGAGCTGCGCCTATTTTCTGCGCCGGGTCGGGCATGGCGTCACCATTTTTGATGCCAATCCCAGGCTGGGCGGCATGATCCGCTACGGGATCCCGGAGTACCGCCTGCCCAAGAAGGTGCTGCAATGGGAGACGGACGGAATTCTCAACCTGGGAATCGAGCACAAGCCCAGCATGGCCCTGGGACTTGATTTTGATCTGACCAGCCTGGTAGCCGCCGGGTATGACGCCATTTTCCTCGGCATCGGCGCCTGGAAGGATTATAACCTGCGCATCGAGGGCAACGATCTCCAAGGGGTCTATACCGGGATCGATTTTCTGACCAAATTCGCCGCCTGGCAGCAGGGGGCCAGTTCCGAGCCGGTGCCGGTTGGTAAAAAATGCGCCGTCATCGGCGGGGGCAATACCGCCATTGACTGCGTCCGGACCCTGGTACGGCTGGGCGCCGAAGAGGTTTCCATTGTCTATCGCCGGACCCGTAACGAGATGCCGGCCAACAAGGTGGAGATCGACGCGGCCGAGGAAGAAGGCATTCATCTGAAATACCTCTTCTCCCCCAACCGGATTATTGGCGACGAGGAAGGCAATGTCTGCGGACTGGAAGTCCAGGAGATGGAACTGGGTGAGCCGGATGATAGCGGCCGCCGCAAACCGGTGCCCAAGGAAGGCGCGGTGCAGGTGCTGGAGACCGACATGATCGTTCTGGCCATCGGCCAGGGACCGGATATATCTTTTCTGGATAAGGAAGCCGGGCGACGGGGAGAATCTTTGGCGACCACCCGCTGGGACACCATTGACCAGGTGGATCCGGATACCCTGCAGACCAATGTCCCCTATATATTTACGGCCGGAGACGCGGCCACCGGCGCCTCGCTGGTGGTGGAGGGGATCGGCGGCGGCCGTCGGGCGGCCCGCTCCATTGATCTTTTCCTGAAGGGAAAGCCGGTCACGCCCCCGGAAAAATCACTTTTCCAGAAGACCATTCCCGGTACTATTTTTAACGCGGTGCCGGGGATTATCAGCAAAAAGCGGGTGGACATGCCGGAACTGGAAGTCAAAAGCCGGATCAGGACTTTTGAGGAAGTCGACCAGGTCATTTCCGAAGAAAATGCCCACGCCGAGGCCTCCCGGTGCCTGGATTGCTGCCGGATATGTTATAATCCGGACCAGTGACAGGGGTGGGTGGTGTGTTTTGATAATAGTTTGATTTAATAGAATATAATAGCAAAAACAACAGCCGGCGCATCTCCTTAGCGAAGGGGGGCGCCTGCTTTTTTTATTTTGGGGGGGATGTTTTTTGCCCGTCCTGTGAGTCCAGCCGGCGCAGATCCCGAAGCAGCGATTTAAAATCGGCCGGCGGTGGGGCGATGAATCGCAGCAACTGACCGGTAGCCGGATGAGCAAAGCGCAGCTTCCAGCCGTGCAGCATCTGCCGGGATACGGCCTGGAGCCGGTCGAAAATTTTTCGATTCTGAAAATGGACGGGGCGGGCGGTCCAGCGGGCCCGGTAGACGGTATCACCGACAACCGGCAGACCGACTGCGGCGCAATGGACACGGATCTGGTGGGTCCGGCCGGTCTTGATTGCCACCCGCAGCAGGGCGGCATCGGAAAACGAGCGCATGATCCGCCACTGGCTTTCTGCCGGACGCGGGTTGATCCCTCGCACCGACATCTTTTTGCGGTGCACCGGATGCCGACCGATAGGGTGATGGATGGCGCCGGTGCTGCTGGCCGGTTTGCCGTAGACAATGGCCAGGTATTGCTTTTCGACCTGCCTTTCCGCGAACATGGCGGCCAGCTTTGCATGGGCAGCGTCTGTTCGGCCCACCACGAGAACACCCGAGGTGTCCCGGTCCAGCCGGTGCACTATACCCGGCCGGCTGCCGTCTCCGACCGATTTAATTTCGGGAAACCGGTCCAGCAGGGCATTGACCAGGGTGCCGCCGGCGTGCCCGGGTGCCGGATGCACCACCATTCCGGCCGGCTTGGACAAAACGATAAGGTGGTCGTCCACGAAAAGGATGTCAAGCGGGCAGGATTCGGGAGCTGGGATGGTAAGGGCCTGTTCAGCCGGCACCAGGCCGGTGATCATATCACCGATGCTTACCTTGTGAGCGGGTTTGACCGGCCGGCCGTCTACAGTAATCAGCCCCTGTTTGATCAGGTGAATAATCTGGTTGCGGGGGTAATTGAATTTTTCCGCCAGAAAGGTGTCCAGCCGACGGTTCGCCGGCAGCATCTCATCCACCCGGCACTGAAAATGGCGTTTATGATTTGACGGCATGCTGCTGTGGCTGCGGAAACATGGACTGGATTTCCGAGATGACCGAGTTCTCTTTGGCTCCCTTGGCAATGGAGAGTTCGGTTACCAGCAGTCCCTGGGCCGTATCCAGCAGTTTACGTTCCCCGAATGAAAGGTCCTTGGTGGATTTGAGCAGAAACAGATCCCGGAATACTTCGGCAATTTCATACAGGGAACCGGTTTTGATTTTGTCCATGTATTCCTTGTAACGGCGGTTCCAGGTCTGGTTTTCCACCGGTGAGGCGTCGCTGACCTGGTCCTTGATGATCTGGTAAATTTTGGAAACCTCATTTTTGGCAATAACATCCCGGATTCCAATGGTATTCAGGTTCTTGACCGGGATCATGATGACCATGTTGGTCTCCAGGATTTTCATGATATAAAAATCTTCCCGGGTATCGCCGATATTCTTGGATTCAATTGATTCGATGCGACCGACTCCGTGGGCCGGATAAACCACCAGATCACCGGGCTGGAAATGATTGTTATTATTCGGCTTGGCCCCTTTTTGCGATGTTTTGGATTTTGTGCTGGTCGTTGATTTTGATTTGGTTTTTGTTTTTTTTGTGCCCATGACACTTGCCACCAGAAGTTTTTATTTATCCCGTTATTAAAATAAATAGTATTATATTTTATTTAATATATCAGAAATATTTATTAAATACAATAAAAAAAGGGCCGGCCCCGGGTAAAGAGGGGCCGGCCCTTTTTTTTAGCTTATATACGCAGTGGCTTACATGAACAGAATGGGAACCATCAGCAGCGCCACAACGTTGACGATCTTGATCATCGGGTTTACCGCCGGGCCGGCCGTATCTTTGTACGGGTCGCCGACGGTGTCTCCGGTAACCGCGGCTTTATGAGCATCGCTGCCCTTGCCGCCCAGGTTGCCGTCTTCAATGTATTTTTTGGCATTGTCCCAGGCCGCGCCGCCGGTGGTCATGGAAATGGCCACGAACAGCCCGGTGACGATGGAACCGATCAGCAGTCCGCCCACGGCTTCCGGGCCGAGCAGGACACCGACGATAATGGGCGCTACCACCGGGATCAGGGCCGGAATCATCATTTCTTTCAGGGCGAACTTGGTCACCAGGTCCACACAGGCGGAATAGTCCGGCTTGGTGGTGCCTTCCATGATGCCGGGAATTTCCCGGAACTGACGACGGACTTCGTCCACGACCGCGCCGCCTGCTCTACCGACTGCCTGCATGGCAATGGAGGCAAACAGGTAGGGCAGCAGGCCGCCGATGAACAGGCCGATCAGGACCGGCACGTTGTCCAGGGAGAAGTTCAACGGCGCTTGTCCGCTGCCTTCGTGCAGCTTGAACTCCATCACGTAGGAGGCAAACAGTACCAGGGCGGCCAGACCGGCGGAGCCGATGGCGTATCCCTTGGTAACGGCCTTGGTGGTGTTGCCGACCGCGTCGAGAGGATCGGTGACGTTCCGGACACTGTCGTCCAGTTCGGCCATCTCGGCGATACCGCCGGCATTGTCGGTAATGGGGCCATAAGCGTCAATGGCGATAACCATACCGGTCATGGACAGCATGGACATGGCGGCCATGGCGATGCCGTACAGCCCACCCAGGGCATGGGCCACAAAGATGGAAAGACAGATGGCGACCACCGGCAGGGCGGTGGCCTGCATGCTGAGGGCCAGGCCGGCGATGATATTGGTGCCGTGGCCGGTGGTGGAGGCATCGGCCAGATCCTTGACCGGTTTATAGGTGCCGGTATAGTACTCGGTGATGATGACGATAACCACCGTCAGAATAATACCGATCAGCGAGCAGTAATAAAGATTCAGAGCGTCCATGCCTTCAACGCCGCCCAGAAAACTCTTGGTGACGAAATAAAAGGCGATGGCGGCGATGATGGCCGCGCCGAACATTCCCTTGTACAGGGCGCCCATAATGTATTCGCTGCCTTCCCGCAGTTTCACGAAAAAGGTGGCGATGATGGAAGCGATAATGGAAACCGCGCCCAGCAGCAACGGAAATTCAATGGCCTTGGTTTCCGCGACGGCGCCTTTGAAGAGCAGGGCGCCCAGCAGCATGGCGGCTACGGCGGTAACGGCGTAGGTTTCAAACAGGTCGGCGGCCATGCCGGCGCAGTCACCGACGTTGTCGCCGACGTTGTCAGCGATGGTAGCCGGGTTGCGGGGGTCGTCCTCGGGAATCCCGGCTTCCACTTTACCCACCAGGTCGGCACCGACGTCAGCACCCTTGGTGAAGATGCCGCCGCCCAGACGGGCGAAGATGGAGATCAGGCTGCCGCCGAAACCGAGCGCGACCAGGGGAACCACCGCGTCCACACCGGTCAGGCCGGTGGTGAGCAGGTAGGTGTAATACCCGGCCACGGAGGTCAGGGCCAGTCCGGCCACGATCATGCCGGTTACCGAACCGCCCTTGAAAGCCATGGCCAGGCCCTTGGACAGGCCGCCACGGGCGGCTTCCGCGGTTCTGACATTGGCGATAACGGAAACCCGCATGCCGATGTAGCCGGCAAAAAATGAGGCCACGGCCCCGACGATGAAGCCGATGGCTGTCAGCGATCCCATGGTTAACCAGATAATCGCGCAGATGATTATCCCGGTAATTCCCATGCTCTTGGCCTGGCGGTTAAGATAGGCGATGGCGCCTTCTTTTACCGCGTCTGCGATCTGGTTCATCTTTTCGTTGCCGGCCGGGGCGCTTTTGACGATCCCAGCCATAATCAACGAGAAGATAATTCCCACCGCACCGATACAGGTGCATAACAGTGGCATGTTACTGGTCAAAGACTCCATGTTTCCTCCTCATGTTTGGGTTAAAAATGCAAGTAAACTATGCCTGCTAAGATATACTTTCCGGCCATTGTCCGTGATAGCGGTTCATGGCCTCCTGAGAACCTTTTTCCAGAATTGTTATCACCGCTTCTTCCGCCCGGGCGGTAATTTGTTTGACCGCGTCCATTTCTGCGGCTGTCAATCTGCCCAGTACATGCCCGACCACCCGGTCCGCTTCGCCGGGGTGGTCGATACCCACGCGGAGGCGGGTGAAGGCATCGGTTCCGAATGTTTCCATGATGGAACGGATGCCTTTGTGGCCGCCGTGGCCGCCGCTGGCTTTGATCTTGAGCCGGCCCCAGGCCAGATCAATGTCATCATGGATGACGATCATCTGTTCGGCCGGGATGTTGAAATACCGCGCCAGCGAAAAAAGCGGTCGGCCGCTGTTGTTCATAAAGGCCGTCGGCTTGGCCAAAAGAACTTTTTTCCCGGCCATGGTACCGGATCCAAACAATGTTTCAAATTTTTTTTTGTCAACAGCCAGGGAACGTTCTTCCGCCAGACTGTCGATGACCATAAAGCCGATATTGTGTCGGGTCAGGGCATATTTTTTTCCCGGATTGCCCAGACCGGCCACCAGGTATAAATCAACTCCCATGGTCATCAGGATCGTTCGTAAGGGGTTATGCCGGCCCGGGAGACGTTATTCCTCGGCCGGCTCCTCCGGCGCTTCTTCGTCGCCCTCAACCGCTTCTTCACCGGCGGCCTCGCCTTCTTCCAGCTCTTCTTCCTCGGGCTCTTCTTCCACGGTCGGAGCTGCAATGGCAATGATGGTGTAATCGGATTCTTCTTCCGCATCCCAGGCCAGGGTCACATCCTCACCCACGGAAACCTGGCTGATGTGGACGGAATCCCCGATGCCCAGATCAGAAATGTCAATCTTAATCGTTTCCGGAATATTGCCCGGCAGACAGATTACTTCCAGTTCGCGGCGGATGATCTGCAGCACGCCGTCATCCTCGACCACGCCCCGGGATTCGCCGACAACTTCCACGGGGATATTGACATGGATTTCCTTGGTCATGTCCACTTCATAAAAATCAGCGTGGATGAATTTACGGGAAACCGGATGTCGCTGCAGATCTTTGATCATGACGGTTTTGGTATTCCCTTCGATGGACAGATGGATCAGTGACTGGCTGGTAACATGATTGAGCAGGTTCTTGAACTCATTCATGTCCACCGTCAGGGTCATCGGTGCGCGGCCCTGGCCATAGAGGACGGCAGGCATGAGACCGCTGCGCCGCAGCGCTTTCGGAGAAGGGGAGTTTTCAATCCCCCGATTGTTGGCATTCAGTGCATTTGTTTCCATTGATAAGCCTGTTTTTATTTCGTTTTCTTTGGTTTTTGTTTTGGCGATTCATTTATGATACGCGGTTATTATATAAACAGAGAGGTCACCGAATCACCGGTGTAGCTGCGGTGAATCGCCTCCCCGACCAGTTCGGCAATAGACAATACTTTAATCAGGTCGCAGGCGGCCGCGGCCGTACTCAAGGGGATGGTATTGGTTACGATAATATTTTTCAAGGCTGAATTTTTAATGCGCTCCACCGCCGGTCCGGAAAGTACCGGGTGGACGCAGCAGGCGTGTACTTCCCGGGCGCCGTGTTCGGCTATGGCGGAAGCTGCTTCCGTCAGGGTACCGGCGGTGTCGATCATGTCGTCCAGGATGATGGCGGTTTTGTTCTTGACGTTGCCGATGACCGCCATGGCTTTGGCCTTGTTCGGCGCCGAGCGGCGCTTGTCGATGATGGCCAGGCCGGCGTCCAGCCGTTTGGCAAAGGCCCGGGCCCGTTCCACCCCGCCGGCATCTGGCGAGACAATGACCACGTCATCATCGTACTTGTCATGAATATGCTTGATAATGACGGGAGCGGCAAAAAGGTTGTCCACGGGAATATTGAAAAATCCCTGGATCTGACCGGCATGAAGATCCATGGTGATGATTTTGCTGCTGCCGGCCGTGGTCAGCAGGTCGGCCACCAGCTTGGCGCTGATGGGAACCCGCGGGGCGACCTTCTTGTCCTGGCGGGCATATCCGAAATAGGGCATGACGGCCGTGATACGGCTGACGGCGGATCGGCGGAGGGCATCGATCATCAGCAGCAGTTCGATGAGATTGTCGTTGACCGGGGTACAGGTGGGCTGAATGATAAATACATCCCGGCCGCGGACATTTTCGTTGATTTCCACCTGGACCTCGCCGTCACTGAAGCGCGAAACCTTGGCCACGCCCAGGGGTTTGTTCAAATAGGCGCAGATGCTTTGCGCCAGTTCCGGGTTGGCGTTGCCGGCAAAAATCCTGTAATCGTTTTCTTTCATATTGGTTCCGATGGTTTTATTCCGGTCGGGTCGGCCCGGTCCCGGGTTCGGCATAACTGGCTGGGGCGGGAGGATTCGAACCTCCGAATGCAGGAATCAAAATCCTGTGTCTTTACCACTTGACGACGCCCCAGCAGGGTGTTGCCACTCACCTCCATGGCCGGCATCCCTTTTCCGGATCCTTATTCCGGAAAGGTACGCGAATTACGTCGTAACGTGTCCCCGGTCAGTATGTTTGTTACATATACGCGAACCGCTGTATTTTCCACCGTACGCCCCTTTAAGGAACGGCCGGCCCGGCCCGCGCTGCCAGCATCCGGGAAAATCCCGAACACCGAAGGACCGCTGCCGGACATCAATGATCCGATGGCGCCCTCGGCCTCCAGCATCTGGCGGAGGCGTTTGATCTGCACATACCATGCGGCCGTGACGGTTTCCAGATCATTGACCAGATGGGTTTCGGCATCAAAACATGTCGATTCTGTAAAAGAATTTAAATTAGAAAAATTTTTGTCGAATGTCAATGCCAAATTGACACTTTTATAAACTTCCGCAGTAGAGACATGGATGTCCGGAACCGCCAGCACCACCGGCAGGGGCGGCAGCCGGTGATAGGGGGTCAGTCGTTCGCCGATGCCTTCGGCCAGGGCGGGGGTGTCAAGGAGGAAAAAGGGCACATCCGCGCCGATGGCTGCGGCCAGTTCCATGAGCGCGGAGCCTGAGAGGGGGAACTCGTAACAGCGGTTGAGGCCGGCCAGAACGGCGGCGGCATTGCTGCTGCCTCCCCCCAGTCCGGCCGCCACCGGAATCTGCTTGTCGATGGTGATGGCCACATCCGGTTCCATACCGGCTTGGTCGTAAAACCGGGCGGCGGCACGATAGGCCAGGTTGGTTTCATCTTCTGGAACAGCAGGATGCTTGCAAAAGACCTTGATGCCACCGCCGGCCGGTACCAGGGTGATGGTATCGGCCAGGTCAAGGCGGGTCATCAGGGAAAAGAGGGTATGGTAGCCATCCGGCCGGCGGCCGGTGATACGCAGGAAGAGATTGATCTTGGCAAAGGAGAGAATTTCCATGGTCCAGGCGGTCCCTGGCGGCCGGATGGACATGCTGCCAACCGGCCGCCAGGGACCGCGGAATAATCCAGGATGTCTGATTGGTTATTTTGTAATTTTCAGGAATAAATACATACCGTTGGGCTTGCGTACCACCATCTGCAAGGACTCGCCGGCTTCAATCCCATCCATGATCTTCCGGTAATCGCCGCTGTTGCGGATCTTTTCCCGGTTTATTTCCCGGATGACGTCGCCGGACCGGATACCGATGCGGGCGGCCTTGCTGTCCTGTTCAATATCTTTGACATAGACACCGTCCGTGGTGTTCAGGTTCAGCTTGCGGGCCACTTCTTTGGTGATATCGGCGACCGTGATCCCCAGAGACGCTTCTGTGGTCTCGTCCCCCGGTCCCTGGGCGACCTGGCTTTCCTCCCGTTGGGCAATTTCCACGGTAACACTCTTGCGGCGGCCATCCCGGAGCAGTTCAATGGTGATCTTGTCGCCGACCGGAATATCGGCGATTTTGGCGGACAGGTCCCGGTTGTCTTTTATGGGTTCACCGTTGACCTTGAGGATAATATCCTGGGTGCGGATCCCGGCCTTCTCCGCCGGATCACCGGGGAAAACCTCGGTTACCAGGGCGCCTTTTTTGCTTTCCAGATCGAAATATTCGGCAATCTGGTCATCAACGGGCTGAATCCGCACGCCCAGCCAGCCCCGGGTGACTTCGCCCTTGGACTTCAGCTGGCTGATAATGTTTCTGGACAGGTTGGCCGGGATGGCAAAGCCGATGCCCTGGCCGCCGGCAACAATGGCCGTGTTGATGCCCACCACCTTCCCCTCCAGGTTGAGCAAAGGGCCGCCGCTGTTACCGGGGTTGATGGAGGCGTCGGTCTGGATGAAGTCATCGTAAGGACCGGCGCCAATGACCCGGCCCTTGGCACTGACGATCCCGGCCGTAACCGTCTGCTCCAGGCCGAACGGGCTGCCGATGGCCACCACCCATTCCCCGACTTTCAGTTTGTCGGAGTCGCCCAGCTCCAGGTGGGGCAGTTCCCGGTCAGCTTCAGTTTTCAGCAGGGCCAGATCGGTGTTGGGATCGGTACCGATGACTTCAGCGGGAAAATCCTCACCATTTTTCAGTTTGACGATAATTTCATCCGCGTTTTCCACCAGGTGGTTGTTGGTGACGATGAAACCATGCTCGTCAATGATGAAACCGGATCCCAGGCTGCGCTGCTTATGCGGCCGCTGGTGCGGAGAGTTGAAGAATTTTTCAAAAAAATCGTTGAAAGGATCCTGCTGGCCAAAGGGGCTGTTGTAAAATTGTTCGGGCATGCCCCGCCCGCCGCTGGTGGTGGTTTCCGTGCGGACATTGACCACCGCGGGACTGACGGATTCGGCCAGTTCGCTGAATGATTCCGGCAGAGTCGGCGCCTGGCTGGCGGCCGCGGCCAGACCGCCGGCCGGCAGCACCAGCAGAATCGTTGCTGCCCAGATCTTCCTCAGGGTAAGCAAGGAAAAACTTTTCGTTTTAGATGCGGCTATTTTCATAATTACACCCCCTTGTATTTGTCGTTTTGTTTTTATTTGAATTACTGGCGTGTTTTTTTGTCCTCACCGGTTTTCGCGATTTGGTTTTT
>CAYTQK010000036.1:0-17202 GCA_964439745.1 uncultured Desulfobacterales bacterium
TCCCGGAGAGACGGGTTTGTCTTTTCTAAATGGTGGAGGCGGCGGGAGTCGAACCCGCGTCCGGAAACATTCAACTCAGGCGTCTACATGCTTATCCTGAACTTTGATTTTCTTCCCGCAGAGCCCCTTCAGGCCGGGTTTCTTTGGGAATAGCCTGTTGCGTTTCGCCTTTCGGAACACAGGCAGTTGCGAAAGGCTATCCTGCTGAGTCGACGCCCAGACAGTCTCCGCAGGAAAGATGACTGTTGGACGTTGGCCTTAAGCGGCCAAGGCGTAGTTATAATCGTCTGCGATTATGTTTAGGTCCGCCTTTTGACGAGCCGACGGAACTCGGCATGCAACCTGAGCATCTTTATCCCCGTCGAAGCCGTTTCGCCCCCGAACTATACAAAGAACATTTACACTTATATAATAACACTTTTTGGCGGTCTGTCAAACGCAAAGAAATGGCAAAGAAATTGATTGTGCAAAGAACACGTAAACTGTCCGGTGTTGCCGCATATAAGCGGATACCCAATTCTTTCCTGATGTCCGTTCTCCAGCAATTGACTTTTCGCCGGCAGGCCGGATATACTCAACACAAACCAGATTATCAGGAACATCCCATGGATAAGCCGGCACCCACTTACGAAGAAGGCCTGGCCCTGCTCCGGGAATTCAATCAGAGCGCGGCCCTTCTCCGGCACGCCTATGCCGCGGAAGGGGTCATGCGCTACCTGGCCCAAAAGCACGGGGAAGATGAAGAGAAATGGACCGTCGTCGGCCTGGTGCGGCCTTCTAAGAGCGTCAGCGACCTGAAGGCCAACTCGGTCATGGAAAAAATGGAAGGACAAATCCTTTGCCGCCGGCGTGGACCGCTCCCTCATTGAGAAAGGCGCGGACATGCTGGGAGTTGAAGTACGCGACCTGGTCGATGACGTTATCTGCGGCCTGGGCCGGGTGGCCGACCGTCTCGGGCTATGACCCGGAAAACCCGACGCGGGCACGGTATTTTTCCGGTTCCCGAAAAAAAGGAGGCGCATCATGAAAATGCTGGCCATCAACGGCAGTCCCAGGAAAAAAAACAGCAACACCGACCGGCTGCTTCTGCCCTTCCTGGAAGGCGCCCGCGAGGCCGGCGCGGACGTGGAACTGGTCTATCTCCAGGGCATGAACATCCAGCCCTGCCTGGGATGCTTTCACTGCTGGCCCAAAACCCCCGGCCAATGCCTGCAAAAAGACGATATGCCGGGGCTGCTGGACCGGCTGCGAACGGCGGATGTGACCGTCCTGGGCACGCCGTTGTACGTGTGCGGCATGACCGCCCAGCTCAAGACCATGATGGACCGGATCATTCCGCTGGCCCTGCCCTTTATCGAGGTCTGCGACGGCCAGTGCACCCATCCGTTCCGGGAAGACACCAAAAACTCCTCCCTGGTGCTGCTCTCCAACTGCGGTTTTCACGAACTCCACCATTTCGACGAGCTGGTCGCCCACGTCCAGGCCTTTAACCGGCTCAGCCGCCGCAAATTCCTGGGAGCCCTGCTGCGGCCGCACGGGCCGATGATGGAGGTTTTCGACGCCCTGGATCCAGCCGCTATCCAGCCGGTGTATGACGCCTGCCGCCAGGCCGGCCGTCATGCCGCCCGGGATGAGGTCATCCCGGAGGCGGTTTTGGCGGAAATTTCCCGGGAGCTGCTCAGCCGGGACGATTTTCTTGAAATGGCCAACGCCTATTTTCAGGGCGAAATCGACAAAAATGCCGCAAGCCCGTCCTGAGAAACCGCCCCTGTTCCGTCTTGACAATACCCGGACAAACAGGGTATCTGTGCGGAAATGAACGTCCGCGACCAGAACCCTTCCGCCGGGGAATTTTCCGTCATGACGGTCAATGTCCGCTTTGGACTGGCCGATCGCGACGGCCCTTTTCGCTGGGAAAACCGCCAGCCTGCTTTTCGTGAACTGTTTACCGCCTGGACACCCGATTTTATCGCCATGCAGGAGGTCAATGATTTTCAGGCCGACTTTTTCCGGTCCGTGTTATCCGGCTATGACTGCCTCGGCCAGCGCCGGCCGGCGCCGTCTTTCTGGCAGAACGTGCTCCTCTTCCACAAGAAAGAATGGCGCTGCCACGCCCATGACTATTTCTTCCTGAGCGACACGCCCACGGTGCCCAGCCGCATGCCGGAAAGCAAATGGCCGCGGCAGGCCGTGGCGGGTTTGTTTGTCAAGGGCAGCCGCCGCCTGATCTGCCTGAATACCCATTTTGATTTTGCCGCCTCCGTGCAGCAGAAGAGCGTTGCCATTGTCCTCGACCGCCTGGCCGGATTTTCCGAAGCCGGCACGCCGGAAATCATCGCCGGAGACTTCAATGCCGGCCCGGACAGCGCCTGTCATTACCAGTTCACGGACGGCGGCGCGGCCGATCCCCCTTTTTGCGACGTATTTGACGACCAAAACCCGGGCACCTTTCACAATTTTACCGGGCGTCCCGTCAGCGACCGGGTGGACTGGATTCTCTGGCGCGAAAATGCCCGGCTGGCAAAACGGCAGATCATCACCGAGACCTTTGCCGGCACCTATCCCTCGGATCATTTTCCCGTGTATGCGGCCTTTCAATATACGCCCGTCGGCACCCGCGAACAACGGAGGCAGCCATGATCCTTCTGGGTGCACATATTGACCGGCCGGACGGGCAGGCCGCCATCGCAATCATCAACAAAACCCTGAAAAACGTCCGGCATTACTATACCGTTCAGCAGGTTTTCCAGGTACCCGCGCCAACCGGGCCGGACACCCTGGCCCGGTTGTATGCCGATCCGCAGTACCAGACCCGGAAAAGCGTCTTCAGCCAGGACCGGCGTCCCCGCAAAGAGGTCAGCGCTCATCCGGTGATTGTTATGGCCGTGACGGACCGGGAAGCCGGCTCCCCGGCCGGGCTGCGGTCAGCAAATATTCCGGTGGAAGCCCTCTTTATAACCAGGACCGGCACCGGCAGCACAGAAAAAGAACCGGTCCGGCCGGGCCTGGGTCGGGACCGTTTGGTACCGCTGCAATCCCTGCTGGAAGCCGTCCGCGCGGCCTGTCACCAGCAGCGGCTGACGGTGGACCTGGCCGACGCACACGGCAAGGACAGACTGCCGGCGGAAATGGTGTGCCAGGCCCTGGAAACGATGCCCGACGAAGAGCCGTCCTCCCTGGTCCTGGCCCTGGCCGCCCCGGTATGGTACCGGGAAAACACCAGGTACCGCGAGGTATACCAGACCAGTTCCACCTCGGTCCGGAAATACAAGTAGCTCGAAGGCCCTTGCTTTCCGGCCCATGTTCCGCGTTCGACTTGAGCTTGACAGCAATACGGAGACCCCATGAATCCGCCGCTCATCTGCCTGGCGCACCGGGGGGCCAGCGGTCACGCCCCGGAAAACACCCTGGCCGCCTTTCGCAAGGCGGTCGATCTGGGCGCGGACTGGATCGAACTGGATGTCTATGCCGTGTCCGGAGAAGTGGTGGTTATTCACGACAAACGCCTGGAACGGACCACCAGCGGCACCGGCCGGGTCACCGGTCGGCGCCTGGAGTATCTGAAAACCCTGGACGCCGGCCAGGGAGAGAAGATCCCCTTTTTATCCCAGGTGCTGGACGCCATGGACCGGCGGATCAACATCAATATCGAGCTGAAAGGAAGCCGTACCGTCCGGCCGGTACTGAAACTGCTGGAACGGTATGTCACCGACCACGGCTGGCGGTATGACCAGTTCCTGCTCTCCTCGTTCAATCATAATCGCGTCCGGGCGGTCCGATCCGTCTGCCGTCAAATCGCCGTGGCGCCCAACCTGTCGGAAAATTTTCGCCGACCGGAACGGATTCTGAACCGCGCTGCGGCGTTTTACTCCATCCACCTGGCCGTGGAACTGGCTTCCCGCAGGCTCGTCCAGGCCATCCATCAGCGGGGCTGCCGCGTCTTCGTGTTCACGGTTGATGAGATGAAAACCATCCGCCAATTGCGGGACATGGGTGTTGACGGCATCTTCACCAATTATCCGGAACGGGTTATTCAGTGCCGGGAATAAAACGGCATTGATACGGTTGATTTTTGGGGTTGGCTGTGGATATAATATCCACCAAACGATCTTACAATCCCGGCAGATAACGGCTTCTCAGAAAAGGAGACGTGCCATGGGCAAGATAGTGGATAATTTTATCTGGCTGTGCATCGGCATTCTCGGCGCGCACGTGGGCCACTACCTATACCAGAACCAATTCGCCGACAGGATGGCCGGGGCCAGCTTGTCCGAGGCTCTGGCCATGCTTTTCGAAAACCTGCTGCTGGGATTCATCCGCCTGCTGGACAATCTGCTACCGCTGATACTGGCTTACAAGTTATGGCTGCTTCTTGGGCTGGGACTGATCGTGGTGATCATCGTCGTCTTTATCCTTCTGAAAATATTCATGCGCATCCGCAGCAACCAGACCTACAACCGCAAAATCAAGGAAGCCGAAAATATCGTGGCCGAGGCCAAAACCCGGGCCGAAGAACAACGGGAAGAAAGCAAGGAACTGCGGGAAAAACTCCTGGCCGATTTTGAAAAAAAAGAGGCGGCCCTACAGGAGAAGATTGACGAACAAGTGGCCCAGTACAAGGTACGTATTAAAAAACTGGAAAAAGAACGGCTGGAATTAAAAGAAACGGCTGCCGGACTGATGCGGCGGCTGAAGCAGCAGAAATAGGCCGGTGTTACTTGGCCTTATTTTTCTTGCCGCCGCTTTTCTTCTTGGAAAACTCCAGTGTATGCATGCCGATGCGGATGACATCGTTGTCCTTGAGCAGATAAGTGGTTATCGGCTGCTTATTGACATAGGTGCCGTTTTTGCTCTGCAGGTCGGACAGGACAAACCCTTCCTCGCTGGCCTCGATTTTGGCATGGCTTCCGGAAACGGCAAGATTTTCAATAACCAGATCGTTGGTTTTACGTCGTCCGATTGAAAAGGACTTTTTCCCCTCCAAGGAATAGGTATTGATGACATTATCCTTGAATTTCAGCGTTAATTCTGGCATTGCCGTTTCCTCTGAAAAGTATTGAGCCGATTATGGCAGCAATTCTCGCCAGCGTCAATCCTTCTTAGCTATTGAATTTATTTTATCAGGAGAATCGCCAAGAAACAAGGCGATAACCTCAAAATCCTCTTTTCACCGGTTACAGCGTATACACGGTGCTCCCGTTAATAATCTTGATATTATTGTCCGTGAGAATCTGCACCGCCCGATCCAGGTCGTCAAAGCGGAAAATCATAATGGCGTTATTGCCGCTGTTGCGGACAAAAGCATACATGTATTCCACGTTAACCCCCTGCCGGCTCAGCATATCCAGCAGCTGATGCAGGCCGCCGGGCTTGTCCGGAACTTCCACGGCCACTACATCATGCTTGCCGATGGTGAACCCGTTTTCCTTGAGCACGGTCCTGGCCTTGTCCGTCTCATTGACAATCATCCGCAGGACCCCGAAATCCGAAGTATCGGCCAGGGAAAGCGCCCGGATATTGATGTTCGCCTCGCTCAGGATCTGGGTCACTTCGGCCAGCCGACCCGCCCGGTTCTCCAGAAATATGGAAATCTGTTCAACGCGCATGGTTTTGCTCCCTGTTAAATCTTCCGGTTATCCACCACCCGCACGGCCTTGCCTTCGCTGCGGGTGATCGTTTTCGGTTCCACCAGCTGCACCTTGGCGGAGACCCCGAGGTACTCCTTGATATTCTTGGCGATCTTCTTTTCCGTGTCCTGCAGCACCTTGACTTCGTCGGAAAAAAGATGTTCGCCCACCTCGACCCGGACCGTCAGGATGTCCAGCTTGTCCTTTCTGTCCACGATCAACTGGTAATGCGGTTCCACCTCTTCCATGCCCATCAGGACGCTTTCGATCTGGGAGGGGAAAACATTGACGCCGCGGATGATGAGCATATCGTCGGTGCGGCCGCTGACCCGCTCCATACGGATGTGGGTCCGTCCGCAGATGCAGGGCTCCGCGTGCAGGGCGGTGATATCCCGGGTCCGGTACCGAATGACCGGGAAGGCCTCCTTGGTCAGGGAGGTGAAAACCAGTTCCCCTTTTTCACCGTAGGGCAGGACTTCGCCGGTCTCGGGATTGATCACCTCGGCGATGAAATGATCTTCAAACACGTGCAGCCCGTTCTTGGCCTCATGACATTCAATGGCCACCCCCGGCCCCATGACCTCGCTCAGGCCGTAAATATCCACTGCCGACAGATGCAGTTTGTTTTCCAGTTCCTGGCGCATGGTCTCGGACCAGGGTTCCGCCCCGAAGACGCCGGCCTTGAATTTAAAGTCATCAAAGGTAACGCCCATGTCTTCGGCCACCTCGGCCAGATGCAGGGCGTACGAGGGGGTGGAGGTCAGCAGGGTCGGCCCGAAATCCTTCATGATCAGGATCTGCCGCTTGGTATTACCGCCGGAAACGGGAATTACAGAGGCCCCCAGTTTTTCCGCACCGTAGTGAACGCCCAGGCCGCCGGTGAACAGGCCGTAGCCATAGGCGTTGTGGATGACATCCCCGCGGCCGCCCCCGGCGGCGGTCAGGGAGCGCGCCATCAATTCCGCCCAGGTATCGATATCCCGCCGGGTATAGCCGACCACGGTCGGCTGGCCGGTGGTCCCGGAGGAGGCATGAATCCGCACCACGCTGTCCATGGGCATGGCAAACAGGCCATAGGGATAATTGTCCCGCAGATCCTGCTTGGTGGTAAAAGGAATACGCTGCAGGTCATCCAGGGAGTGAATATCACCCGGCCGGACACCGGCCTTGTCAAAATTGTCCCTGTAAAACGGCACCGTGGCATACACTCTTTCCAGGGTAGATTGCAGACGTCGCAGTTGGATGGCCGTCAGCGCCTCCCTGGGCAAGGTTTCAAAATCAATGTTATAAATCATGCGGAATCCTCTTGTCCTGCCATTGGTTCGCGCCGCCGACAGCGGAACTGCGGCGCCTTCGTATTGATGACACAAACTTAATTATTTAAATTATTTAATGAAGCGCAGCAAAAGTGTCAAGGAAATAATTGCGGTTATTGCCGGACAAAACCCAGGTATTCCCTTTTTCTTCTGTCCGCTGCCGGTCATACCGGTTTCCACCTTGATCCGGGGCGGTAAATGGGGCAGAATGGTACTGGTCTTCTTAAAAAATGAACCTTCCGTAATTTCGGACTGTTATGCATTTATCCGGAAACCGGTCACATGATCGATATCCATAACCACATATTGCCGCAGGTGGATGACGGCGCCAGAGATCTGGAGGAGTCCCTGGCCATGGCGAAAATGGCCGAAGAAGACGGCATCCGCCATATCATCGCCACTCCCCACCTGCTGGATCCGGGCATCTGCCGGGAAGTGATCGCCGACAAGACCGCCGCCTTGAACCAGGCCCTGCGGGCGGGCGGTCTGTCCGTACGTGTTCATCCCGGCGCCGAAATACCGGTGCACCTCCTGGATACGCCCCGCTGGCGTATCGGGCTGGCCGCTTCCCGCTTCCTGCTGGTGGAGTTCCCCCCGGACATGATTCCGCCGGGTGCGGCGGAACTGTTTCGCCGGCTGATCCGGCAGGGCCATAAAATCATCATCGCCCACCCGGAACGGAACCTGGCCGCAATGCGGAAACCCGAACGGATGCTGGGTCTGCTGGAGCCCGGGGTGTCGTTCCAGATTACCGCCGGCAGCCTGACCGGCGATATGGGAAAGACCGCCCAGTCCCTGGCCCGGTACCTGCTGAGCCTCCAGCAGGTGGGATACATCGCCAGTGACGCCCACAATGCCCAGGCGCGGCCGCCGGTGCTGTCGAAGGCCCTGGCCGCGGCCGCGCGCTGGCTGAAACAGCCGGCCGATATGCTGGCAACGGAAAATCCGCGGCAGATACTGGAAGCCGCCTGAAACTTGAAATTTTCTTCAGACCGGCCGGACAACAAAACCGATTCGACCAATCGAGAAAAGCTGTCATGCTGAACCTGAGCCGCCTGCTGTTCCTGCTGACGCTGTTGATACTGCCCCCGGTTTTTGCCGGGCAGGCGGGTACCGCGGCCGTGTTGGCGGCAACGCTGCTGACCGGTGCCGCCCTGATCGCCTTTCTGGCTGATCGCCTGCTGCGCAAGCAGCCGGTTTACCGGGTACCGGGCAGCCTCTGGCTGATAATGCTGATTCTCTTTTTGCTTTTTCAGATGCTTCCCCTGCCACGGCCGGTACTGGCGGCGCTCTCCCCGGAAACAGCCGCCATCTGGAACCAGGCTGCGTTCCTGGCCCCGGATAATGCGAGCTGGCGGCTGGCCCTGAACCTGCCGGCCGCGCTTGTCCGCCTGGTCCTGGCCCTGGTCGGCCTGGGATTCTACTGGCTGGCCGTACAATTATTGTCCGACCGGCACATGCTCCGCCGGGCGGTCATGATCCCGGTGATTTACTCCGGCCTGCTGGCCGCAGCCGGGCTGCTGGGGTTCCAGTCCCAGCGCCACCTGCCGCTGCTGGCCATGATGATCCCCCCGGGCCTGGCCCTGGCCCTGAATAGCCGGCCGGCCCGGCAGTTCGGCCCGGCGGCCATGAGAATGCGGAGCCTGCTGGCCGACCCGGAAGCGCCGATTTTCACCGCCATCTGCCTGGCACTGCTGGCAGCGGCACTGTCCCTGGCGGCCGGTTTTTCGCAAAGCGGCCTGGCCGGTGCGGGGCTGGGTGCCATGGTCCTGGCAGTCTTTCTACACCGGGATCGCCGGCGGCCGTATGCCGTGGGCCAGGCTGCCCGGGCAGTGCTGGCGGGAGCCGGTCTGCTGGCGGTCATCCTGCCGGCGGCCTGGAACCGGCTGGCTTTATCCGGGGAACAAACTGCCGCCCTGTCCGGCCGGGTTGCCGGCTTCCTGCAATCCGGTTTGGCCATACTGGGCGATTTTTCCCTGTTCGGAACCGGACCGGGCGGTTTTACCGCCCTGGCCCCCCGCTACCGGGAAACGTTGTCGCTTCCCGCCCTGCCCACGGCACCGGACGGCTTCCTGCCGCTGCTGGCG
The DNA here is from genome assembly GCA_964439745.1 of uncultured Desulfobacterales bacterium. Lineage (GTDB taxonomy): Bacteria > Desulfobacterota > Desulfobacteria > Desulfobacterales > Desulfosudaceae > CAYTQK01. Next base: position 9,031 of record CAYTQK010000036.1, read on the forward strand.
TCCGTCGGGTTGATCGGGATGGTGCCGGCCACGGGTTTTCTGGCGACCATATTCCGGCGCGGCCGCGCCCGCCTGAAAACCCGGAAAGACCCGGAAGCCATTTTTCTTTCTTACGGGGCCGAAGCCGGGCTGGCAGCCCTGCTCGGCATCGTGGTTCTGGGCGGAGGAGAACTCACCCCGGCCGTACTTTTCTATTGCCTGTTTCTGGGCGCCCTGTTGATCAGCGCCAGCCATACCCGCCTGCAGGACCGCGTTATACAGCCGCCGGAGATTACTTTCCTGCCGCCGGCCGCGCCGCGGGCTGCGGGAACCATGCTGGTGCCGGCGGTTTTTCTCTGGTCCGGCCTGCTGGTGTTTTCCGCCGGCCAATGGAAAGGGGTCTTTCCGGCCGATGCATACGGCCTGGTAAGGCAGGGGGATGCCGCCCGGGCAGCCGGACGATCATCCGCGGCCCTGGCCATCTACCGGCGGGCCCTGGCCCTGGCCCCGGTGCGGGCCGACACCCTGCGGAAAATCGGCTGGACTCTGTTGCCGGCTGAAGGCGACACCGCCAGGGCTGAAGCCGCTTTTGCCGCGGCCCTGGCATTCGCCCCGGCCGATGCGGCCGGCTACCTGGATTACGCCGATTTTCTGGTGATGACAAAACAAACGAACAAGGCCTTGACTGTCATTGGGAAAGGAATCGCGCTGGCCCCGGAACGGGCGGAAGCCTTCTTTGCCCTGCTGATGAAAAATGAGATACCCCTGTCCCGCCTGGTCGGATTCATGCCGGACAACGCCCGGGCGCTGCTCCGGGTGGCCGCGGAAATCCAGCCGGCGCAGGACGCCCGGCTGCGGCGGCAGATTCTTGAAAAAGCCGTTACAGCCGCCCTCGCGGAAAAGCCGGTACCGGCCGAACCGTTTTTAGGGCTGGCCGAGGCATACCGCCGGCAGGGACTTTCCGCCCGGGCCATCGCCGTTCTGAAAAAAGGCGTCTCGGCCCGGCCCGCGGATACCGGGCTGTTGTTCGCGCTGGCCCGGGCCTATGAGGAGAACCTGATCGCCTACAAGGCCCGGCGCCTGTACAAGAAAATTCTCAACCTGGATCCGGCGCATGAACCGGCCCGGCAGCGGCTGACGGCCCTGGACCGGTAATATTAACGGGGTCAGACCGCCTCGAGCAGTTCCTCGGCCAGGCGGGTATAATCCCAGGCACCGTAGCTGCTTTTCCGCCAGAAAACCACCGGCTGACCGACCTCTGAACTCTGGGCCACGGCCGTGTTGGCCCGGATGACGCTCGAAAAAAGATACCCGGCGTACCGCGGATCGTTTTTCAGGCGGTCGATCACGGTCCGGCTGAGGCGGGTGCGCTTGTCATAAAAGGTGGGGACAATGCCGGTGATGCGGATGTCGGCATTGATGCCCTCCCGGATGTTCTCAAAGGTATCAAAAAGGTCTTCCAGCGCGGAAAAAGCATAGGGATGGGTCATGCAGGGCACCAGGATTTCTCTGGCATAGGCGAACACATTGACGGTCAGCAGGGACAGGCTGGGGGGCGTATCGATAAGGATAAAATCATAGTCCGCTTCCAACGGGGCCAGGGCCTGGCGCAGCCGGCTCTCCCGGCCGGGCTGATCGGCCAGTTCGATTTCCGCGCCGGCCAGGTCGATATGGGAGGGAATCAGGTCGATCTGTTCCCACCGGGTGGATATCACCGCCTGGTCGCCCGGAACCGGGGGGTCGCCGGCGATCAGGTCATAAACCGTGGGCGCGTCCTCCGCCACGGCAACGCCCAGTCCGATGGTGGCGTTGTGCTGGGGATCCATGTCCACGATCAGCACCCGCTTGTCTTCCCGGGACAGTGCCGCTCCCAGGTTTATCGTCATGGCGGTCTTGCCCACTCCGCCCTTTTCATTGGCTACCGCGATCACCCTGGTCTGTCCGTTTCCCATTCCTTTTTCCTCCTGTTACCTCTCCGTTGCATCCGCTTTACCGTCGTTATTGTCGGTGGCCTCGATTTGCCCGGCCAGTTCGGCAATTCCGTCCATGGCCGCGGCCGCCTCCTCCTTTGTCTGGTGTAATATGGCAGACAACTGTTCCTTGTCAACGCGTTTTTCCGACAAGGCGTTCTGAAGATTTATGATATCGGCACTATACGTGGAGAACCGGTCCTGCACGGCTTCGTAGAAGCCCTCGGCCACACCGTCGATCAGCCGGAATACATATTGAAACTTGATGTTCTCCCGGTAATTCTTGAAGTGAAAAATGATGGTCTTTTCGGTCTCGTGCTTGATGCGGGTAATCCCGTCTTTCAGGGCCCGCAGTTCATAGGCCCGGTCCTGCGCCGCCGGCCGCTTGAATAATTTCTTGAACAGGCGGCCGGCCGAATAGACCCCCAGCCGCATGATCGCCTCGGTGCGGATCTTGTGGGTATAGTTCATGATGAATTCGGCCGCGGGCAGCTCGATCCGGTGCTGCGACTTGATCAGGGCCAGGTCCCGGGCCTTGATAGACGGCTGGCGAACGGCCTCCATTTCCATGCCCACCTGCTCCATGCCGTTTTTGTATTCGTTCAGGGCGTCCCGGGCCATGGCGTCGTAGGAAGCGGCAATGGATTCGAAATAATCGCCGATGCGGTTTTCCATCTTTTTGACAAACCCCATCAGGCGCGGATTGATGGTCTTGGTCATGAAAGTATCCAGGGCCTGCGTGAACCCCTGGAAGACCATGTAGAGCGTATTGGAAAACCCCGAGGTCATCAGGCTGGATTCGTATTTGCCCAGATCCGCTTTCCAGCCTTTTATAAAGGCCAGCACGTCGGGCAGAACCTCCCCCGCCCGGGCGTCGAAAAACCGGTCACACTCGGCCTTGAGCTCCTTTTTCAGCTTCCGGGAAAACCCCTCCAGGGTGCTTTTAAACAGGTCCCCCGCCTGGTCCAGCTTCTCCCTGTGCTGGCGGGTCCGTTCGATAATGGCGGCGGCACTTTGTTCATCCTCGGCCAGCATGCCCAGGTTGGCGGCGGCCCACTGGTGCAGGCCGGAAGCCACCAGGGAAAACCGGCCGACGTGGTTTTTCAGCAGCAGGGCGTAGCGCCGGCGGTTGAGCTGGTAATACAAGGAATCTGCAAAGGCCCGGGTGCCCCCGTCGGAATAGGCCGCCAGTTCCGTTTCCAGCTCCCACTGGGCGAGCATGCGGGCGTCTTTTTCACTCAGTGCTTCTTTACCAATGGCCCGGAAAAGGTTGTACAGTCCGGAAAACACGTGCACCTCGGGATCGGGCTGAATCAGGGAAATTTCGTCGGCAATGCGCCGGACCAGTGCTCGCAGCCCGTCCAGGGATTCATGCTCGTTGAAATCGCAGTTGATGACAAACAGCAGGTTGTCGGCGATGCCCATGCGCCGGATCATGGTCAAGAAGTTGATGTCCGCCTGGCGGATGCCGGTGCGGCTGCTGATGACGTACACGATCAGGTTGGTCACCAGGAGATAGTCCTGGATCTTGGCCAGATGCAGCGGGTTGGGCGAATCGCTGCCCTGGCAGTCGGCGATCTCGATGCTGGGATCCATGTCCCCGGCGTCGATGTCCAGCTGAATATCCTTCAAATACACGGCCAGGCGGTCGTCGGCCACAAAATCCCGGTGACGGGCAAACTCCTCCCGCTCAAACACACGGGTGACCGTCTCTTCGGCCACGATATCCCGGACCGCCTCATACCCTTCCAGGTAATTGGCCAGCAGAACGCTGTTGATGTTGCGGCTGTCCCTGGCGATGAGGTATTCCCGGGGCAGCTCGTCCACGAAGCGGGCCAGATCGGCCCGGACATCGTCGTCGCGGATATCCGGATCCTCGCCGTCACCAGCCAGCCGGGTGGAGGGCAGCATGACCACGGCCCGGGCGATCTCGGCGTTGACCTCCTGCCAGGACTTGAAAAAAAGGGTGGCCCGCAGGTGCTCCCCGCGGCGGGCCTTGGTCACCATGGCGGTTATCACGCCGGCCCCGCGCTTGAGGTAATCCTTGCCAAAAAGGGCGTTGACGATGGTGCTCTTGCCGGACTTGATCGGTCCCACCACCGCCACCCGCACGATATCCTCGGCCACCTGCCGCTGGATGCTCCGGCAGGTGTTTTTCCAGCCGGTGAAGGTGGCATCGCTCACCCCGGCGGCGGCTTCGGCCGTTTCAATCCGGCGCAGGACATCATCACTCAGGGCCAGCAGCCGCGTTTTTAAATCATTATATTGATGCATCTCGGTGAATTTCTCTTTTTATAAAAAACTTCCTTGTTGAAAATCCAGCATACTCGCGTCCGTCCCCGGCCGGCGGCGGATACCGTGTCAGGCGTTGCCGATGGTATTGGACAACAGGGCCGGATCAATTTTCATGGCGGCCAGCCCCTGCTGCCATCGTTCTTCCACCGGCACCTGGAACATGATCGTTTCGTCCGCCGGTGCCGTGATCCAGGAATTCTCCCGCAATTCCGCCTCCAGCTGCCCGCCGCCCCAACCGGAACATCCCAGCAGGATGAGATAGGCGGCCGGACCGTGCCCCATGGCAATGGCTTCCAGGACATCCCGGGTATTGGACAGGGCCAGCCAGGGACGAATCGGCAGGCATCCCGCCCAGTCAAAAGGCGGGCCGTGGAGCACGAACACCTCCCCCACATGGACCGGACCGCCGGTATACACCGGAATGGTGGCGCCCCCCTCCTGGCAGGCGATATTCAGTTCGGCAAAAATGTCCGCACCGGTCAGGGAGGGATACAGTCGATTGACAACCAGCCCCAGGGCACCGTCCGGGGTATGTTCGCAGACACACACCACTGAACGGGAAAAATTCGGGTCATGGAGGGCGGGCATGGCGAACAGGAATTCTCCTTTCAAAGACATGCTCTGCTGCGGATCTTCAGGCATAGGTCCTCCATGATCTTGCTTATCTTTATCGGCATTGTTTTACCAGGTAACTTACCGGCAACCGGCAAAGGTTGTCAAGCCGGCAATCGTTTCCTTCCCGGGCAGCCCTCCCGTTGTTCAACTGGTTTTGCTTTGACAGAACGGCCTTGGAATGGTTAGAATAACATATTGAAGATGCGTTAATTTTTACGAATTGCAACTACCGCACAAGGGAACTCAATGCCGCCGCGCGCCGCCGCTCTTAGCCGCATGAACGCTCATGCCCGCGATATTTTCCAGGCCGGCCTGGCCGCCGTGGAACCGGGACAACGGCTCCGGGAAATCTGCCGGGTACGGGACAACCGGTTGGTCACCGGGGATTTCTCCCAAGACCTGGACGCTATCCGGAACATTCATGTCATCGGCGCCGGCAAGGCCACGGCCGCCATGGCCGAGGCCATGGAAGAGATCCTGGGCGACCGTCTTTCCGGCGGCCTGATCACCGTCAAGTACGGTTATACCGCCCCCTTGAAAAAAATCCGCCTGATCGAGGCCGATCACCCCCTGCCCGATGAAAACGGGCGGCGCGGCGCCGAAGAGATACTGTCCCTGGCCGCAAGCGCCGGTCCCGAAGACCTGGTCATCTGTCTTATCTCGGGCGGCGGCTCGGCCCTGCTGCCGCTGCCGGCCGGACAGCTTACCCTGGCGGACAAGCAAAAAACCATGCAAATCCTGCTGGCCTGCGGGGCCTCCATTCACGCAATCAACACTATTCGCAAACATCTTTCCGCCATCAAGGGCGGACGACTGGCCGCGGCCGTCCATCCGGCCGCCCTGCTCTGCCTGGTTATCTCCGACGTGGTCGGCGACGACCTGTCCACCATCGCTTCCGGCCCCACGGTTCCGGATCCGTCCACCTTTGCCGACTGCCGGGCGATCATAGACAAGTATGATATCGGCGAGCAGCTTCCGGCCGCCGTGACCGCCCACCTCCAAACCAATCGGCGGGACGCCGCCGGGGAGACCCCCAAGCCGGGAGACCCGGTCTTCACCGCCGCCCGCAGCCTGATCTGCGCCGGTAACCTGGACGCCCTGCTGGCGGCGGAACAGCGCGCCCGGGAACTGGGGTATCAGCCGCTGATTCTTTCATCCCGTATTGAAGGAGAGACGCGGGCAGTGGCCCGGACCCATGCCGCCATTGCCACCGAATGCCTGGCCAGCGGTCATCCCCTGGCGCCGCCGGCCTGTATTCTCTCCGGCGGGGAGACGACCGTCACCATCCGCGGCAAGGGACAAGGCGGGCGCAACCAGGAATTCTGCCTGGCCGTGGTCGAAGAAATCGCCGGGGCCGGGGATCTTGTCATCCTGAGCGGCGGCACCGACGGCACCGACGGCCCCACCGACGCGGCCGGCGCCGTGGTGGACGCGGCCACCCTGACCAGCGCCCAACGGCTGGGCCTGGATCCCGCCGCCTACCTGGCGGACAACGACGCCTACACCTTTTTTGAAAAGACCGGCCACCTGCTGATGACCGGCCCCACCAACACCAATGTCATGGACCTGCGGATCATGCTGATCGGAGAGTAAGGTGAGCGATTTCCCATGCCCGGATGGATGCCAGGGCGTCACCTCGTCCAGATGCCGCCAAATCCGCATTCATATTCCATCCCTCCAAGAAAACCCTTGAAAACAAGGGAAGAATCGATATATAATAAAAATTTAAAAAAATAGTCCGCCCCATACATACACAACTGCGGGAACAGCGCCTCAATGTATAAAAACAAATCCGTGTGCGTCATTATACCGGCCTTCAATGAAGCTGCCCAGATCCGGGCCGTTCTGGCCGGCATCCCGGACTACATTGATGCGGTCGTGGTGGTGGATGACGCCAGTTCCGACGGGACCGTCGAAGTCGTCCGGCAATTTGCGGCGAATGACGCCCGGGTCGCGCTGCTGCAGCATGAGCAGAACCAAGGCTGCGGCGGCGCGCTCATCACCGGCTATTCTCGGGCCATCGACCAGCAGTTCGACATCGCCGTGCGCATGGACGGCGACGGCCAGATGAATCCCGAAGACCTGCCCGCCCTGCTCGACCCGGTCGCCGAAGACCGGGCCGATTACGCCAAGGGGAACCGCTTTTTCTCGGGCAACGCCTATGACCAGATGCCGCGTCTGCGTTATTTCGGCATCGCTTTTCTGTCGTTGTTGACCAAGATCGTTTCCGGTTACTGGCATGTCTCGGATTTTCAGTCCGGCTATACCGCCATCAGTGCCAGGGCGCTGCGCCGCGTCGAATGGGACCGCATGTACCGGCGCTACGGCCAGCCCAATGATCTGATGATCTTATTAAATGTCCATGATTTCCGGGTGGCCGACGTGCCGGTGGAACCGCTGTACAACATCGGTGAACAATCCGGCCTGAAGGTCAAAAAAGTAATTTTCACCATCAGCTGGCTGCTGTTCAAGCGCTTTTTCTGGCGCATGAAGGAAAAATACGTCATCAAGGATTTTCACCCCCTGATTTTCTTTTACCTGCTGGGCGGATTGTTCGGCGTGGCCACGGTGGCGCTGTTCGCGCGGCTGTTCTGGATATGGTATGCCACCGGCCATATTCCGCCCATCAACGCCCTGGCCGCCATGTTCGCCTTTATCAGCGCCAGCCAGTTTAACCTGTTTGCCATGTGGTTTGACATGGAAGCCAACAAGGACCTGAAAACCAAAGAAAAGCCATCGGGATAAGTATCCATATGGAAAAGACCGCTGACAAAGCCTTTGCCGACGAACCGCTGCTGAGTATCATCATACCGGTTTACAATGAGGCCAACACCATCCGCGAGATGCTGGCACGGGTTCATGACGTCCCCTATCGCAAACAGATCATCGTGGTGGACGACGGCTCCACCGACGGCACCCGGGACATTCTGTCCAGCCTGGAGGATCATGAGCTGACCTGCCTGGCCCTTCAAAACAACAGCGGCAAGGGGCGGGCCATCCAGACGGGCATCAGCCATGCCCGCGGCGACATTGTTCTGATCCAGGATGCCGACCTGGAATACGATCCGGCCGAATATCCCACCCTGCTGCAGCCCATCCTGGACGGCAAGGCGGACGTGGTCTACGGCTCCCGGTTCGCCGGCTACGGAGCCCACCGGGTTCTTTATTTCTGGCACTACCTGGGCAACAAGTTTCTGACGCTGCTGTCCAACATGCTGACTGACCTTAACCTGACCGACATGGAGACCTGCTACAAGGTCTTTACCAGAGAAGCCCTGGCCGGCATCACCATCAAAGAAGCCCGCCTCGGGTT
>CAYTQK010000037.1:0-17199 GCA_964439745.1 uncultured Desulfobacterales bacterium
TGAAATATCTAATAATTCGAGAAAATTTGCGCGCTGATCCCATAAATAATGCAGGAAAAAAACAATAATGAAAATGGCGACAATATTTTGAGTGAGTTTTTTTAATTTACCCATATCGACTCGCCCGCAGGGTGAATTTTTTTCGATATATAATAGATTAAAATTTCATAAACAGCCGGTTACACTATATCTCTTTGTTTGTTCGCAATGCCGGCAAAACCGGCATAGGTAAGCAAAAGCCCGATTGTTTGCGAGGCGATATGATCAACCGTAAGAAGTTTGCGGAATAAATGCTCGGCAAATTTGGGCCGCAGAAGATTGTCTATATATTTCTGGTTGTATGGAAATGGCAGGTGTTTTAATAATATATTGACTTCATTTTTCAGCTCCGAGGCATACCACTGGTCTATCGGAGACGCTACCGGAGAGCGTTTTTCCTGATAAATTATCTCATGGGGCAAAAGATTTTTTTCCTCCACCATTCGTACCAGGATATATTTACCGGCAGAAATCGGCAATCGGGTTTGAGCCGGTCGCAACATCTGCTCGGGCAGCTGGTTGGCGAAGCTTATCATACCCGGATGGAAATAAGGTGAATTAATTACCATGCCGGCAAAATTGGAACTGCCTTCCAGTTTTGTTCTGTTTAAACCGGGCATACTTTTTCCATGATAGGCCAGTCTGGTAAAAGACAAATGTTCCAGCCCCGCGGAAAGTTCATCCAGAATTTCTTCAATATTGTTTTCCTGAGGTGGCGGTGCGCCGCGCAGTCGTTTGAGCGTCAATTCATCAAAAACCCTGTAGGCGATGTGCCCGCGGGTGGGCATTTTACGCCCCCAGATCGTCAGGTAGTTTCTGCCCACCCGATAGACATGGCCAAGATGTTTTTCGAAAAACCATGGTTTGCTGAGCAAGAGCAAAAAATTGAGCAGCACCGGCGGTATGTTCCCGGCCTTTTCAAACAACCGCGCCCGACGGTAAACATTGGGATATCCCATGAATATCCCGTCACAGCCGTCACCGGTAAAACAATATTCAATGCCATCCGCCCGCATGGCCGCGCACGCCCGGGCTGTCTGGATCGGGTAATGCGCCTGGCTGGCCGTTTGATTGAAAATGAAGGCGTAGTCCTCCAGGCCTTTCCGGATCATCTCTTTTGAAATCGGAACCCACTTGTGGGTAATACCGGCAAAGGAAGCCAGCAGATCGGTATATTTCTGGTTATAATAAGAGTCTTTGAACTGAAAGGAATAGGTGGTGACGTCCCGGCCGAGTCGCTTTAAAACCGAGGCAATAAGTGCTGAATCCAGACCTCCCAGCAGTACCCCGATTTTGCCGCCGGCAGGAAGTTGTTCCTCAATGGCGGTAATGAAGATGTCGTATAAATGATCAATCAGTTTTTCTTCGCTGCAATGATTAAAATCGATTGACGACAGCCTGGTATCCCAGACCTGGTTTTTCTTTATTTCATGATACTCAACTTTTCCTTGACACCATTTTAGCATCTTTCCTTTTTCAAGGGTTTTAATCCCTTTATAGGGTGTCCTTTCCCAGGGCAAAAAATCGTAGCTTAAAAGAAAATCTTCCAGGCTGCGGTCAATTTCCAGCTCATCTCCCAGCGCCAGCCCGGCCGCCGCCAGTGACGAAGAAAAAATCAGCCTGTCTCCATCGTGATAATAAAAAAGTCTTCTTAAACCATAGGGATCACCGGCAAGAAATATGGCGTTTTCTGACTTATCAAACACACATAGGCCATAATAACCGATAAGCCCGTCTAAAAACGACGTTTTCTTCTCATGGTATCTGGACAACAGCATACCGGCTGTTGCATGGGGATTGTCCAGGGACGCACCGGAAGCAAGGGCTGAGTCTGCTGAATTCAAAAAATGGCCGATGAAGATCAAAACAACTTGGGAATCCGTTGCCAGGCCGATGATCGGCCCTTTATCGGAAAGTACGGCGCAGGTGAGATTTTTTATGCCTGTGTTTAAAAATTGAGCCTCGGAAGAGAACTTTTCCGTAAAGAACGCCACCGGCGCGTCGATTACATCTGTCTTATTATCGTTTGAAATGTTCCCGATAATCAGATTCATGTTTTATTCCTCAGTTTCAAGTCAAAGCGGCGTTTAATCGTCCGGCTCCTTTAAAAAAGAGATATCACAAATGAAATTCTGGCCGGACGTCGACCACAGGTTCAGGCAAATCCAGCAGGGCAGTAATAAAAAAAACAAAGGCGATGTCAGCAAAGAGGCGAAAAGCGCCCTTTTTTTGATTTTTTCCGGCAGGGACAGGGACGCGATCTTCCGGAACAGCCCCATATAAAGGCGCGGCAACAGGCGCAGAAAGCAGGGCCGGGAAAGGTTTCCGGCATAAACAGTGATACGGTTAAAGCTGACCCGGATAAATTTTTTAAACTGAACGATGCCGGCCTGCTGAACTGGGCGCTGGTTGTGATAAAGGATGGCGGCGGGTTCAAAGCAGAGGCGCCAGCCTTTTGCCAGCAGCCGCAGTGATAAATCCAGGTCTTCGCAGTAGGCGGTGCCGCCCCAGAGGTCCTCGGCAAAGGGTGGCTCATCCCCCAGGGCGGCGCGACGCACAAAACAGCCGCCGCCGCTTAAAAAGGCGGTTCGGCAACGATCCATGGTTACTTCCCGGTATTCCGCAAAACCGTATCGGTTCAGAAAATAGCCATATCCGCCGGCCGGGCGCTGCCCTTGAAGAAAAGCTTTTGTTTCCATTATCCACGGCATGATCATATTGCAGTTGAGTCCCCCCACAAGCGGGTCCCGATCAAGGGCATCCAGGCCGGCCGCGATGAAGCGTTCATCCAGCACGGTATCGGCATTGATAAAAACAAGCACCTCCCCGCTTGTGCGACCGGCGGCGATATTATTGCTCCTGGAAAAGCCGACATTCTCACCCTGTATAAGTTGTATCCAGGGATAATACTTCTCTATCCAGGCAGCCGTACCGTCAAGGGAACCGTCATCCCGCAGAATCACCTCCATTTCATGATCGCCGGTTGACTGCCGTGCCAGGCTCGGCAACAACAGGCCCAGATCAGCCAGGTTGTTATAGGCGGAGATAATCACGCTGGCTTTCACCTTTACCTCCACCAGCTTCTGATCACAATTTTGGCAAAGTTAAGACCGTAGAGCCAGTTGCGGCCCTTTTTGCTTTCGCCGTGTTTGCGTTTCAGTATGGTAATCGGCGCTTCGCAGATGTTAAAGCCGCTCTTGGCCGCGTTGATGATCAGTTCGCTGGTGTGGAACTGGTCTTCATCCAGGGGGACGCGGCGAACCACGTCCATTTTAAAGGCTCTGAAGCCGCTGGAGGGGTCGGTGATGGCAAGACCGGTGAGACGGTTGATGACAAAGCTGAAAAAATAGACCCCGGCCAGCCGGAACAGGCTGTCTTTTTCCCTGGAGCCGATGATCCGGGAACCGATGACGATGTCGCATTTTTCTTCCAGCAGGGGAGCAAGCAGGGTGGGGATTTCATCCGGGTTGTGCTGGCCGTCGGCATCCATGGTGATGCATATATCAATATCCGCGTGCCGCAGAATATCGTAGCCCAGCCGCAGAGCTGCCCCGCCGCCCCTGTTGATGGGGCTGCGCACCGCGAAGGCGCCGGTGGCAAGGGAACAATCGCATGTTTTGTCTTCGCTGCCGTCATCGATGACCACCACGCCCAGTCGCATTCCTTTGACTTCTTTGGGAATGCGTGGCAGCACTTCTAATAGATTGTCCTCTTCGTTATAAGCCGGGATGATTACGGCCACATCGCATTCGGCCAGATCGTTGCGGATTTTGTCAAGGTAATCGGAGATCCCCACGGCCCGGACAAAACGGTCAAATTGATACTTTTGCCTGAGAAAAGAGGTGCGCATCAGAATAACGGTAAACCAGAGGACAACCACGGCGAAAATAAGCAGGGCCAGCAGGCGGCCCCTTTCGGCGTCATCTAAGGCCAGCATGCGCTGGAGAATGTTAATAAGGTCGGGATTGAAAGCGAGGGCGAACAGAAACAGACCGGACAAGGCAAAAACAAAGAAGTTGGCCCGGTTCCACTTCTGGCCGCGAAAGATACGAAAGCTTAAGAGAAAAAGCACGATCCCCAAGATCATACCGAGCAGCCTGAGGTTGGACATATGGTTTTCTCCTGATTTTTAGATTGTTGTATACCGTTTATGTTAGTGGTAGGCAGGGCTTAAGTCAATCGGATATAAGCTTAAATTGTTTTTTTTACGGGGTATTATGGATATCTTATTTTTCATCCTTATCTTTTTTGCGGTCAGTTTCCCGCATGACCTCCTTTGATACTTCTGATTCGGAGGCGATTCTGACCGGGGCGGATTCTTCAACCGGTTCGCCGGTGGATGGTCTGGAGGGATTTTTCGTCACGGCGGCATGGTAAGCGGGCGGTGCCGTGCCGTCCTTGCCGGTACCGAACCAGACGGTTTGATGGGGGAAGGGTATTTCGATGTCCCGTTCATCAAAGACGCGCTTCATTCGTTCCAGGAAGACCCGCCGCTCAGGTTTTCCATGCGGGGATCAGTATCTTTTCGGGCACGTTCAGCCATGGTGTCCCCTGCGGGGCCAGGGTACCACCCGGATCATCATCTGTTCGCCATCCGGAACCATGGCGGCCAGACAGATTCCTCCCCGGATACGAATATTTCTGAAAAATTCAGTCATAATGATTTGTTCTTCCCTCCCCACCGGAATCCTGGACCTGTCCCTGGCGCTTGTTTTAAGGCTGCCGGGTGCGGTATGTCCCGTTCCCGGCAGTCACGGCCCGGTTTTCAGCAGACTGTTTGACCGGGGGGCCGCGTATATTACGGGACTGGCTGACGGATATCAAGTTTTCTCGACAGGCATGCGGCTGCAATCGACAAGGATCATGGCCTCGCCCGCGGCCTGGGCGCGTATTTGATATTATCCGGGTCCGGCCATGCTGGAGATAAAGCAAAAGCTGTCATCGTCATTATCATCGTCATCGCCGCGGGCGACGGGGGTTTCCGGCGGAAGGGTTTCATCCGCCACGGCCAGCTGGTCGTAGATCTGATCCGCGATCAGCTGGTGGGCTTCGGTGGTGGGATGGCGCTCGTCCCAGTACAGATATCCTTCGGCATTGCTGAAATTATCGGCGATGTCAAAATTGGGGGAGGTGTCGGTGACATTGGTAAATCCGTATTGCGCCGGGGCGGCCCGGACTTCGGCCTCAAATTCGTGCATGTCAACCGGGGTAATCGCTACCCCGGGATATGTTTGTGCCAGATCGCGCCGCAGTTCGTCAAGAGCGGCATTGAACGAATCGACATAAGCGCTTACCGCCGCTGCCTCGGCCGTGCCCTGATAATGGGGGGAGGCACCCAGATCGGGCAGGTTCAGTACCAGAAACCGCTCGGCCCCGAAATCGACCAGGGCTTCTATGGCCTGGCCGATATTGGCCACGGAATCTCCGGCATTCCCGGCGCCGCCCCGGTAATCATTGGCCCCGATCCAGATGGCAAAAAGGGTCTGGGCCGCGGGCGGCTGCCCGGAATTGATGACAAAATCCACCTGGTCCCGCAGGCCCGGCGGAATATGCCCGCTGGTCCTGGCCCCGCCGTAGGCGTAATCCTCCAGATCCGCGTCGAGCCGTGTTGTGTCGGCCAGGTATTCCACCCAGACCGGCCCGTTGGAAAAGCGGCCCTGGTAATAATATTCCGGGTCCGGGTAGTTCAGGCCGGTCTGGATGAATACGTTGCCGTTGTCAGAAAGGCTGTCGCCGAAGACAACCACCTTGTCGCTGGCCCGGGCCGTGCCGGCGGCCAGCGGGAAAACCAGTATCAGGAGCAGCAAAATTGTGCTGTTTTTACGGGTTTCCATGGGAATCCTCCTTTCTGATCCGTCAGAAAAATCATTCCCCGGCCAGGTCCGCCCAGATCCGGGCCAGGGCGCGGCGCCAGCGGGGGGATTCAAAGGCCAGGCCGCGCCAAGGCGCGCCCGTCCGAATCCGGGATTCCAGCACGCGCCAGGCCCGGGCGTGGTCAAAGTCGGTCCACATGGCGCCGGCCCGGTAGAGGTACTGGCAATCCCCGGTGGCCAGCAGGGCCCGGCCGCCCCGGTCAAAATCAAAGCACCGCCAGTAGGCCCCGGCGAAAAAAATATATGCCGCGTCGCCGGTGGCCAGGAGGGCCGTCAGCCCGGCCGCAAAGTCAAACCGCCGCCACTCCAGGCCGGCGTGATAGATGAACTTGGCGTTGTTGAGCCCGGCCAGGGCGGCCAGGCCGCGGTCATAGTCGAATTCCGGCCACAGCCGGCCGGCCCGGAAAATATACTCGGCCGCGCCTAGAGCGGTCAGCTCGGCCAGGCCGCCGGCAAAATCAAACCCGCCGCCGCTTTTGCCGGCCTCGTAAATTTTTCGGGCGTTTTCGTCGGGGCGGGTCTCGTTCATGGGATCCCTTCTTTTTGTATGGCTTTCCGCGGCGCTTTTTCCGCCGCCCCGGTTACAGGGCCATCACCCGGCCAAAGGGCGGGCGGAACGACCCGGACCGTTTTCCGGTGATGAGCCAGAGGGTCGGAAAATAGGGGCGCAGGGCGTCCAGGTCATAGATCTCGCCGTCGGTCATAACCAGCAGGGTCTCGCCGTGGTGGCGCAGGTAGTCGTTGAACAGGGGGGCGAAAAAGGTGGCCCCGCGGCTGCCGGTCTGGATATAGCGCCAGTCCCCTTTTTGATAGAAAAAGTGCCCGGCCCGGCCGGTCAGCCGGGCCGGCCGGCCGGATTTGCAGGGCACAAACAGGTCCTGGTCAAGGCACAGCAGGTTGATCCGATAGTCCTCCAGCAGCTCCTCCACCGCGCCGAAAGCCGCCTCGATTTCACCCGGGGTGGCCGCCATGGAGCCGGACACGTCCACCACGATGGTGACCAGGGGTTTGTGCTTGCGGTAGCGGCCGGGCGCGTAGATGCCGGCGTCGACAAACCGCCGGTTGGGCCGGGACAGGGCATAGTCCCAGCGGCTGCTCGGCATCACCTGGTCGGCCATGCTCCGCACGGCCTGTTTCCACTGGCGGCTCCGGGCGGGCAGGGGGGCCTGGATGAGGCTCCGCAGATCAGCGAAGAGGCGTTCTTCGGCGCCCTCCCCGCGCTGCTGAACAAAGTCCAGGAGGCGCTCGGCCTTGGTCCGGCAGCGCCGGTTGCGGTCGCTGCTGCCGAACAGGTGGATGCCGGTGGGCAGGGGAGTGCCCCGGCCATCCACCAGGCGAAGTCCTTCCGCGGGCCGGGGGTCGTCCGGATCCGGGTTCTCGATTGTCCAGGGTTCCCCGCCCGTTAGGGGCGTCTCGCTTTCCAGCCCCTCCCCGACCGGCGGGGTCCGCGCTTCGGACCGGGCTTGCAGCCAGGCATAGACCTCTTCCCAGGTGACCTCGTCAAGGCCTGCCCGGCCCGGTTTCTTGCCTAAGGCCGGGGGGATTTCCGGCAGCCCCGGCGGCAGTACCAGGCTGGCCCGGGCGCCGGCTCCCTGGCGGGCGAAAAAGGTTCTCTGGTGGGCTTTTAAATAGGAATTGATGACCATGTCCTGGGCCAGGTTGCACAGGTGGGGATCCATGCCGGGCCGCGTCCGGTGCTCGTGATTCAGGACGACATGGAGCATTTCATGAATCAGCAGGCCGAGCAGTTCCTCGGCCGGGGTCTGGCGCACGAATGCCGGCTGGTAATACAGGACCAGGCGCTGCCGGGATTCGGTCAGGGCCAGGGTGGGCACTCCCTCGTTGGCCGCCAGGGCCACGGTCTGGTAAAAATAGGAGGCAAAGCGGCTGCGCGACCAGAGCATTTCCAGGACGGCCGCCCATTTGACGGCGGCGGTCTTTGTCCCGGCGGCGCTGCCCGGTGCCGGGAGTGGGGCAGCAGATGGGGCGGGGATGGGGCTCATTTTTGCTCCAGCATCTCGGCCACCTGGCGCTTGATCCGGTCGGCCAGATCGCGGTCTTCCAAGCGGTCCAGGGCCGGGGGGATCTGGGTGAAGATGGCGCCTTCCTTGATCAGTTGATAGACCAGAGACAGGCGCAGGTCCGCCCGGACATGGGCGATAAAGGACATGACCTGGGCCAGGGTGTTCAGGTCCCCGGCCGGCAGGCGGCCGTCCGCGGCCAGGTTCAGGTCCCGCAGGGTGTCCAGCGCTCCGCTCAAAGCCCACAAAACATCTTCCGGGCTGACCTGGTCGGCCCGGACCGCTGCCAGCCCGGCCGGGTCTCCCTCCAGAACCTGCCGGGCGGTCAGCTGCCGCGGCGCCGTCAGCTGCATGACAAAGTCATCGCAGGCCACCCGTCCCACCAGGGCGCGGATGACCTTTTCCAGGGCGGCCGCCCGGTCCGAGGCCAGGCAGGCTGTCAGGTCCTGGTGGGTCCGCAAACCATAGGACAGGCGCAGGGTCTGGGAAACCTGGTGCCAGCCCCGGGGATTGGGGTGGATATTGGTTTCGTCCCAGAGCTGTTCCGGGTACTGGCGGATGTACCGGGTGACCGCGGGGTGGATTCCTTCCTGGTGGGCCCAGCGCAGCCAGTTGCGGGCGTCCGGCTTGAGGTGGAAGATGGCCAGCCGCCCGTCCAGGGCGGCATCGTCAAACTGGGTGATGGTGGTGCTGTCGGTGTCGCCCAGGTTGCCGGCCATAACCACAAAGGTCCGGTCGGCCAGGCGGTGTTCCCCGCAGATTTTTTCGGTGATGATCTGGAACAGGGTCTGGATGACGGTGGGATGGGCCCGGTTGGCCTCGTCCAGAAACCAGAGGATGCCGTCATACCCGGCCGGCACCGTTTCCGGGGGAATAAAGGCCGGCCGGTAGTAGATCATGCGTTCGGCCTGGTGGTCGGGCACCGGGTAACCGCCCAGGTCGATGTTTTCCTTGAAGGCCAGGCGGGTGTCGATGAACAAGAAATTCTTCTTCCGCGCCGTCTGCCGGACCACCTCGGACTTGCCGATGCCGGGATGCCCCACGATCTTGACGGCGTAGTTGATGGTGGCCTCGGCCGCCAGGTAGTTTTCCAGGATTTCCTGGAGGGCCGGAATGTCGACTTCGACCGCATCTTTTCTCATCTTTTTTCTCCCGGCCCGGGCAAAACCTGGTACGGCGGGAGCCGCCCCCCGCCGTACCGTCAGTGCCGAATCAATCCCCGGCCGCGCCCGTCGATTGCCGTCCGCGATCAGCCCGGCCTTACTCGTTCATCTTATAGGCGTCCACCAGGGAGTAGACATGCTTGTCCAGCACCCGGGTGAACTGTTCGTCGTCCACCACCGGGCTCTTGATGATCTTCAGGGCCTGGTCCTTCTGAGCCTGGGTAGAGGTGGGTTTGGTGTGGATGTCCAGGGCGTACTTGGAAAAATCGCGGACAAAAACGTCAAAAATCTGGTTCAGCAGTTCCTCGTCGATCTCTTCGATGGCGGCGCTTTCGATGATCAGCTGGCCATAGGCTACCAGGGTAAATATTTCCCCCACCGCCAGCAGAAAATCAAAGTCGCCCAGCATCTGGTCTTTTAATTCCATGCCCGACAACATCAGCCATTCCACAAAGGCGTTGATCTGTTCCTGGAAGACGTTGACGTTGGGCAGGTCGACGCTGTTGTAGGCGATGTTGTAATCGTGGAACTGGATCTTGCCGTAGCCGCGGGTGGGGCCCTGCTGAAAGAGGTAGTCATCGTTTTCCGGCCCGTTCATGCGGGGGATTTCCGGGTATTCTTTGGGATTGAAAAAGTAGTTGGGCAATAGCTTGGCGATCAGGGCCATGTTGACGTGGCGGGTCCCCTCCAGCTTGGGGAAGCCCCGTAGCTCCACCACCGCCTGGGAGAAATAGTTGTCCTTTTCAAAGCCCTTGGCGGCGATGATGTCCCAGAGCATCTCGTGGACCTCTTCGCCCTGGATGGCCACCTTCATTTTCATGATGGGATTGTAGAGCAGGTAGCGCTTGTCCTCGGCCGAGGCGGCCCGCATGTAATCGGTGGCTCGCAGGCCGAACAGCTTCATGGCCGCCAGCCGGCAGAAGGAGTCCAGGAACAATCGCTTGACGTGGGGAAAATCGGTCACGAACTTGCCGTAGACGTTGCGGTGGGCGGCATGGTTGAGGGCCTCGTAAAAGGAGTGGGTGACGATGCCGGTGGCCCCGGAACCGATGTTGAACTTGCAGATGTTGATGGTGTTGAGCATGTCGTCCCAGGCCTTGGGCCCCCGGGCGGAGATGTCGGCGTCGGTGATGGGATAATCGTGCAGAATGAATTCCGAGACATAGTTCTGGGCCTGGATGACGTTCTGGACGCACTCGTACTTTTCATGATGGGAATCCACCACGAAAAAGACGTATTCGTCGGTGCCGGCGATCTTGCCGAAGACCGTGATGGTGGAGGCCTCGTTGCCGTTGCCGATATAATACTTGGTGCCCCGGGCCAGGTAGGTGCCGTCTTCCTGGGGATAGAGCTTCATCTCCGAGGAGTAGATATCGGCGCCGTGTTCTTTTTCGGACAATCCAAAGGCGCACACGGGGTTCTCCCGCAGGGTCTGGACGGCCCGCTGCTTGAGCTCCTCATTGTCGCCCAGAAAGATCGGATCCAGACCCAGGGTGGAGACGTGGTACATGTACCAGTAGGCCGTGCCGTAGAACCCGCAGATCTCGGAAAATTCGAACATGCGGTAGGTGCTGTAGTACTGGTCCTCCTCCCCGTAGCCCCGGGGAAGAAAGAGGGTTTCAAAGATGCCTTCCTTTTTGACGAACTCGGCAAAGTCATAGGTGAATTCAAAGGAAAAAAAATCCTCCTTCATCTTTTTCAGGCCCTTGTTTTCGAAAAACTCGATGGTCTTGAGCATTATCTCCCGGGACCGTTCGTCCGGATAGTTTCTGTCCTGGTATTTCTTGGGGTTGAGCAGCAGCATGTCAGGCTCCTTCTTTTTGGAAATTGGGCGCGTGTCGCGCGGAGGGCGGCCCTGCCTGCCGGCGGGCCGATTGGGTATATCTTAGACCATCAGATTCAGCGGTTCGATGTATTCCGGATCTTCCTGGTCCATGATGGCGATGATGTCTTTGTGCAGGCGGCGCTTGTGTTCCCCGAAGATGGTCCGTTTCTTGTTGAAGCTGCCGGCAAAGGCCAGGCTCTGGGCCATGAGATCGTCTTTGTCGGCGCAGGCCTGTTCGATGATGTGATGGGCCTCCAGTTCCGGGGCGGGCACCCTCTGGCCGGTCAGTTTCATGCGGTTGAACTTGTAATAGGGAATGGCCTTTTTCACGAAGGCCACCATGCCGGGCAGAAAGGGAATGCTGACGTCCACCTCCGGAAAACAGAAATAGCCCCGGTCCGACTTCATCAGCCTAAAATCGCAGGCGCAGGTCAGTATGGCCCCGTTGCCAAAGGCGTGGCCATTGATGGCGGCGATCACCGGCACCGGAGCCAGGAGGCATTTTTTAAAGACATCGTTCATGCCGTACATGAAGGCCCGGATATCGTCCATAGCGTTTTCGCCGAACCGCTCCATCATCCATTCCAGGTCGACCCCGGCGGAAAAAAACTTGTCCCCGGCCGAGGTGATGATAATGGCGGTGACCGATTCATCGGCCAGGGCCTGGTCAATGGCTTCGCCCATGGCCTGGGCAAAGGCCAGGTTCTGGCGGTTTTCCCCGTTGTCCATGGTGAGAACGGCCACCGTGCTTTCGAGGGTCAGATCAACAATGCTCATGTACTGCTCCTGTTTTCCGCGTTGCGTCATGGGTCCCGGTTCACCCGGGACCCGGCTTCTCCTGCACAGTCCAAAATACACAGCAAACCACGGAAAATACAAGCTGGAAATGAATCATCGGGAAAAAATCAGGGGCGGCCCCGGGCCCCCGAATTCCGAATTCCGTGGAATTCCGGTGCCAGTATACTATAATTTTCGGACTAAATTTCATGGGGCGCGTGTACGGTCCCAACGTCAACCGCTTGCAGATAAAGCCTTTTCAATCCCGTTTACGATTTTATCCAGGTCCTGATCGTTTATGGTAAGGGGAGGACGGATGATGACGCTGTGTTTGGCGATCTCGCCGCTTTTTAGCAGCACTCCCTGCTGAATCGCGCTTCGGCAGAATCTTTCGGCCTCTTCCGCGTTTTCAAATTCCAGGGATAACAGCAGTCCGATACCCTGGACGGATTTTAATTTCGGATTTGAGTCGGCCAGCTCCTGTAGCCATTTTTTCAGTACATTTCCCTGTTTCTGGGCGTTTTGCCAGGGTTGTCTCTGATCATATTCGTTTAAGGCCGCGGCCGCGACCCGGCAGCCCACATCATGTCCGCCGAATGTCAGCATGTGGATCAGGGGATGGGCATCAAAAAAGGTCTTTACGGAACTGGTAAATACCATGGACGAGAAGGGAAACATACCGCCGCCCATGGCTTCGCCGAGGAGCATGATATCCGGCTGCACACCGAAATAGTCCAAGGCAAACTTTTCACCGGTTCTTCCGAACCCGGTTTGAGATTCATCAAAAATCAGCAGCGCGCCGGTTTGATCGCAAAAGTCACGCAGGGCAGCGAGGTAATCCTTGTCCGCGGTGCGGCAATTGTTTTCCGTTTGAACCGGCTCCAGGATGACCGCCGCCGTGTTTTTGGTGATTGTTTTGCGGGCAGCAGCGATGTCATTAAAGGGGATTGTCTGGACATCCGGTATCAGAGAGCCGAAGTCTTTCTTGTCGGACCGCTCGGACAGGGTCATGGCAAACCCGGTCGGGCCGTAACAGCCCCCGTCCACGGTGATCAGTTCAGTTCTTTCGGTATACCCCCGGGCCAGTTTGCAGGCGGCATCAACAGATTCCCCTCGGACAACCGTAAACAGACAACAGTCCAGGCCAGGCGGTGTGAATTGAGCCAGTTTTTCCGACAACATCGCTTTTTCCCGTGAGATCATGATAAAGTTGCCCTGATCGGTTTCATGGATGGCCTGTTTCAGCTCACGGGCGATGGCGGAATTTTTCCGGCCCAGATTATACGTGCCGGAGGAGCAATAACAGTCAATCAATTCATGGCCGTTGGAATCATAAACAACCGATCCTTCCCGGCCGGACTCTAACCAGTCCATTCCCTTTGACGCCAGGTTTTCCACAAACCCTTTGCCAAATACCTGTCGCGCGTCTGCCATAAGTTCATCCCGGCGGGCGTTATCTTCATTGCCCTTTTCCTGCTGGATGGTATTCATATTTTAACCTCCTGAAATTCTTTGTTTCATTATTCCCAAAAGGCGACTTTACGCAGCCAGGAATTGATGGTGACCATAATATCCCCCTTGTTCATCGCTTCCCGGACAAAGGGGATTTTGGAAAGCGGTCCCAAGGCCAGCAGATACAATTTGCTCAGCTTGATGGCTTTGCGAATAACCGCCAGGGCCGCGTCAATATCTTCGGCGGTTGCGGCTGTGGGAAACTGGAACCGCATCACCTGGGGCGCATTGCCGGAATAGGCGGAAAACATGCCATGAGTTGCCAGGCAATCGGCCATGAGCATGCCCATGTATTCCTGTTTATACTCGATCCCGACCATCATGCCCCGGCCGCGGACTTCCAGGATCAGTCCCGGATTTTCGTTGGCAATACTTCGGAGCCCTTCCAGCAGCCGGTTGCCCATTTTCTCCACATTTTCCCAGGTTTTATTCTCAACGATATATTCAATAACGGCGGTGGAAACAATACAGCCCAGATCCGTCCCGCCGCCCATGGACAAATGAAACCCGGGATTACGGTCGACATAGCTGGTGAGTTCGCTGCGGTCGCGATAAACAACCGCCCCGTTGGGATACACCCCCCCGCCCATTGATTTGGCCAGAAGCATCATATCCGGTACCACCCCGGAATGTTCGGACGCCCAGAGCTTGCCGGTTCGGCCAAAGCCGGTCTGGATTTCATCAAAAATAAGCATGATCCCGTACTGGTCGCAGAGATCACGAAGCCCCTGGAGGTATTCGTCGGTTCCCACGTGTATGCCGCCTTCCCCTTGAATCGGCTCCAGTATAATGGCCGCGGTACGTTCGGACACCATTTGACGGATCGTCTCCAGATCACCAAAGGGGGCAAAGGAAAAACCCGGCATTAACGGCACGAACAGTTCTTTGTAATAGTCTTTGCCGTTGGCCGACACGCTCATCCCGGAATGGCCGTGGTAGGCATTTATCATGGATACAATTTCATCGCGCCCGGTGGCGGCCCTGGCCAGTTTCAACGCGCCTTCCACCACGTCGGCGCCGGTTCCGCCCAGCAGAACCCGGTTCAGGTCGCCCGGGGCCAGGTCTGCCAGCAGTTTGGCCAGCTTGATTTTCGGCGCGGACAGCATGCCATAGGTGCCCATGTCATAGTCATCCGCAGCCGCTTCCAATTTCCGGATAATTTGCGGATTACAGCGTCCGACATTGAAACATCCGGCTGATGAAAACCCGTCGAGATAGGTTTTGCCGGATTGGCTTTCATAAAAGCGGAAGCCGTCCCTGTCTCCTTCCAGGATATCCAGATGACCTGCTGTCAGGAAACGGATCTGTCCCTTGGAAATGTGTTTGCCAAAGGCATCGAAAATCTGGTCCCGTTCTTTCCGGGATATGGTTTGCCGGCTCGTTTGATTCATAATGGTTTACCTCGCTCGTTGAATGGTTCATATTTCATGAGCCCCCCCTGTGGCCGTCCGACAATAGGGCACCCACAGGGGGGTGCCCCTACTGCGCCTCGCATGGGCAGCCAGGTGGCTGGGGGCAAACCCGACTCGTGAAATAACCGGGTTATGGATCTATCTTGAATAAACGGCATGCATTTTCATAAAAAACTTTTCTTTCCAGCCGCTCATTGCCTTTGCAGGCGGCTTTTACCGCCTTGATGGCCGGTTTGCGGCACCCGAAGGGCCAGTCCGACGCAAACAGAACTTTATCCTCCCCGAACACTTCAATTAATTTCCGTATTGATCCGGGAGACTGCAGGGAGGTATCCACCCATACATTCTGATACTCCCCCAAAAGCTGCCTGACGTCTTTGACGTCAAACATGCCGGCATGGCCCACAATGAATTTTGCTTCCGGAAAGGCCGCAACCAGTTCCGCGGCTTCTGTAATGCCGCCATATTCCGGAATGTTTTTCCCTTTCTCGCCGCCCACATAGTAGTTGGAAACGCCGGCATGAAACAGTATGGGCAGATCAAAGCGCATGAATGACCGGACCACTTTTTTCATCCGTGGATCGGTGAAAGAAACCTTTTGAATGATGGGATGAAGTTTTAAGCCCTTGGCGCCTGCCGCCACTTCGGCTTCAAACTGCTCGTCCAATTGTGAGGTATCGGAAAAATCAACGCCGGTGAACGGAATCAGGCCCGGGTCTTTTTCTGCTGCCGCTTTAACGTCAGAAAAAACAACATGGGGCGGCAGCGGCAGGCATACGGCAGCCGTCACCCCGGTCTGATCCATCGAGTTGCGGGCATTCTCCCGTGTGGCCGTAAAATTTCGTTCCTGTTCGGCCCGGATAACCCAGTGTAAGAATATTCTGTAAGGCAGGTTCCCCAGTCCAAAATCCCGATTCAAGCCCATCTGCGATATGGTTATGGGATCGAATATTCGCTTTTTCCGGACCCCTTTTTGCTCGATAATCCTGCCGCCGTCCGGATATAGAATATCACCGATATGAGAATGGGCATCTATGATAGGGGACATGCTTCCTTCTCCGTTGCGTCTGAGGGGTTATCGTATCTTAGTTAGTTAACTAACATAAAAAAATTAGTCTGTCAACTAATCTTTTTCTGGAATTATAATTTGTAATAATGATATATATTCCACAGGGAATGACAGGGTGGATGAACAAGCGGCCGGAAACAGTGATCACACGATATTCCCGGTTCCATATAAAACGCATGGGGATTTGAAATATGGCGCACACGCCGATACAGGAAAAACGACGTCGACAGATCATGGATGCACTGACCAGGTGCTTATTGAAAAAACCGTTCAATCAAACCTCGATTAAAGATATTGCTGCTGCCGCCGGGATCAATCACGGTATGCTGCATTACTATTATAAAAGCAAAGAAGACATACTCCTCAACTATATCGAATTTGTCATCGAACACTACAAGACGAATTTTGAAGAGTGGATGATTTCAAAAACACCGGAATTGCAGAGCCCCGAGGACACGCTGCGCGCCTGCCTCGATTTCGCCTACCATCGCATCACCACCAACCGTGATCTTTCAAAAATATTTATCGAGTTTCAGGAACTGGCGATCTACAACCCCAAAATAAAAAAGAAACTCCGGAAAGCCTATTCCGAGTGGATCGAAACGGTTCAAATCATTCTTGCCCAAACCAGCCAGAAGGAAGTGTCCGTACCGCACATCAGCGCCGGACTGGTGGCGTTTTCAGAAGGTATTTCCCTCTTGTCCTTAATCCTTGATAAAGATGATGTCGAAATAGAGGGGATGTTCAAGGCGTTCCAGGAACAGTTTGTACAATATTTTATGAAGAGCATAGGCTGATTCCGGGCACGGTGTTTGGGGGGACCCGGCGATTTTTCAGGATGCTTCTACCCGACAGGGCACATAACGATGCAGGGGCGTGCCCGCCAGCCGGTCACGGTGAGTGGCCTGGGTCAACCGGTTGACGTTGGCGCCGAAAACCTGGCCGTCATAGATCAGCCCGAATCCGTGGGGCATGACCACCTGACCCGGGCGGGTCGTTTGGGAAACTTCCAGTTCTACCGTTTCCTGGCCGGCCGCGGTGGTAATCCGGACCGGCTGACCGTCTTTCAGGTCTAGTTCTTCGGCGTCGCCCGGATGCATCAGCAGGGTGCAGGCCCGCCGCCTGCTGTTCCATTCCGGGTTGCGCTTCAGAGGGTGGGTCAGGCGGTCGGCGTGATGGTGATAGTGGGCAACGTTCATGCCCTTGCGGCAGGCATACCCCCGGCTGCGGGGATTGTCCTTGTCCGGCCGCGCCTTCACCATGCGATTGTCTTCCACCAGCACTTCCAGACCGCAATTCTGGGCGCACAAGACACATCCGGTTTTCTGCCAGTTTCCCATGGAAACTCCTTTTCATTGGTTGGCCGGACAAGGCGGCGCTTCCTGTAATCATCCATCCAGGGTCCCGGCAAGCAAGCAATGCCTTCCGGTGAAAATTAAAAAAGTATAGCTTATTTTGATGGCTTCGTAAAAAGTTTAAAAAATGTTATGCCCGTCAAATAATAAAAA
>CAYTQK010000038.1:0-17163 GCA_964439745.1 uncultured Desulfobacterales bacterium
ATGGCTTCACCAGTGGCGAACCATTTCTGGGCCGGGGGGAACTCTTCCCAGGTGTCGGCCTCGATATCCCAGGTCATATACGAGGCCGTTTCCAGGGCATTGAGGGGACCGTGCCGGCCGAGAATTTCCATGATCTCTTCCAGGCGCTGGTGATGATGATAGGCCAGCTCATCAATCCGTTCCCGGCAGTTGGTAAACAAACGGCGATGACCGGGCAGGACCCGGGCCACCTCCAGCTGCCGCACTTTTTCCAGGCTGGCCAGGTAGCTGCGCAATGGGTCGTCATCTTCGGACCAGCACTGGATATTGGGGGTAATATCGATGAGGATGTGATCCCCGGCGATCAGCAATTGATGGTCCGGTTCATACAGGCACATGTGCCCCCGGGTGTGCCCCCGCGTGTGCACGCAGGTCCAGCAATATCGACCCGCTTCCATCTGCTGGCCGTCACGCAGCAGGCTCAGCGGCGGCCGCCAGTCGGTGCCGAATTTCCGGCCGGGATGCTTTTTCAGGGAGGCCCGCAGGGTCTCTTCGGAAATGCCGTTTTTGGCGGCATAGCGAATCATCGGTTCAAATCCCTGCCAATTTTCAATGATCTCCGCGTCCGGCCGGTTAAAGAACACCCGGGTATTCTCCTTGGCCAGCCGGGTAACCAGGCCGAAATGATCGGCGTGCAGGTGGGTAATGAAAAGATCGGCCTGGTTGCTGTCCACCCCGATCTCCGCCAGCCCCGCCTGCATGGCCTCAAAACACATGTCATGGTTGAGACCGGTATCCACGATGAGACTGCGCGGCGCGGCCCGGATAACATAGGCATTGAGATATTTGAGAGGGGTGTCGGGCAGCGGAATTTTGATCCGGTACAGATCCGGGGCGATTTCTTCGGTCATGGAGTATCCTTCCTGTTGTCAGGCGGCAAACAGCCAATTGAAAAAGGGTTCAGGACAAAGACTGCGGGCAGGACAGATCGCGGTTCTGAAACATGGTCAGGTCCATTTCCTTCTCGATAAAGCGGAGGTCCTCGGCCAGCATCCGGTCGGCGGTTTCCCGGCGCAGGGCTGAATGGTCTTTTTTTTCAGACTATCATAAAACCGGCCAGCCGCAAAATGATAGCTTCCGCGTGCTTTATGATTGCCCTGCCGACCATTTTTCGTATAATCAGAAAATCACAAAATTGGACCAGGAAGATAACAACCCGGGAAGGGAAGCTGCCTTCTATCACTTCAGGCCTGTCGGCCATTTGCGAACATTATGCGACCAGATATTCAGAAACTGATTGCGCATCGTCGGCATTGCGTACTGGCCACGGCCGTGGATAATCGGCCCTATTGCTCGCTGATGGCCTATACCGCCAGTGACGACGGCACCTGTATATTTCTGGTAACCCACCGCCATACCCGGAAATTCAAAAATCTTCTCGCCAATCCCAGCGTCAGCCTGTTGATTGACTCCCGGGAGACCGATGTTCCCCAGGCCCTGACCATCGTGGGCACGGCCGAGGAGATGCCGCCGGGCAAAGAAAAAAATGCCGTTCAGGAACGGCTGCTGACCGTCCACCCCGATCTGCGTGAATTAGCCGCTCATCCCGGGGCCGCGGTTATCCGGGTGCGGGTCCGCCAGGTCATCTTTTTAAATGGATTGACCGATGCCTATCATGAAACCATGGCGCCCTGAACTCGGTCCGGGGCGGCGAGAAGATCAATAGACACCGACCGTGCCTGAAAAAAATTTGTCAAATCCGGACCAGGCGGATAAGATCAATTGAAAAGACAGATGAACTGGCCGGCTCAATAAAGCCGGACCACTTGAGGTTGATACCATTGCCCCCAAAGGATGCCCTTCATGACATACACACTGCGCTTGCTTATCTGTCTTTGTTTATTTCTGTGGATTCCTTTTTCTCCGGCTGTCGCCGGGCCGATTCAAACCGACCTGGAACTGGGCGTGGAATGGCAGGAAGGAGAGACCATCTACCAGGTGGGGGATCGGGTGGCCACCCCTTCCGGTTTGCGGGATTATCACTTCCCCTTGAGTGAACTGGAATTTCCCCTGGATAGCTACCTGGTCTTTCTGGAACTGTCTGTGACCGTGCGGGACCGGCTGCTGGTAACCCTGACCGGCAAAATGAATCCGGCCGGCACGGATCCGGGCACCATGGAAGATTCGGACTGGCTGACGCCTGGCTCCACTCCCGACATTTATTCTACCAGCGATGCTGAACTGGACACCCAAATCTGGTCAGCCCGGATCGCCTACCGGTTTTTTCCACAAAAACGGTACAGCTTCCGGGCAGGCCTCGGCTATCTCTATCAGGATTTCAAATTTGAAGTCGGCGACACCTACCAGGTCAGCAGCCTTTCCGGTATTCCCACCGGCTTCTTTGCCGGTGATAACCTGTTTTACGATGTCACCTATGAAATTCCTTATTTTGAACTGGGGGGCCGATTGCAAGCCACCGACCGGATTTCCCTGGAACTCTCCCTGGGCTACAGCCCCTGGGCGGAAGCGCGGGATGAAGACCAGCATCTTCGTACCGGTCAGATATCATACGGAGAGTGTGATGGTTCCGCCGAACTCGGCTCCGCTCAAATCCGGTATCTTTTCACCGATCACTGGTCGGCCAGCCTGCGGGCGAACTACTGCCGGATCGATACCGAAGGCCGCTCCACCACATATGACACCGGCGGCAACTGGGAATACACCATCGACCAGGAGATCGAAAGCGAACAGGCCTCCGTCCGAATATCAGTGGGATACAGCTTTTGAGGTAAGAGTCCGGAATTTCAAATCTTCCATCCGCGTTCCCGGACCAGTGACAGGAGCCGATCAGCGGCATGGTCCCAGGTCAGGGTGCCGGCGCATTGATCATACGCCCGCTGGGCTTTTGCCCGGGCCTGCTCATAATCCGTCTTGACCTGCCGCATCAACTGCCGCAGATGATGTATTCGCGGCTCCCCCATCAACGCCTCGGGATGATAGGTGAGATACTGGGCCTGGGGGGGGGCAGGTACCGGAGCACAGTCAATCAGGTAACTGTTGTCAGCGTTGAGATAATCCAGGTGACCGCCGTAACGGGTGGTAATGACAGGGACTTTGCAGGCGATGGCCTCCAGAGGAGTCAGGCTGAACCCTTCGGTCCGGGTCGGCAGCACCAGGGCGTCGGCACAGGTATACAGCCGGGCCAGGTAATCGATTTTATGCCCGATCAGCTTGATCTCCGGCCAGGGATAATCGTACCGTGAACGCAATTCGTCAAAAAGGGCGGTAAAGTTCACATGGATGTGGCTCTGGCGTTCGTGGCTGTTCATGCTGCTTTTAACGATCAGGACCACGTCCTTGTCATGCCGGAACTCTTCTATATAAGCCCGGAGCAGCACGTCATGGCCTTTGCGCCAGTGGGGCGACCCCACCATCAGAAATTTGAATTTTTCAGTATCAATATTCTTGAACCGCAGGGGGGGAAAGGAGGGATTGAACATGGCCCGATCATATCCCAGGGGGAATACCGCCATCTTGTCCGGATCCACACCGTTATCCCGGAAGATATCATAAGAAAACCAGCTGGAAGGCAGAATCAGCTCGGCCCCGGTGTTCATGGCCTCGGCAAACCCCTCCGGCAGAATGGTGGTTTCGTAGTTGTACAGAAGAATTTTATGGCTGGCCCGGATTTTGGCCAGATTAGGCGGCACGGTATAACTCAGGGAAACATCGGTAACGAGGTTCCGGCGTTTTGCAGGATCGGTGACCAGCGCGGAATGCAATTCCGTGTGAATGCCTTTCAAGGCATTGGTGCTGATACATTGCAGGTCAATGCCCTTCTTCAGCAGAGACACCAGCAGAAACTGGGCCACAAACCCCCAGCTGTGGGGCATTCCCAGAATGCCATAATATTGCAGCATGCCTGACTCCCGACCGGTTTTTCAACAGGCCCGCGGGCTGTCATCGATCCGGCCCGGCACCGCCGGTCTACCGGTAAACGATTGACTTTTCCCGCCGTCTCCGCCTATAAACCATAACAACCACCTGGGCAACAATGCGGATAGACCATGCAGCCTGATAATAGAATCACATATTATATCATTCCCTATGAAATTTATAGCGGTGCGGAAATTTTTCTGGAAAACCACATCCGGGCGGGTACCTTCAAATACCTGCACCTCCTGTTTCCGGCCGACAATCCCCTGAAGCAGAAATTGTCCGGTATCGTTCCCTGCACCGGTTTTGCCCGGCCCGCCCTGCTGAAAAAATTTCTGATCAACATGCGGGCCGAATGTGCCGCTTTTCATAACAGCTTTGCCGTATATCAACTCCTGCAATCACTCAAGGAGGAGACCGGCCTGCATATCACCGAAGTCGTTCACAGCTCCCTGCAATGGCCGGACAGCATGCACCAGGTCGACCGGCGGCAGATTGACCGAATTTACGTCACTGCTCCGGAAGTGGCCCGGGAAGCAGGTATCTCTGACTATGAGGTGCTCCCCCCGGTAATCGATGAAAAACGCTTCCAAGTTCCCCGGCGGCCGCAGCCGAAAATCACGGTCGGCACCGTGGCCAGCTTTGAAAAGCACAAAAATCTTACCCGCATCGTGGATATCGCCCGCCACACGGACGATGACTTTCATTTTGTCATCGTCGGTCGGGGCACGGCAACCCGGCCGGCAGTGGAAAAACGCATAGCCGACTACCAGCTGGCTGACAAGATAACGCTCAAGGAATTCACCCCCGCGGTGGAACAGGAATACGCCACCTTTGACGTTTTCCTGCTGACATCACTGGTGGAAGGTACGCCCATCGTTATTGAAGAAGCCGTTTCCGCCGGCCTGCCTGTGGTTACGGCCATTTCCGGCGGAATTGACAAACGGATAAAAGGGCGGGACGGACATCCCTTCCGATTGGGGGGTGCGGACGAGGCGATGGCCCGCCGGGGGATGACAGGGGGCCGGCCCAGCCGGCAGCAGTTACAGTCCCGGCCCGTACCGGACATCCCGCCGCCGCCGCAATCCGGCCCCAACCTCTACCTGGGCCCTTCTGTCCGGCCACGGCCGCGGCCGGATTATCGCCCCTTGATTTCTTTTTACACGCCCGCGTATAATGCGGCCCGGTTTCTGCGCCAGGCCGTGGATTCGGTGTTGCACCAGACCTACGACCGGGTGGAAATCTGCATCTGCGATGACGGGTCCACGGATGAAACCCTGGCAGTGCTGGAAGAAAACTACCGCGACGACCCGCGGGTCCGCTGGTCGAGCCAGGCCAACAGCGGCACTCACGCCGCTTCGGCCGCCGCCATAGGCCTCAGCCGGGGCGATCTGCTGGCCCAGCTGGATGCCGACGACTGGCTCGATCCCACCGCCGCCGCGGAGGTGGTCGCCGTCTTCCGGGAGCATCCGGAAGCAGGCCTGGTATATACCGGATTCCGGGAAGTGGACGAAAACGGCCGGCCCCTCCGGATCTCCCGGCCCCTGCAGTTTGACCACAATATCATGCTGCTGGAGATGATTGTCTGTCATTTGCGGGTATTCCGCCGGGATATCTACGACCTGACCAGGGGCTTTGAGATCACCTACCGGCACTCCGCTCAGGATTACGACATCTCCCTGAAGCTGCTGGAATACACCCGCTGCTTTCACCTGCCCCGGCCGTTGTACAATTATCGCCAGCACGGACAGAGCATCACTTCCGGCTGCCGGACATACAAAACCACCAGCGTGCAGATCGCCATCCAAAATGCGCTGCATCGCCGCTGCCTGCCCTATACCGCCCGGCGGTCTCATCCGGAAAGCATCCGCATGCAGCTCTTTTTTGATCCGGAAAAGCTGGAAAAGACAACAGTTTCGGTGGTGGTGCTTGTCCAGAATCAGCCGGCCGCCCGCCCGCTTACAAAAATCCTGGAAGACCTGTGCCGTCAGACCCATCCGCCTGTCGAGGTCCTGGCGGCGGGCAGAATATCCGCCGGCGAGGCCGCCGCAATCCGGACATGGAGGAGCGGGGCTCCGTTTTCCTGCCGCCTCATGCCTGACAGCGGCGCCATGACCCGGGAGGAGATGCTGGGACGGGCATTTCAAGAGGCGGCCGGGGATTTCATCGCCCTGCAGCCGTCTGACCAGATCAGCCACCCGGACCGGCTCCGCTGTCAGCTGCGGGACCTGACCCATGTCAACAAATTATTCATGCTCAGCGGCCGGCCGGCGCCCCTGCCCCGGGCCTCTATTCCCTGCCGGCGGCTTCTGGAAAAAGGCGAGCAACCGGACAGAACCAATACCATGGCCGAGGCCATCATGATTCATCGGCCGATCGCCCGGCTGTACCATGCTGACAATCTGATCGAGGGTATCCTGGGTCGCCTGGGGCCGGGCAGCATTGTCGTCACCAACACCCCCCTGTTCACTCCGGCGACCGCTTACTCTTCGGCAGCAATCTCCTGAAAGGCGGCGCATTGGGCGCATTGACCGCAGGGCAGAATCTCTTCTCCCCGTGTAACCGGCCTATCGCAGGTCCAGACCATGTTCCTGAGCTCTTCGGGCAGCAGGGCCCAGATCGCTTTTTTCGTTAAATCGGCCACGGGATAAATATAATGCCGCTCAAATCGCAGCTCCAGCGGCAGGGTGGCGTGAAAAATCTCCAGGCCCCGGCGGGCGGTGATGCTTTTCCGGGCGGCCGCCTCCCCCTCCCGGTCCGACCGGTTGCGGCCGGTAGCCACGTACAGGATCGAAGAATCAGCGGTAATTATGTGCGCGGCCATAAATCCGTACCAATACGGCTCGGGGATCTGAAACTGGCGCATGAAGGAACAGTCATGGAAGCTCTCCGTAAAAAAAAGGTGCCGAAAACCGCCCTCCCGGAAATAAGAAAGCGTCTTCTGCACCGCCCGGCGTTCGGCCTGCATCCGGTTTTCAATATTTCTCAGGTTTATGTGATGAACATGCAGGTCGAACCCGGCATAAGCCTCCTCGGTCAGCAGCCGGTAGAGCGCGCCCAGGGAAGCCAGTCCGCCGGAACACATGCATAAGATCTTGTTTTTTTTGTCGGTCATATTCCTTTACTCCCTGCCACAGACACTTGTTCACATCCATCAGAACAAAACCGCCAGGCGAAAGATCCCAGCCCATAAAAGTGACCATACCGGCACCATAGGTCAGAACAACCATTCTGTCCATGAAGAAACCCTTCCCGGAGATAAAACAGTATACAACGCGGCTATCTACCAGCTGGATAATACCCAGTGGCTGCCCCCGGAGGCGTTGCGCGGCCAGCGGTTCCGCCAGCTCAATCAACTGCTTCACCACGCCTTGGCCACCACCGACTTTTATCGCCAGCGCCTGGGCAACCTGGGGTTCACCCCGCAAACCGCGGTGACACCGGATTTTTTCCAAACGATCCCCCTGCTGCTGCCGTCCGGCGATAAAAAGATTGACATACCGGCCCGGTATTGCTAACGCAACGAAGTCGTGGTAGATATGATCATGGGTAATTCACCGGTATCAAAGTCCCGGCGGTCTTTCCCCGGATACGATGAACAAGCTCCGCCGGCGGTATAAAGGCAAGGAAAAGAGATGAGCGCCAACCCGGATTACGCCATCGCCGATGTCTGGGAAGACAAAAGCGAGGACCTGAAAAACGAGATCATCAATTTCTGGCTCGCCAGCGAGGCCATGCCGCGGGACATGGCCCTGGAACGGGTTGACCAGGTATTTTGTACCGGCCGGGACAGTACCGGCCGGATTGTCGGCGTGGGCACGGTCTACCCCCGGTTCAACAAGCACCTGGAAAATTCTTTTTACGTTTATCGGACCTTTGTGGCGCCGGACCACCGCCGGGAGCTGCTGGCCGTGAACCTGCTCAAATTCACCCGGGACCGCCTCGAGAAGGAGTTTGTCAGCGGAAAAAACACCCGCTGCGTCGGCATGATGGTGGTGGTCACCAACGATCAATTGAAGAAATATCGCAACCAGGCGGTCTGGCCCCATACCGGCTTTGTGTACATCGGGAAAAACAGCCGCGGCGATCATGTCCGCGTCTATTATTTTAAGGGAGCGCGCATCTCCTGATGAATGCCCCGCAGAAAACAACCGGCGCGGTGGTCATCCGCAAGGCCGGCAAGGCCGACCAGCCCCGCATCTTTAAACTGCTGGAACAGGTCAACATGCATCACATTCCCTCGGCGGAAATGCCGGGCCTGACCTTTGAAAATTATTACGTGGCCATGGTGAACGACAAAGTGGCCGGCTTCTGCGGTTACAAGATTCTTTCGGCCACCACCGCCAAGACCGAGCTCATGGTAGTGGACCGGGCCTATCGCGGTCTGGGCATCGGCTACCGGCTGCAGGAGTTTCGCATGACCGAAATGCTCCAGCGCGGGATTGAACTGCTGACCACCAATACCGACCGTCCGCAGACCATCGCCTGGTACAAAAAGCATTTCGGATATAAACAGGTCGGCACTTTGAAGAAAGCCCATCCCTTCGGTGATCCGGATATCGGCACCTGGCAGACCCTGCAGGTTAATCTCCAGGATTGGGCTGCGCAAAATCAGACCCGCAGCCGCCCCCCGGATGGCTCCACCAAAACAAGGAAATAGTTGCCGTCGTATGAAATACGCCGCTGACATCATGCCGCCCTATCCCCTGTCCGCCTATCCCCGGCTGATTATCAACGCCGCTATCACCGGCATGGTGGCCACCCGGGACGACTCACCCCATGTACCGCTCACCACCGGCCAGATCATCCAGGACGCGGTGGATTGCCGCAACGCCGGGGCTGCCATCATTCACCTGCACGCCCGGGATGAAGACATGCGGCCCACCTATAAAAAAGAGATTTACCAGGTGCTGCTGGAAGGCATCCGCCGACGCTGCCCGGACCTGATCCTCTGCGTGTCCACCAGCGGCCGGTTCTTTTCCTCTTTCGCGCACCGTTCGGAAGTGCTGGATTTGACCGGCAGCAGCCGGCCCGACATGGCCAGCCTGTCGCTGGGCTCCCTGAATTTCCCCGCCGGCGCTTCGGTCACGGATCCGGAGATGATTCAGCAATTGGCCGAAAAAATGCGGCAGACAGGCATTCTGCCGGAACTGGAGATTTTCGACTCGGGCATGCTTTATACCATGAAAGAGATGATTCGCCGGCAGGTTCTGCGGCCGCCTTATTACTGCAACCTCATCCTGGGGTCCACCTTTTCCACCGCGGCCACGGTTCATCAGCTGTCCAGCATGGTCAAGGACATACCGGACAACGTCCAGTGGGCCGGCGGCGGCATCGGTCCCTTTCAACTGAAAATGAACCTGGCAGCCATACTGATGGGCGGTCACGTCCGTGTCGGCCTGGAAGACAACCTGTATTACGATTCGGCCAGGACCATCCCGGCCACCAACCCCCGGCTGATCGAGCGGATCACCCGGCTGGCAGGCGAGATCGGCCGCGAGGTGGCCTCCCCGGCCGAGGCCCGTTCCCTGCTGGGCTTTGCTTCGGATACGGCACCGTAGTCCGGATGACGGAACAAGATAATCATGCCTGAACCCGTAAAAATATTGTGCATGTACTCCGGCGGCCTGGATTCCCTGGGCGCTTTGTATACGCTGCTGACCGATCCGGCCTACCAGCGGTTCGCTCTGCATGTGCACCACCTGCACCTGCGCAACATCGAAAAACGGACCACCGCCGAACTGACCGCCGTCAAAAACACCCTGCGGTATTTCCGGGACCATGGCTACAGAAAATTTTTCTACACCGAAAGCAGTCATGATTATGCCTTCATGCGCAAGTATTTCATCTTTGATACTTACTGGTACGCCTTCCTGGCGGCCAATATCATCACCGCCGACCCCGGTATCCGCCACGTGGCGGTGGGCCGCACCCGGACCGACACGGAAAACGCCGGCTCCATGGTAAACGCCAGGCGGGGACATGAAATATTTCACGCCACCCTGCCGCTGGAACTGCGCTTTGAACGCTCCTATATCTACCCGGTGGCCAAAATGAGCAAGAAGGATATCTGGGAAATGCTGCCGCCGGATCTGCGGGTGCTGTCCTGGTCCTGCCGGCGGCCGGTGGTTAATAGTGAGGCTCTGCAGCCCTGCGGACAGTGCCACACCTGCAAAGAGATGGCAAAAATCCGGGAACAGGAACAAGAAGCCTGACAGTGCTTGCCCGGCTGTGAAAAAACCGGTTGCGCTTCTTTTGCCAAGCGGCTACTATTTTCAGCCAGGCAAGTTGGCCCTGCGCGGGGCCGAGACAATAAAAAAACCGGGATACCCGTCATGAACGATGAACAGCCGAAAAAATCTCCCCTGGAAATTTTATGCTCCCGTCATTTTCTGTCCTGGCTGTATGAACAGAACGTCAGCCTGACCTTCACCACCTACCAGACCTGCCGCCTTTTTTTCATCGGGCTGAAACCGGACGCCAGCCTGTCCGCGTTTGAACGCCTCTTTGACCGGGCCATGGGCTTATATGCCTCCCCGGAACGGCTCTACATGAGCACCAAGTACCAGATCTGGCAGTTCGACAATGTTCTCAACCCCCAGGAGACCTATAAAGGATACGACCGCCTGTACGTGCCCCGCATCGGGTTTACCACCGGCGATCTGGATGTGCATGATATGGTGGTGGACAAGGACGGCCGCCTGGTTTTTGTCAATACCCTGTACAGCTGCCTGGCCGGGCTGAACGATAAATACAGCTTCACCCCCCTCTGGAAACCGCCCTTCATCTCCAAGCTGGCCCCGGAAGACCGCTGTCACCTCAACGGCCTGGCCATGGACAAGGGGGTGCCGCGATACGTCACCGCGGTCAGCCGCTCGGACATGTTCGAAGGCTGGCGGGAAAAACGGGCTTCCGGCGGGCTGCTCATGTCCGTTCCCTCGGGCGAAATTCTGGTAACCGGCCTGTCCATGCCGCATTCTCCGCGGGTATACCGCGACCGGATCTGGCTGCTCAACTCCGGCACGGGAGAGCTGGGCTTTGCCGACACGCAGCGGGGGGCCTTTGAACCGGTGGCCTTCTGCCGGGGATACGCCCGGGGGCTGGCTTTTCACAACGATTACGCCATCGTCGGCCTGTCCCGGCCGCGCGCGGACCGGGCCTTTACCGGGCTGCCCCTGGACGAAAAGCTGGCGGAAAAAGACACCGAACCGGCCTGCGGCCTGATGGTCATCGACATCAATACCGGCGATACCGTCCACTGGATGATCCTGGAAGGGGTGACCAACGAACTCTACGATGTCCAGGTGCTGCCCGGCATCCGCCGGCCCATGGCACTGGGACACAAGACCGATGAAATCAAGACCACCATCACCCTTCCCCCGGATTTTCGGCATCCCGCCAATCCGGCCGTTTCCAATCCCGACCCCGTCATGACGGAGGCGTCGGGCAGCGAAAAACCGGGCCTGGCCGATTACCAGTTCAAAATCAACGACCAGGTCACGCCGGTGGACATCATCAAAATCAGCGGCATCACCTTCCCCAATGTGCAGAAGCGTTGGCAGGCCAGCACCGCCGGTGCCCCGCTGATCCTGGTAACCGCTTCTGCCGGCGGCCACGATATCGCCGCGGCCGTGGCGGAAATCAACGAAATCGCCAATCACGCCGAAATCATCTCCCTGTACGTGGCCCCGGAATACCGGCAGCAGGGAATCGGCGCCCGCCTGATCAACCTCATGGAAATGGCCGCGGCCCGGAAAAAATGCCACCTGATGGAAATCAAGTACCGCCGCGACTGGGATGCCTGCCAGACGGTCGAAAAAATCATCGGCCGCCAGGGGTGGCTGCCCCCGAAAAATTCGCGGCTTCTTTTCAAAACCACCATTGACCGCATCGGCCAGGCGCCCTGGCTCCGGGAGAAGCCGCTGCTGGCCGAGGGACTGGAGCTAGTTCCCTGGAAAGAGATCACCGCCGGAGACCGACAGCATATTGCCGATCGAAAAGAATCAGAAGAGTGGTATCCGGGCCGCTTCTCGCCTTTCCTGGAGGA
The DNA here is from genome assembly GCA_964439745.1 of uncultured Desulfobacterales bacterium. Taxonomy (GTDB): domain Bacteria; phylum Desulfobacterota; class Desulfobacteria; order Desulfobacterales; family Desulfosudaceae; genus CAYTQK01. Next base: position 11,963 of record CAYTQK010000038.1, read on the forward strand.
GAACCGCACGGAACATATCAACAGCCTGGCGCTGCGGCAGAACGGGCTAATCGTCGGCTGGCTGGTAACCCACCGGACCGGCCGGGACACTGTTCAATATTCCAGCCTGTTTGTCGATGAAACGCTGCGGGGCCGGCAGAACGCCCTGGCCCTGGTGGCCGAAGCCGTGGACCGGCAGATCCGGTCCGGCATTCCGGAACTGATCTGGATGATTGAATCCCGGGATACCGGCATCCAGCGGTTTATTGAAAAATACGTCCAGCCCTGGCTCCAGTCAGCCACGGAGCTGCGTCATTCGGTACGGGTTCTGAAACATGTCGACGCCGCCACTACTCCCGCCACTTTTTGAATTTTCGAAAAAATCTTCCCGGCGTTTTCCGCAGTCAACATTCTCATTGTTCTTTTTATTGGTTGCATTCATATTTACTTGAATGTATTAAAGTATTTATAAGTCCGCGAAAAATTTTGATAAAGGCTGTAGACCATCTGCGCCTGGAATGGATATATATATTTCAGAAAACATTTTCCCATTGACAAAATGCCGGGAGAATGATTTAAATTTACCATAATTTTATACATTTTTAGGGGAAGGGGACAGGTCAGCAAAATCCTGCGAATACCACACGGTTCTCCTGGATAATAACGCCAGGAGCAAGGGATAACTTCGTTCGTTCCCCGGAAAGATTCGACAACCAACATAAAGGGAGAAGAACATGGTACAACACCAATCCAGCAACCAGGAGATGGGACAGCTCAGCAGCATCATGCCCGCGGGTCTGTCCCGGCCGGCCGGTTACCTGGCCAAGGGGATGACCGCCGCTTCCGTAGCCGGCTTGTTATTCGCGATCTCCCCGGCCCATGAAGCCCTGGCCGCGCCCGACCTGGCCGTCCGGGCCAAATACCGCAACCCCCTGATGATTCCGGTCAGTGCGGCCACCTTCAGCAAGCCCGCCCTGGCGGACATGGACGCGGACGGTGACCTGGACTTGTTCGTGGGCGGCGGAGACGGCCATATTGAGTATTTCAAAAACGAAGGCTCTGCCACGGCGCCGGATTTCCGGCTGCAGGTAGGCGCGGCCAATCCCTTCTGGTACCTGGAAGAAGGGGAGGATGCCGATTATGTCCCCTACGATGTGGGAGAAAGGGCGGCGCCGGCCCTGGTGGATTACGACAACGACGGTCAGATTGACGCCGCCGTGGTCGGGGCATCCGACGGATACCTGGACTATTTTGTCCTGGACCGCTCCGGCGAACAGCCCCGTTTCGTTCAGCAGACCGGCGAAGACAATCCCTTTGACGGTGTTTATGCGGGTATCCATACCACCCCGACCTTTGCCGACATCGACAATGACGGCGACCAGGATCTGTTTGTGGGAGACGGGTACGCTTTTGACACCATCCGTTTTTTTGAAAATACCGCCACCGATCCGGGCTCCCCGGTATTTTCCGACCCTGAACAAAATCCGTTTGGTCTTTCCCCGGATTGCAATTACTGCACCCCGGCTTTCGTGGACATCGACAATGACGGCGACCTGGACGCCTTTATGGGCAACCGCAACGGAACGGTCACCTTTTTCAAAAATGTCGGGGACGCGGAAAACCCCGATTTCAACTCCACCGGCGGAGAAATGATGCCCCAAACCAGGGCCCTGGTCCCGGGCGAAACCGTGGATGTCAATGAATACAGCGCCCCGGCTTTTGCCGATATTGACGGCGACGGCGACCAGGACATGCTGGTGGGCGGCGTCGGGGAGAGCGGCGACCAGTCCCGTGACTCCGCGATCTTTTTTTACAAAAACACCGGTACGACCGACAGCCCGGCCTTTACCTTGATTGACGGCAAGAACAGCCCCACCTGGGGATTTGACGTGGGCGGAGAAAGCCGTCCCGCCTTTGCCGATATCGACAATGACGGCGACCTGGACGCCTTTATCGGCAACAACGAAGGCCAGATCCGGTTTTTTGAAAACCTCGGCGACGCCCGGTCCCCGGATTTCAACGAACAAGCCCCGGGAGATGAGGATGAATCTTTTGTCAAGGCCGTTGATTACGACTCCCTTCTGCCCAACCCCCTGGGCGATCTGAATCTGGGATATTCCCTGGCCTCGGTCGCCTTTGTTGACTTTGACGATGACGGCGACCTGGACGCCTTTATCGGCAGCAACGAAGGGCAGATCCGCTACTTCAAGAATTTCGGCGACGCGGAAAAGCCGGATTTTGCCGAAAAAGCCGATGAAAATCCCTTTGACATGATGGAATTTGACGGCTCTCCCGCGCCGGCGTTTTTTGAAGATATCGACGGCGACGGCGACCTGGAAGCCTTTGTCGCTCATAATTATTACTGGTCCGACCTCGAATATGACGGCGGCAAAATCTCCTATTTTGAACTCAACGACGAGGGCATGTACGAGGAGAACGAAACCGACAACCCCTTCCGCAACTTTGCGCCCACGGAAAACTTTGACAATTATTATCCCGTCCTGACCGTGGACGATTTTGACGGGGACGGCCAATGGGAGGCCCTGGTGGGTGAGGCGGACGGCAATATCAACTACTTTGAATACACCACCTACGACGATGACACGCCGGCGGAGTTTGTCGCGGACAATCCCTATGGTGAGGCCGACATGGGCGCCCTGGAGATGCTGGCATACAGCGCCCCGGTTTTTGTGGACATCGACGGAGACGGCGACCTGGACCTGTTTGTGGGCGAAGAATACGGCCGCACCCTGTTTGCCGAAAATCTCCAGATCGTTGACCTGGGACCCTCTCCGCTGAGCGGTTCCGGCGGCGACAGCGGCTGTTTCATCAACAGTGCCGCGGATGGGGACAAAACCGCGGATACGTCCAGTCCGGTTGTCCGGGCGTTCCAGAATCTCTATCAGACCGTCCGGCAGACCGTCCGGCAGGTATTGCGGTAGCGGTCCGGGCAGACGATTTGCGAACCTTATTCATATAACTTTTTGGAGGATAACATGAAAAAGAACAAACGCACCCCGGCCCGTGTCCTCACCGGCGGCAACATCGCCAGGGGAGCCACCGCCCTTTCGGTGACCGGGCTGATGGCCATGATGTCTCCGGCCCACGAAGCCGTGGCCGCGGACAACCCCTTTGTCCAGCAGTTCGGCCAGGGCAACAACCCGCTGTACGCGCCGATCGGAGGGGATCACTGCGACAAGCCGGCCCTGGTGGACATCAACAACGACGGCCTGGTGGACCTGTTCATCGGCAACGATGACGGCACCATCAGTTATTTTGAAAATACCGGCACGGCCGCACAACCGGTTTTCGTCCCCCGCCTGGATGCTGACAATCCCTTTGACGGCGTGGACGTGGGCAACTATGCCGCCCCGACCTTCGCAGATGTGGACGACGACGGCCTGATTGATGCCGTAGTTGGCGCCGATGACGGATATCTGGATTATTTTCACAACACCGGCACGGCCGCGGACCCGCAGTTCACGGAGCAGACCGGGGCTGACAACCCCTTCAACGGCCTGCGGGTTACGGTTTATAGCGGGAACGTCACCCCCCATTTTGCGGACGTGAACAATGACGGGGCGGTGGACCTGGTGGTGGGCGATGCTGACGGCTACCTCCATTACGTGGAAAACAACGGGGACGGCACTTTCGACTTTTACAACTACTACGACGACTCCAACCCTTTCCAGAACGTGGATGTCGGTTATGACAGCGCCCCGGCCCATCTGGATAGCAACAACAACGGCCAGGTGGATCCGGGCGAAGCCATCGTGGTCGGCACCCGCTATAATTATTTTGAATACTTCCAGAAAGAAGAAGACGGCAGCTTTACCCACTATGAAGAGGATGACACCGACAATCCGCTCTACGATGTGGACGGCGGTTATCGCAACGCCCCGGCTTTTGCCGATCTTGACGATGACGGCGACATGGACATGACAGTGGGCAACGATGACGACGAACCATTGCTCTATTTTGCCAATATCAACACCGATGCCGACCCGGTGTTCAAGCAGCGCACCGGCGCGGACAGCCCCTTTTACGGCTTTGACGTGGGGAATGGCAGCCAGCCGGTCTTTGTCGACATTGACGGCGACGGCGACCTGGACGTCTTCAGCGTCGCCGAAGACGGTGACGGCTATATGTTGAGCGCCGCCAAAGCCCCCGCGGACAGTGAGAGCGGCCTGAAGTTTTTTGAAAATACCGGGACCCCCACAGAGCCCCGGTTTGTGGAACGGACCGGCGCCGGCAATCCGCTTGACGGCATAACCCCCACAGGCGTGGAGGAGGACGGCCAGCTGGCCTTTGTGGCCTTTGCCGACATTGACGGCGACGGCGACATGGACGCCTTTGTCGGCAGCACCGGCTGGTCATATTCGTATTCGTACTCACCGATAGGTCCCACCTATACCTATGAAAGAACCGGCAGCATCACCTTTTATGAAAATACCGGCAATGCCAAAAACCCGATCTTTGAGCAGCGCGGCGATGCCGACAACCCGCTCTTTTTCGTGGAAGAGCCCAATGATGGTTTCGCCTTCGTGGATATCGACGGCGACGGCGACCTGGACGCCTTTGGCGGCGGCACCAACTACTCCATGACCTATTCCGATGGCGGCGAGCATGACGGCAGAGAGACCTTTACCGTTGAAGGCGACATCAATTTTTACGAAAACAAGGGCAGCGGCAAAGATCCGGCCTTCGCCCCTGGCGAGGCCAATCCCCTGGGCTTTGTCTTTGGCAGCAGCGATGCGGTGTACAGCGGCTGCTACAGCCTGGCCTTTGGCGACATTGACGGCGACGGCGACCTGGATGCCGTGGTGGGTGAAAGGACGATGGAATATTCCAAATACTCCGATCCCAACACGCTCGCCCTGTATGAAAATGTCGGTTCCAAGGGTGATCCCGCGTTTGCGCCGGTGGCCGAAGCCAACGACACCTTTGCCAAACTCAATGAAGAAGCCAACTATAAATACCTGACACCCGCTTTTGTCGATATCGACGGCGACGGGGACCTGGACATCTTTTCCGGTGAAAAATACGGCCGCTTCCTGTTTTTCCGGAACACCACCAGCACGCCGGCTGCTGGCGGGGGCTTGTCCGGCGGGGACGGCGACAGCAACAGCGACGCCATCGGCTGTTTCATTGAAACGGCCGGGACCCGGGCAACCGCTGGCGGCCACTGGCGTACCCAGGCAGCCTGACGGCTCTGGGCAACC
>CAYTQK010000039.1:0-9802 GCA_964439745.1 uncultured Desulfobacterales bacterium
CGGTGGGGCAGGTTAAAGGGCACCTTGTTCTGAATCCCGTTTTCCCGCAGAAAATTCCGGAAGTCCTTGATGCGGACGCTCAGCCCGTCCCGGGTGAGGCGGTCGTCATCCAGGTAGCAGCGGCCGAAGAATCTCTCCATGGAGGCGGGAAACGAGCGGCGAAAATAGTTTTCAATCAGGACGATAATGGTCCGGGCCTCCGGCAGAATGGTTCTGGGATCGGTGCCGCCGCGCAGGTCCAGGCCGACGGCCTCGGCCCAGTCATAGGCCTCCGCGCGCTCCTCCAGGTAGGCCCGGTGTTGTGCAAAGGGATCGGCGGTGGTGAAGCCCACGTCTGCGAATCCCAGTCGCAGCGCCTCATCGATGATGGCTTGCCGGGAAAGGTTCATGGCTCTCCTTTTGACAATCGTTTGTTCACAGCCCCTCTCTGGCGGCGGTTATCATTTTGTCCCGCAGGCGGGTCAGCGCCGGGGACAGGCCCACCTTGTAAATATGCGGCATTTCAAACCGCTTGTGCTCCTCCGGCAGTTGTGCCAGGCGCTGTTCGCAGTATTGCCGCAGGCGGCTGATATCGGCCGGCGGCGCCAGGGGACGCCCCTGTTCCATAACCGGCCGCAGCAGGCTCTCCGAGGGTTTCCCCGCCAGGGTGCAGGACTTGTCCCGTTCAACGGGATGATTCATGGCGGTGCACCCGTCTTCTCCCTCCAGGCAGACGCAGTCCCCGTAAAAAAACCCCGCCCCGTTGAAATACCGGCAAAGCTGCTTGCGGCCGGGCAGGGAGGTTTTGGCCAGGGTGTTGGACAGCTTGAGGGTGGGCGTGCCGTTGTGCGCGGCCAGCTTGTAGACCCCGTCCAGGGCGGCCGTTTCCCGGCCCGTGACCAATTCCGTGCCGACGCCGTATCCGTCCACCGGCGCCTGCTGCTCGTTGAGGCTGCGGACGAGGTACTCGTCCAGCTGATCCGAGACCAGGATCCGGGTTTGGGTCAGACCGGCCTCGTCCAGCATCTTTCTGGCCTGCTTGCTCAGATAGGCCAGGTCGCCGCTGTCCAGCCGGATGGCGAGCAGGGTATGCCCTTTTTCCGCCATCTCCCGGCCCACCTGGATGGCATTGGGCACCCCGCTTTTGAGGGTGTCATAGGTATCCACCAGCAGCACCGTCTTATCCGGATAGGTTGCGGCATAGGCCCGGAACGCCGCCAGTTCGTCGGGGAAGCTCTGCACCCAGGAGTGGGCCTGGGTGCCGGTAACACCCAGGCCGAAACAGTGCCCGGCCAGGACATTGGAGGTCAGGTCTACACCGCCGATCAGGGCCGCCCGGCTGGCCTGCAGGCCGCCCAGCCCCTGGGCGCGGCGCAGGCCGAAATCGCTGACGGCCTTATTTCCGGCCACGCGCCGGATGCGCGAAGCCTTGGTGGCAATCAGGGATTCAAAGTTGATGGAGTTAAGCAGCAGGGTTTCGATCAGCTGACATTCGATAATGGTGCCTTCCACCCGCATGACCGGTGCCAGGGGAAAGACCACTTCTCCTTCGGCAACGCTGTAAATGGTGCCTTGAAAGCGAAAATCCCGCAAAAAAGCGAGAAAGACATCGTCAAACCCCTGCTCTTCGAGAAAAGCAAGCGCGGCCTCATCATAGGTAAACTTCTGCAGGGCTGCCAGCAGGTTGTCCAGGCCGGCAAAGACGACGTAGCCCCCGCCGAACGGATTGTCCCGGAAAGTATAGTCGAAAACAGCGGTATCGTCCTGCTTGCCGCCCAGCAAATAGCCCTGGGACATGGTCAGTTCGTAATAATCCGTATACAGAGCGTTGATATTGTCAGCAAAAGACATAAACGACCTGCTCGCGATATATCGGCTGGCGCGCGGTATTGAACGGCAGCGCCCTACTTTGCCGTCATGATCGGTTTCAGCCAGTCGGCCACGGGGCCGGCCACCTCGTCCACATGATTGGTCATGACCAGGTGATCCCGCCCGCGCAGCAGAAGATATTCCTTGGGGCAGTTCAGCCGGCCGAAGAGCGACTCCACGTATTTCTGCGGAAAAATATTGTCCTCGTCGGAATGGATCAGCATGATGGGCACGGAAATGGCCTCGACCGGCCGGGCCGGTTCGGTTTTCATCAGCGATCCCAGCGCCCGCAGGGTAATCCAGTTGATGCACAGGGGGTCTTGACTGACATAGGTGGCCGCGTCGGTGCCGTCTTTTAAAATCTCCTGCGATAAATCCAGGTAGAGGCTCACGGGAACGGCAAAGCGGCCGTAAAACTTCAGCAGCTGCTGATTGATGGGCACCAGGGCGGGCGGAATTTTCAGGCGGGAGAGCTGGAGATTGTCCCGGCCATTCAGGTCGGCGATATTATGGCAGACAGCCGCGGCCAAAGAATCGTCCCGGGCGGCCGCGTAAAAGGCGGCCATGCCGCCCTGGCTGCTGCCGGCTACGGCCACGGGCCCGCCGAAACGCCGCCGGGCATAGGCGGCCACGGCCAGGGTGTCGTCGACGATTTCATTGATGGTATACTCGCCGCGCGGCCCGCCGCTTTTTCCATGACCGCGGGGATCAAAGCCCACCACCGTCAGTCCCTGCTCATGGAGAGCGCACATCAACTCGATATAAAGGAAGGCATAAACGGAAGTCCCGGGGATGAAGACCAGCACCGGCGCCTCCTCTCCGGCCGCAAAAATGCTGAGATGAAGGCGCAGGCCATTGGCCGTGATATCGGTTTCTTCCATCACCGAGCGGTTGACGGCAATGTTCATCCGCTCCAGCATTTTGTCCTGGAAGCGGCGAACCGTCGCCTCATCCGGAAGGGGGGCATACAGCTTTTTCCGGGTAACCAGGTACCAGCCGGCATGCACAAAAACTATAACAATGATGACAACCACAATCCACATGAGCCTCTCCTTATAATCTGTTTTCCTTTCCGGCGGTGAAGGCCGGCCGAGCGGCTGATTTGATTACGATATCATATCCATTTCCGATTTGCCAACGGGTATTTCAGTCGCGCTGAATCCGCAGAAAACAGCGGTTCCAATCGCTTCGCTCCCCAAAAGAGAACGATTTTCAACTTTGCCGCAGAAACTGGCACGCCATGGTGAACGCGGCGGACAATTATCTGCCGCCGCCGCGGCGGTGAAATTGGAAATCGCCGGAAGAAAGGGTTGACAGGTTCCTGAAAAGTCGTTATTTTAATATTAATAAACAGGATATCAGAAATCATCTTTCTATTCTTCCATGTGCCTTTCCCTCTTATTGATTCTGCGCGGATTTTTATACCGGTTGGGCCGAATAGATGCAACCCGTTGAAAAAGGACAAAAAAAATGACACAGGCCAAACACGGCGACACCGTCAAGGTGCATTACACCGGCAAACTGGAAAGCGGGGAGACCTTTGACTCCTCCCGGGACCGGGAGCCCCTGGAGTTTACCATCGGCAACGGCGAAATTATCGAAGGGTTTGAAGAGTCTGTTGTCGGCATGGCCACAGGAGACACCAAGGAGCTGACCATCGAACCGGACAAAGGATATGGCCAATACCAGGAAGAGCTGGCGGTGGAAGTGGAACGCAGCCAGATTCCCGACGACATTGAAGTTGCTCCCGGTCAGCAGCTCCAGATCCGCCAGCCGGACGGCCAGGTGATCAATGTCACCGTTACCGATGTTTCCGCTGAGACCGTGGTCCTGGATGCCAACCACCCCCTGGCCGGCAGGGACCTTTACTTTGATATCGAGCTGGTGGCAGTGAATTCCTGACCAGCCTCGCTGGCGTCATAAAGCGCCCGCTCACCGTAAGGCAAACGACCGCCCGGCAATGCTTGCCCTTGCCAGGAGCGGCAATCGGCATTCGCATGCTGGAAAAGCGCGGCCCCGTATCTTGAGCGTTTTACTGGGCCGTCATATTTTGTAAATGGTTCGCTCCTCGGTGATGATAATATCCACGTAGCGATCAATGGCGCCTTTGGGCACCTGTTGGATGATCTGGTCTTCAAAGGCCAGTGAAACCTTGCGGGTGGTGGCCGGGAGCTTGGGGATCAGCTTTTCATAATAGCCGTCACCCAGACCGATGCGGGCGCCTTTTTCATCATATACCAGGCCGGGAATCAGGGCGATTTCTATGCTGTTGACGGGCACTACGCGGCATCGGGAGGGATCCGGCATGGGGCCCTGCCCGGTATTGATGATGTCGGTTTTGAGATTGCTGATTTTGAGCAGGTTGGTTTTTTTTCCCTTGGGATCAAAAAAGGGGATGACCACGATTTTGTTCTGCGCGAAACAATGCTGAATGATCCGCCGGGTATTCACCTCGCCGGGACTGCTGATGTACATAAGCGCCACGTGGGCTTCCACAAAATTGGCGAACTCATGCAATCGTTTTTCGATCTCCCGGCTTTTGCGGGAAATCTCGTCCTTGGAAAACGATTCCAGTTTTTTTACAATATCGTTACTGATTTCAAGCTTTTCTTCTTTTATTTCGTCCATGATTTTCCTCGCTTCACATAGCAGTTCATTGGCACCAATTTTGCCACCTTTTTGATAATATAATAATAAAATATAATAAAGTCAACCTGATAATAATTATTGACTAAACCCCGGCACCATGGTATTTGATGGCAACCCGGATAAAACCGGAGAGGCAAATTAAGCATAGATGGTTGCTGACCTGGCTACCTGGAAATCACAATGCTGGACATCAAGTTTGTCAGAAAACACCCGGAGGTTGTCCGTTCCGCCCTGGAAGCCCGCGGCGGACAGTCGGATCTGGTTGATTCCTTTCTGGACTGCGACCGTATCCGGCGGGATTTGCTGGCCGAGGCCGAAGAACTTCGACATCAGCGAAATGTTGCCTCGGATGCCATCGCCGCCAAAAAGAAAAACGGCGAAGCAGCGGACGCGCAGATTGCGGAAATGCGCACTGTTTCCGCCCGGATCAAGCAACTGACCGAGCAGCTTTCGGAAAACGAAGAAAAAACCAGCGACCTGCTGCTCCAGATCCCCAACCTTCCTGATACCTCTGTGCCCGTCGGCCGGGATGAAACCGACAACCTGGTTGTCCGGGAAATCGGCCGGCGGCCGGATTTTTCTTTTGCGCCGGCCGCGCACTGGGACCTGGGTGAATCCCTGGGCATTCTGGACTTTGGCCGCGCCGCCAAGATTACCGGGGCGCGGTTTCCTCTCTATACCGGGGCCGGGGCCAGGCTGGAACGGGCCCTGATTAATTTCATGCTGGATATTCACACCACCGAACACGGTTATAGAGAGTGCCTGCCCCCTTTCATGGTTAACAGCCGGGCCATGACCGGTACCGGTCAATTGCCCAAGTTTGAAGCCGATCTGTTCAAGCTGGAAAAATGGGACTACTACCTGATTCCCACGGCGGAAGTGCCGGTAACCAATATTCACCAGGAAGAGGTGCTGACAGCAGAAGAGCTGCCCATCAAATACGCGGCCTTTACGCCCTGCTTCCGGTCGGAAGCCGGGTCTTACGGCAAAGACACCAAGGGGTTGATCCGCCAGCACCAGTTCAACAAGGTGGAACTGGTCAAGTTTGCGCTGCCGGAAAACGCTTTTGATGAACTGGAAAAGCTGCTGGGCGACGCCGAAACCATCCTGCAGCGGCTGGAATTGCCCTACCGCGTGGTAACCCTGTGTACCGGTGATCTGGGTTTTTCGGCCGTGAAAACCTATGACATCGAGGTCTGGTTTCCGGCCCAGGACAAGTACCGGGAAATCTCTTCGTGCAGCAATTTCGGGGACTTTCAGGCCCGGCGCGCCGGCATCCGCTACAAGCGGCCAAACCAGAAGGGCACGGAATTCGTTCATACCCTGAACGGTTCCGGCCTGGCCGTGGGCCGGACGCTGGCGGCATTGCTGGAAAATTATCAGCAGGCAGACGGTACCATCATCATTCCGGATGCCCTGCAGCCATACCTAAACAACCGGACGGTCATTGATCATGAATCTTTCTGATTATCCCGCCGATATTCGTGACCTTCTCATTCCCCGGCGCCAATCCGGCCAGATGTTTTACCAGTGCCTGGGCTGTGGCCACACCTACGGAATCGACCGCCTGCTGTATACCTGTCCGGCCTGCGGCAGCGTGCTGCTGATTGAAGACGCCGGTTTTGAGAAAAAAAAGGAAATTCCCGGAGAGCAGTGGCGGCGGATTTTCGATTTACGCAAAAGCCTGAACATGCAGGCACTGAAAGGCGTGTACCTGTTTCACGAGTTTATCGGTCCGGAAATTCCCTTAGAGGACGTGGTCTGGCTGGGCGAGGGTCGGACCCCGGTCATAGAAGCCAGCCCGGCCCTGACCGAGCGGGTCGGCCTGCGGTTCTTCTTTAAAAATGACGGCCAGAACCCCAGCGCTTCCTTCAAGGACCGGGGCATGGCCAGCGCTTTTTCCTGCCTGAATTTTCTTATTAAAAGCGGCCGGGTTTCCGACGTGCTGGCGGTCTGCGCCTCCACTGGTGACACCTCGGCTTCGGCCGCCCTGTATGCGGCCTATTTAAAGCCGCGCATCAAGCTGGCCGTACTGCTACCCCAGCATAAAGTCACCCCGCAGCAGCTCTCCCAGCCCCTGGGCAACGGGGCCATGGTTTTCGAGATTCCCGGGGTGTTTGATGACTGCATGAAAGTGGTGGAAGAGCTTTCCGACAACTACAACGTGGCCCTGCTGAATTCCAAAAACGCTTGGCGCATTCTCGGCCAGGAATCCTACTCCTACGAAATCGCCCAGGATTTTTCCTATGACCTGGGCGACAAGGTGATTGTGGTGCCCATCGGCAACGCCGGCAATATCGCCGCCGTTATGAACGGTTTTCTGAAATTTTTCCGAACCGGCATTATCCGCCGGTTGCCGAAAATTATCGGCGTCCAGTCGGTGCACGCCAACCCCGTCTCCCGCTATTACCGGCAGCAGGACCCCGGCCAGCGCCGCTTTGAACCTGTCACGGTTACTTCCAGCGTGGCCCAGGCGGCCATGATCGGCAATCCCGTGTCCATGCCCCGGGTTATCTACCTGGCCGACCAATATGACCGGGCCGCCGGCGAGCAAAGGGTTTTCGTCACCGACGTGGCCGAACAGCAGATCATGGATTGGCAGCTGATTGCCAACAATCATGGCAATATCGCCTGCACCCATGGCGGCGAGTGCCTGGCCGGCCTGGTCGCCGCCCGGCAGCAGGGGCTGGTCGCCGAAGACGAGACCGCCATCCTGGACTCTACCGCCCATGCCCTGAAATTCGCCGATTTTCAACAAATGTATTTTGATGACAATTTTCCGCCGGAATATGAGGTCGTGCCGGACCCGGAACTGATCAACCGGCCGCAGCTGGTGCGAACCAAGCCGGCCGTGGATGTCGAACCGGCTAACCTGGAAAAATTCGTCAAGGACACGGCTGCGGAAATCGCCACCCGCTTGTCATTACAAGAGGAGAAACCATGAAAACCAAATTTGTCTTGCTGGGTATTGTAATCGTCTTGCTGACGGCAGGCTGCGCCTCCAATAAAGCCAAAGAAGAGAATGAGGCGTTACGTCTACGAAAACTGGCCGAAGCTTACATGGCCGAGAACAAGTACAGCCACGCCTACCGGGAACTTATGAAGGCTCAGGAGTTGGCCCCCAAGGATCCCTACATTCATTTTGACCTGGGCATTTTTTTTTACAACAAGAAGAAATATGACCTTGCCATTGAGGAGTATTTGAAGGCGATACAGATCAAGCCGAATTTTGCCACCGCCCGCAACAACCTGGGTATCGTATATATGGAAAAAAATGAATGGGACAAGGCCATTGAGGTCCTGGCGCCCATTACGGAAGACTATGTTTACGCCACCCCCCATTATCCCAATTTCTTGATGGGCCAGGCTTATTTTTATAAAAAGGACTATGACCAGGCGCGCACCCATTTCCAGGAAGCTCTGGAATTAGAACCCGACTATGTGTTTGCCCGGCACTGGCTGGGAAAAACCGAGCTGGAGCGGGGTAACACGGAAAAGGCGTTGCGGGAGCTGAAAAAGGCCGTGGAAGAGGAGCCCCAAGTAGCGGTTTTTTATTTTGACCTGGGCCGAGCTCAGGCCGCCCTGGGTAATACTTTGGCAGCCCGGCAAGCTTTTGATCGCTGCGCCTCCCTGGCAGAAGAGAATGATACCCTGCAGAAAAAGGTGCGCCAGCAGAAGCGGCTGCTGACGCCCTGACCAGCAGGACTCGACCGGCTCCCGGCGACTACAGGATAGCGGCAGAATCATCATCCCGATGCGGGGGGCCGCCCCACCAAAAAAATCACCCCTGGCTGAGATAACCAGGGGTGATAAGATGTGAGGTGGACCAACGGTCCCGGCTAATCCAGCCGGACCACGCTGGGGGTGATAAAAATCAGCAGTTCTGTTTTTTCGCTGGACCGGCTGCTTCTCTTGAACAGATGTCCCAGCAGCGGAATCTTGGACAGGTAAGGCACGCCGCCTACTCCTTCCCGTTCCGTCTGCTGAATAATACCGCCGATAACGATGGTATCCCCGTCATTGACCAGCAATTCCGTCTCCGCCTGCTTGGTATTCAAGGGCGGTTCCTGGCCGGAAAACTTCGCTTCCCCCAGCTCCGTTTCCTCAATGTTAATCTTCATGGAGATCCGGTCGTCCGGGGTTACGTGGGGGATGACCTTCAGCTGGAGAAGGGCGTCTTTAAATTCCGTGTCGGCTTCGCCGTCATCAACGGTGGTATAGGGAATCTCCTGGCCCTGGGAAATGGTTGCCTCCTTATTATCCAGGGTCACGACCCGGGGACTGGAAATAATCTTCACCTCTCCCTTGGTCTCCATCAAGGAAAGCCGGGCATCCAGGGAAAAGGGAGTGCCGACTATCCGGGCGAAATTCACGCCTATGGTATTGGTGGCGGATCCGGCCGGATTGTTCATGGCCACATTATAGTTGTAGTCGGCACCAACGTCAGAACTCCACACCCCCGGCTCATTATCTATGCCCCACTCGGTTCCGAATTCCCGGGAAAAATCGGTGGTGGTTTCCACCACCCGGGCCTTGATCATGACCTGGGGGGTGACCTTGTCAATCTTTTCAATAATTTCTTTGGCTTTATCGATATTTTCAACAACATCGGTCATGATGATCTGGTTGGTGCGGGCATCCACCTTGGCATGTCCCCGTTCCGACAAAAGGGACTCCAGGTGGGGCAGAATATCCGCTCTGGCATCTGAATAGCTGATGGAAAAGTATTCGGTAAACAGGGGCGACAGCTGTGCCTCGGTCTTTTTGAGCTCCTGCTCCGCGGCCAGCTCGGCCCGGACAGCCTCTTTCTGCCGCCTGATAGTGTCCTTGGTGGCAATGCGGAGAATGCCTTTTCTTTTAATCATGCCCAGATCGTTCATGTCCAGCACCAGGTCCAGAACTAGATCCCAGGGCACGGGGTTGACAAAACTCAGGGTAACACTACCGGAAACGTCCTTGTCAATGGCGAAGTTCTCCCCGCTGACATCCCTGATAATACGAATGACATTGCGGATATCGGTCTTGTAAAAATCCAGCGCGATGGGTTCACCGGTATATTCTTTTTCCTTTTTCGACCCGAAGATTTCGGCTACCTCGGCATCACGCTCTTCTGCCGCAGCCGCGGCCATGGCCGCTTCGGTTTCTGCGGGTGCGACTACCTCGGCATCACGCTCTTCGGCAGTATCCGCGGCCATATCCGCTTCGGTTTCTGCGGCTGCGGCTTCCTCGGCATCACTCTCTTCGGCAGTGTCCGCGGCCATATCCGCTTCGGTTTCTGCGGCTGCGGCTTCCTCGGCATCACTCT
>CAYTQK010000039.1:9902-17083 GCA_964439745.1 uncultured Desulfobacterales bacterium
TTCCTCGGCATCACTCTCTTCGGCAGTGTCCGCGGCCATGTCCGCTTCGGTTTCTGCGGCTGCGGCTTCCTCGGCATCACTCTCTTCGGCAGTGTCCGCGGCCATGTCCGCTTCGGTTTCTTCGGGTGCGGCCTCAGGGGCCGGTTCTTCGGCAGCAGGTGCTGCCGCGTCCGCGGCCTCTTCTTCAGCCGGCTCCTCCTCTTCGGTGGCGTGTATCGTCGGGATGACCACCTCTTTGGTCGGATCCGGGGGCACCGAGGAGGGCTCGAAATGCACCAGCAGGGTGCTGTCCTGTCGTTCTACTTCATGGGGAACATCTTCCCGCAATTGAATGTCCACATAGGTCTTTTCCGCGGCTTTCATCTTTTCGGTCTGAATCGGCATGATCAGGTCCACCGCGCTGTTGAACCGGGTGGTAATCAGGGGGCGCTGGCGAAAGCTGAGAATATTGGTATTGTCCAGCTTCAGCCGCAATTTCTTGTCTGTCCTTTTGACAAGATCATAATTGACCGGATGGGTGGTCCCGATTGTAATGGTTGATCGGCCTTCCGGCTCTTCGATAAAATCAATGGCATTGACCAGTGCCGGCCGGTCACTTTTCTTGATTTCTTTTTCATCTCCGGCTGCCGCAGTAGCAGTAGCCGTCGTTTCTGCCGGGGACTCATCATTTTCTGCCGGGGCTTCGTCGGTTTCTGCCGGGCTTTCATCTGCGGAGGCCTCTTCGGCGGAGGACTCTTCTGCCGTTTCCGCAAGCGCCGATTCTTCGCCGGCAGCTTCATGTTCCGCTGCAACGGAAGTTTCAGCCGTTGTGCCGACAGCAGCCGCCGCTGTTTCATCGGCTGCCGCTTCGGCGGCACCGGCTTCCCCGGCTTCCCCGGTTACGTCCGTCTCTTCTTCAGACGGCATGGCTGCGGCCACTTCCTCGGTCTCCCCGACACTTACCAGCAGCCCGTCCCGCACCGAAGCAGCCTCATACTTGGAAAGATAGTCCGGATTCACGTCCAGGACCAGCCGCAGGTAATCCGGATGGGAAAAATACCGCACCTGTTTGACAATGTCAGAATCCACGTCCAGCCGCTGTTCCTTTTGGTGGTCGCTGCGAATTCCGTCGAGGTCCAGCACGATCCGCGGGGGCGAGGGCAGTGCAAAGCTCTTGAAAACCTTGACCGATCCATTGGCCACCACATTAATATCCACCCGGTTCTCTTTTGTCTGAGCATCAACCGACTTTACCGCTGTCGCCAAGGGTGCCGATTTTTCCGGCTTCTCCTGAACCATGGCCGCGGCCGGCGGCTGACTCTCTTTTCGGGGCTCAGCCGCGATTTCCTCTTCGGTCACGCCGGTGGTTTCGGATTCCTCCTGGACGACTTTCGGAAAAACAACGTTCAAATCATTATTACTGGGACGTTGCAGCTCAAAGTCAGGGTCCGGCTGCAATAACGGTATGACAACCTTGGTGGGCCCTCCCTTGACCAGTTCAATGGCTTCCACCTTGCCGATGACATTATTGCCGGGCAATTCAAATTCTTTTGTTTCCATATCCAGGGCGGCGTCCGGGAAGTACAGCACCTTGGCCTGTTGAAACGGCGGTTCTGCCAGGGTATAGTCCAAGCCATGGTTGGCGCTGATGGTCACCTCATAGGCTGCGGGTGTTTCATTGATCTGGATTCCCGTAATCAGCCGTTCCTGGCTGTCCGGAACATCAGCAGCCGGCTCCGCTTCGGCCGACTCCCCGGCTTCGGCCGGTTGCGCCGGTGCCTGCTGTTTAACGGTTTGTGAAGGCCCGCATCCGGCAGCTACCAACAGCATGACCACCATCATTGAAAGCCAAATCCAACCAACCCGCGATTGCTTCTTTCCCATCAATGTAATAGACATATTTTACTCTCCAGCCGGTTTCTGAAGTTTTAACTCGGTTCTATTGGTGACGCCGCCGAGCTCCTCGGCAACGATGATGCGGTCGCTTTCTACGCTTTCCACTACACCGGAATTCAAACCGATGTAGGTGCCTTTTTTGACGACATACCCCTTGCCGCTGGAATCCGTGACAATGGCCCGGTTACCGCTCCTGGCCATGATAACCCCTTCCAGCTGCAATTGGCCCAGATCGATTTTCTCCAGGGGTGTCAGTATTTTTCGTTTCTCGCGGGCCTTTCCGCCGCCCATATCAATGTCTTCGGATTTTTCTTTATCAAACAAAGGCTTAAAAGGATTGTAGAAGGAATCCTCCTCCGGCGCTTCTTCACCGACTTTTTCCGGGGATTCCCCCTCCTCCAGATCAATCACCGGATCCGGCTGCTGTGAATCAGCCGCGCCCGCTTCCGCCAGCGCTGAGGCCTCTGCTTCGATCTTGTCCATTTCCACATCCAAGGATTCCTCGGGTTTTTCCTCACCCTCTTCCTGTTGCGGCTGCGCGGGCAAAGTGGCTTTTTCTTCTGCTTCCGCCTGCTTGGCGGTGGTTTCCGTCAATACTTGTTCCTCTTTCTGATCGCCTTCAGAGTCAGCCGTTTTTGCGGACGCCTCTTCTCCGTCGCTCTTTTCCTTATCCACCGCCTTATTTTCGGCTTTTGCAGATTCCTGGTCGTCCGCGTCGGCAGTCTGCTCCGCAGACTTGGCAGTCGCCGAGTCCGCCTCAGCGCTTTTGGCCGCGTCTTCCGGGCCGTTGCTTTCCGGCTCCGCTTGTTTCTCCGGAATTTTCTGGCGGACCACCTCTTCTTTTTTCTTGTCCGAGGGGGACTTCTCACCGCAACCGGTAAGCACGAAACAGGCCAGACAGAGGCCGACAAACCCTGCTGATAAAATTTTTATCATAGTTACCACTACTCTGTTTTTTTATTATTTTTTACCTTTTCCCTTCGGAGTTTCAGAAAGAAACCGATATGTAACGGCTGTACAACTGGTATTGATCATCTCTTTCTCGTCCTTGCCCGTAGTCATTTTAATATCCTCGATGCTCACCACCCGCGACATGCCGGCCACCTTTTGAAAAAACAGCTGAATGCGGTCATAGGATCCATTGACTTGAATACTGACCGGAATTTCCGCGTAAAAATCCCGGGTAACTTCCTCCTTGGGCGTGAAGGACTGAAAGTCAAGGCCGGAAGACTTCCCGGCCGCGGAAATCTCTTCCAGCAGCGAGGGGATTTCCTTTTTGTCCGGCAGCGCATTCATGACTTCGGCAAATTTCGCCTGCTTGCTCTCCCACTCCTTTTGCAACCCGTCCAGTTGCGCCGCCTTTTTTTTGGCCTCGACCAGCTGTTTTTCGGTGGTTTTAATATTGTTTTCCAGTTTTTTGATTTCCGACATCTGGGGCTTAAAGGAAAACAGGAAAAACCCGGCAATCAGCAGAGCCAGCGCGACGGCACTGATAATTACCCGCTGAACCATGGTGAGTTTACCCACGGCTTCAAAAAGTGGCTGCATCTTGTCGCTGTATTTTTCAAAGCCTTTTTTCATAAATCCGTTCCTATGCCGCCTTGGAGCATGTCAGGTTAAACTGCTTCAGCTTCAATCCTTCCCGGTTCACCAAGACCAGAGACTTTAGTTCCACCCCGGAAAAAAATTCATCTTTTTCAATGCGGGACATGAACATGGCCACGGTTTTGTTGTCCATGGCAATTCCATTTAACGAAATCTGATCACCCGCTTCACTCATACTGGTAATCCACATCTGATTTTTTACGGTCAAATCCACCAGTTTTTGCAGCAAAACAACCGGTTCCTCCCGTCCCTTGTTCAGATCGTCCATGACGCCCAGCTTTTGGTCAAGAACGCTCAGCTTGGCTTTAATTTCATCCACCTCTTTGACCTGGTCCTGAAAGCCCTTCAGTTCCGTCTTAACGGCCTTGAGCTGGTCATCAAGGGTATCTATCTTGTTGCTCAGGTGCAGACGGTAATAAAACAGCCCCATGGCGATAAAAATAAAGAAGAGAACAAAGACCGACAATTGTCGTCTGATGTTCTCCTTTCTACGGGCTGCGCGATACGGAAGCAGATTGGTTTTAATCATTTGTCATCCACCCTTCTGATGGCGATTCCCAGGCAGATACAGGCCTGGGGCGCCATTTGTTGTATATAGGCCTCTTCCAGCCGATCATCCTTGATGGTCAACGCTGAAAACGGATTCAGAACCTCTACCTCGGTACCTGTCTGGGATGCCAGCAATTGTCTGAATTCTTTGATATTGGCCCCGCCTCCGCTCAGATAGATCGTTTTGATGTCTTCGTTGGAATAGGTGGAATAGAAAAAATCAAGCGCCCGGCGGATTTCCGTGGTCCAGTCCCCCACCACCGACGAAATAATACTTTGCAAGTCTTCCGGCGGAATTTTTTCCTGCTTGTCACTCAGCTTGAGCTCCTCGGACTCTTCAAAATCACAATCAATCCTGGCGATGATATGATGATTGATCTGATTGCAGCCAAACGAAATATCCCGCATGAAAACCGACTTGTTTCCCTGGAGAATATTCAGGGAAGTCTTGGTGGCGCCGATGTCGATCAGGGCCACGCAGTTGTCGCCGGTCTCATAATTGACTTCATAAATATTCTGCAGCGCAAAGGCATCCACATCCACGATAATGGGCGTCAGCCCGGCGATCTCGAGAACATTCAGGTAGTCATTGACGGTCTCTTTTTTGGCGGCCACCAAAAGCACGTCCATCTGGTTGGGGTTCTGTTCATTATCCCCCAGGATCTGAAAATCCAGATTCACATTGTTAATGTCAAAGGGAATATATTGTTCCGCCTCGGTGGCGATAATTTCCTGAAGCTGGTCTTCATTCATGGACTGTACGTTGATCTTTTTGACGATTACCGAGTACCCGCCGATGGAAATCGCCGTCCGATCCTCTTTTATGTTATACAGGCCCAGCAGGGACTTGATGGCTTCGGCGACGGCTTCCGGATCCTTGATTCCTTCTTCCACAATAGCGCCCGGCGGCAGATCCGTGATGCCGAACCGGACCAGCTTGCGCCCGGAATTGCTGACCACCACTTCGGCCGCTTTAATGGTGCTGGAACCGATGTCGATGCCAATTAAATGGTCTTTTTTTCTAAACATAATAATCGCGATCCTTACTCAAAAACCTTGTGTTTGTCGGAAAGATCATATCCCAGCGCCCGCAGAATCTTGCGCTGGGTTTCCATGCGACAGGCCTTCCCCTCCTCTATGCGGGCAATGGTAATCGGAGATACGTTTGCCTTGCGGGCCAGTTCTGACCGGCTTAGCAAGAGCGATTCTCTGATTTCATGTAAACGGTTTTTCGGTTTTTTCATTCGTCGATTGACCTCGAATCTGAAAAATTGCATCCAACTGCCTGACTGCCAAACCCTGATGCTCCCTTCAGTCACATTAAATTATTTTTAATTAACATTAAATATTGAACTGTGTATTTAAGTCAAGTGAATTTTGTTTAAATAAATTCTTATTTAGCCTATTTTGTTGTATAATTAAACAAAAGGACCATATGTGGTATTTTTCTCCATTAAAATTTTTCTTTTTTTTCCGTTATTTTGGACAAAACCGCAAAATTCTTATTGACTCTGCCGGTCGTTTTTGTTAGGTACAACTCCCATGGGGCTGTAGCTCAGCCGGGAGAGCGCATGACTGGCAGTCATGAGGTCAGGGGTTCGATCCCCCTCAGCTCCACCATCCCCACCGAAAGAGCCCGCACGGCTTTCCGCGCGGGCTTTATTTTTTTATACGGTCCAAAAGGACAGCCATGATCATTGTTCGCTGGCTCGGCGCGGCCGGCCTGGAACTGGTCGCCGGGCATCAGGCCGTGCTGGTCGATTCCTACCAGATCCGCCCGGGCAAAGCGCGGATCATTGCCGGCCGCCTTTCTCCGGATGCGGCGGCGGTCACCCGCTATCTGGACTGCCTGGATGCGGAGGTGACAGCCATCGTGGCCGGTCATACCCATTTTGCCCACGCCCTGGATATTTACGCCCTGGCCGCCAGGGCGGACAGGTGTGCCGTCATCGGCAGCCGCAGCCTCGATAACCTCTTCCGGATGCAGAACCTGCCGGACCGGGTGACCGTCTGCCGGCCCCACCGGAAAATCCGGGTGGCTGATAACATCCGGATAACCATGATTCCGTCCGCTCACGGCGATCTTCCGGCCGACAGCCCCGCCGGCCATTTCTGAAAATGTCCGCCTTTGTGGAAACCGTCCGCCAAAACGCCCCGCCGGCAAAAATCCGCTTTCTCCGTCCCCTGGAAGAACTCCGGCTGTAGCCGGACCGGCACAGCCAGGAACCATAACAGATCACTCTTTTTTTTAAAAACAAAAACGATTTCATGTCCAACGAAATTTCTTGAAGACATTGTTGTTCGGTACCGTTTCAGTGGCAGCACTGAGGGCTTTTTTGAGCACCATTTGCGCCTCGCAGCCTCGGTTGTGGGCAAAACATTGGAAATCGCTCAAATTCGGTTGAACTTGGTTGCCGGGATGGTTATAGTATTTATTATGAAACAGATCTGCGTAATCGACGGTCAGGGCGGCGGCATCGGCGGCGCCATTATCAAACGCATCAAGGCGGCCTACGGGGAAACCGTGGAAATCACCGCCCTGGGTACCAACGCCATTGCCACGGCCCAGATGCTCAAGGCCCGGGCCAACCGGGGCGCTTCCGGTGAAAATGCCATCATCACGACCACCCGGACGGCGGACGTTGTGGTTGGTCCGGTCAGCATAATTATCGCCAACGCCCTCATGGGTGAGGTAACCCCGAAAATTGCCGAAGCCGTGGCCGATTGTCCGGCCCAAAAAATTTTAATTCCCTTGTTTCAGGAAAACGTGGCTTTGGTGGGGCTGACGCAGGATCCCCTGCCGCCCCTTCTGGATGCCATGATTGAAAACCATTTGAATCCCATTTGTCAGGAGCAGGATCATGTGTGAAGCCAATGCCTATATCAAAAAAGGCGACGAAAACAAGCTGGTCATGGAAGCCGTCGACCTGGTGGAACCGGATGAAAACGGCATCAAGCTGATCAGCATTTTCGGAGAGCAGAAATTTTTAAACGCCCGCATCCATTCCCTTTCTTTGGTTGACCATAAAATTTACCTGACCGAAACCGAAGAATAATTCCTGCTGCCCGGACACGACCGCTTATGAAAGTTTCCATTGCAAAGACCTCCGGTTTCTGCATGGGGGTACGCCGGGCGGTCGACCTGGTTCTGG
>CAYTQK010000040.1:0-16990 GCA_964439745.1 uncultured Desulfobacterales bacterium
GCCGAAACAATTGTCTGTCCGGAAAGCGAGGTTGACTGGCCGGCATGTTTTTCAGGGGTTCAAGTATTTAATCTTTTCTGGTTTACGTGGTTTTGTTTTTATGGAATCTGTCTGGGAAAAAGTCAAAGCGGAGCTAAAGGCGCATATTCCCGCCAGCAACTTTATGATGTGGATAGAGCCGCTGGAATTAAAGGATAACGACGAAACCCGGGTGGTGCTGGGATGCCCCAACCAGTTTTCCCAAAAATGGATCCAGGGGTATTACCGGGATCTGATCGCCGATAAGATCAGCCATTTTGCCGGCAAGCCCTGCCAGTTGTCCCTGGAGGTCATGACCGCTGAATCCGGTTCTTCCGGCCAGGCGGCTGCCGAGACCGGACCGCCGGCCGGCAGGAAGCCCGCCGCCAACCGGAAGAAGCCCGATTCCCAGTTGTCTCTGCCCCAGGTCCACGTCCGGCCCCGGACCGGCCGGCTGCTGAAAAAGGAGTTTACCTTTGACAACTTCGTGGTGGGCGAAAACAACGATTTTGCCTATTCGGCCGTGCTGTCCATGGGGGCCTGCCGCAACGGCTTCAGTAACGCCCTCTTTCTGACTTCCCAGTCCGGTATGGGCAAGAGTCATCTGACCCAGTCTTTGGGCCACCAGTGCCTGTCCCTGAATCCGGCCAGCCGGGTGTATTACCTGACGGCCGAAGATTTTTCCAATGAAATGGTCTACGCCTTTAATACCCGCTCCATCAATCAGTTCAAGGAACGGTTCCGGACCGGGTATGACATGCTGCTGATTGAGGACCTCCATGCCCTGGCCGGCAAAGAGCGGACCCAGACCGAATTGTGCCAGGTACTGGACTATATGCTGGAAGAAGGGAAAAAGGTGCTTTTTACCGGTTGCTGCCTGCCGGGCGAAATTCCCAAGCTGAACAAGCAATTGCAGTCCCGGCTCTCCGCGGGGCTGATCACGGCCATGGATCGGCCGAATTTTAACACCCGGGTCCGGATTCTGCGCAAGAAATGCCAGCTGCACGGATACGTCATGCCGGCGGCGGTACTGGAGTACCTGGCCGACAACCTGACCGAGGATGTCCGGCAGCTGGAGAGCGGTCTCAACAGCCTGGCCATGAAGTCATCGCTGCTGGGTGTGCCCATCGACATTGAACTGGCGGAAAGCGTCGTCAAAACCATTATTGTGCAGCGCCGGCGCGTGACCCTGGACGCCATCAAAAAGCTGGTCTGCCGGGAATACGGGGTCGCGGTCAAGGATATCGAGTCGCGTTCCCGCCGTCAGCCGGTGGCCTGGCCCCGGCAGGTGGGAATCTACCTGTCCCGGCGGTTCACGGATCATTCCTTGAAAGCCATCGGCCGCTGCTACAACCGCTATCATGCCACCGTCATCCATGCCGTGAACACGGTGGAAAACGCCATGAAAAACCGGCAGGCGGTCCGGCAGGAGGTCGACCGGCTGACCCGGAAGATCGAGGACGGCCAGTTGTAAGCCCGAGGCGGTTCGCCCTTCCGGCCGAAAAAGCCGGGACCGTATCCGCGATCACAGAAAATCCGTCATGACATTATCCCCGAGCGCTTTTAAACAGCTTCGCCGGATCGTCGGCCGGGACTACTGCACCCGGGAGGCAGCCGATACGGTCTGCTACGCCTATGACGCCACTGCCCGGGTCTGTCTGCCCGAGGCGGTGGTTTTCCCCGCGGATACGGCCCAGGTGGCGGCCATTCTGCAACTGGCCAACCAGGCGAAATTTCCCGTCATCCCGCGGGGGTCGGGTTCCGGCATGACGGGCGGTTCTTTGCCCGTGGCCGGCGGGGTGGTGCTGGTGACCAGCCGCCTGAACCGCATCCTGGAGATTGACCCGGACAACCTGCTGGCGAGGGTGCAGCCGGGCGTGATTACCGGCGATTTTCACGCGGCCGTGGAAGCCCGGGGGCTTTTTTACCCCCCGGATCCGGCCAGCGCGGCCTTTTCCAGCCTGGGCGGCAACGTGGCCGAGGGAGCCGGCGGTCCCCGGGCCGTCAAGTACGGCGTCACCCGGGATTACGTCATGGGGCTGGAGGTGGTGCTGCCCACCGGCGGTATCATTCATACCGGGGTGCGGACCGTCAAGGGGGTGGCCGGGTATGATCTGACCCGCCTGCTGGTGGGTTCGGAAGGCACCCTGGGGGTGATCACGGAAATCCGGCTGCGCCTGTTGCCGCTGCCGGAGGAGGTCCGGACCATGACGGCGGTTTTTGCCGACATGACCGTGGCCGCGGAAACAGTTTCCGCCATCATCGCCGGCGGCATCATTCCCCGCACCATCGAATTTCTGGACCAGGCCTCCATCCGCTGCGCGGAGAACCGCCTGCAGGCGGGGCTGCCGGTGGAAGCCGATGCCATGCTCATCCTGGAAGTGGACGGCACCTCCGCTGAAAACGAAGCCGCCCTGGCGCGGCTGACCCGGATCTGCCGGGACAAGGGCGCCGGTGTCAAGGTCGCCGCCGACCGCGCCGAGGCCGAACGGCTGTGGCAGGCCCGGAAGGCCGTGTCACCGGCCCTGTTCGCGTACGGGCCGGACAAGATCAACGAGGATATCGTCGTGCCCCGCAGCCGTATTCCGGAAATGATCAAAAAAATTCAAGGGATCGGACGCGCAACGGGATTGGTTACGGCCGGGTTCGGCCATGCCGGGGACGGAAATATTCATGTCAATATCATGCTGGACAAGTCGGATCCGGCGCAGCTGCGTCAGGCCGAAGCAGCCATCGCGGATCTGTTTGACTATACCATCGCGCTGGGGGGGACCATTTCCGGCGAACACGGTATTGGTACCACCAAGGCCGTTTACATGTCCAGCGAGTTCGGACCGGTCGAAATCGAACTGATGAAAAAGATCAAGGACCTCTTTGACCCCAATGGCATTCTTAATCCCGGCAAAATTTTTCCGGAATAAGTGGCTGGTGGATTGGGGCACCCGGGGGAAAGAATATCCGGTTCCGGCCGGGGGCCGCTGTTTTGGCAGACAAGGCCGGTTGGGCGATACAGGCCGCGCCGCGGCGAGGCGCGCAACTTTCGGGGTGAGGGCACGCCGCTGACGGCTTGAGGCCAGGCCGGATGGCCGGCGGTTATTGCATATTCACCGGTTCCACATCCTCCCAGTCAAACATGTCCGTCAGCTGTTCCAGCTGCATGAAGCGGTTCTGTTCGATAATGCAGCGCAGCGACAGGGCGCAGGCCCGGCGACAGAATTTGTTGTGCGCGTCGAAATTACCCAGACAGCTGAATTGATCGCCGGTGGATTTTTCCTCCAGAAAATAATCCATTTACTACCTCTCTGATATGACCAGCAGGTCGAGCATCTCCTGGTGCAGGATGCCGTTGGTTGCCAGCAGTTCTTTTTTCTCGGGCGTAAACGCGTGACCGGCAAAGTCGGTGACCGTCGCTCCGGCCTCGGTCGCGATCAGCATGCCGGCTGCCGTGTCCCAGGGCTGTAGATTCTGTTCCCAGAACCCCTCGAACCGTCCGCAGGCGACGTAGCAAAGATCCAGCGCCGCCGAGCCCAGGCGCCGCACGCCCTGGGCGGCCTCCAGGCAGTTGAAAAAACGTTTCACCACGGCCTGCCGGATTTCCGCAAAATTGTAGGGAAAGCCAGTGACCAGCAGGGCTTCGTCCAGGCGCCGGGTGGCCGATACGGTTATGGGCCGTCCATTTTGCCTGGCCCCGCCGCCCCGGGTGGCGGTGAACAATTCTCCGGTGACCGGATTCAGGACGATGCCGACAATGACGCGGTCGTCTTCGGCCAGGGCGATGGATACGGCGAATATGTCGATACCGTGGGAAAAATTGGTGGTGCCGTCCAGCGGATCAATAATCCAGCAGAACCGGGAACGATCCTGCCGGCGGCCGCTTTCTTCGGCCAGGATGTCATGATCGGGAAAACGTTCCTGGATGGCGTCAATGATGGCGGCTTCCGAGGCCGTGTCCGCTTCCGTGACCAGATCCTTGTCCCCTTTCTTGCGGATGGACAGGGTGGAAGTGCCGAAATATGTTTTCAGGACGGCTGCACTGCGATAGGCCGCCCCGGTTCCCACTTGTTCCGCGTATGCAATATCTATCGTCATGGCTGATTTGTTTATGCCATTTTACAGTGCTTTTGTCAACCTAAATTGAGTGTTTAAAATTTTTACACCAATAAATTTTTCTTTAATTTTCATAGAATTAAATCATTTTCAGGTGCCCAATCGGCACTCCTTTTAGTCAGCCCGCAGCTGCTGTGTTGCAGGTGGAGCCAGGGGCTCGGGCTCAAAGCGACTCGTGAAACATCCGGGTTGGGTCACTATGATCGCCGCTGTCGTGCGGAGACGGCTGTCAGCTGTTCAACGCGATCCGTGAGGGCCGTGATAAAGGGGTTCAGGGTGTCGCTGTTGTTGGCGGACATGAGGATGCCCCCGGTCTGCCGGACAATTTTCCGGGCCGTGTCGGCCTCGACCCGGTCTTGTTTGTTCAGGGCGAACAGAACCGGGGTCGATTCCAGCCGCAGTTCCGACAGGATTCCGTTGACCGACTCGATATGGTCCGGGTAGCGGCTGTCGCTGATGTCGACCACGTGGACAAACAGGTCGGCACTTTCCAGTTCTTCTAAGGTGGCCCGGAAGGCCACTTTCAATTCCCGGGGCAGGTCCCGGATAAAACCGACCGTGTCGGTGATGATAACCTCCCGGTCCCGGGGGAACTTTAAGCGGCGGCTGGTGGGATCCAGGGTCATGAAAAGCCGGTTTTCCGCGGCCACCTGGCTGTGGGTAAGGGTGTTGAGCAGGGTTGATTTGCCGGCGTTGGTGTAGCCGATGATGGAGATGACCGGCAGGTCGTTGCGGCTGCGCCGGGATTTCTGCTGGCGGCGCTGTTTTTTCACGGCAGCCAGGGATTTTTCCAGCCGGGTGATTTTTTCCCGGACCCGCCGCCGGTTTATTTCCAGCTTGGTCTCGCCCGGTCCGCGGCCGCCGATACCGCCGGTCAGCCGGGACATGGCTGTGTTCTTGGTGGCCAGCCGGGGCAGCAGGTACTTGAGCTGGGCATGCTCCACCTGGAGCTTGCCTTCGCGGGAATGGGCCCGGCGGGCGAAGATGTCCAGGATCAGCTGGGTCCGGTCAATGACCTTGAGCTCCACCTGGTTGGTAATGGAGCGGATCTGGGAAGGGTTCAGCTCCTGGTCGAAGATGAGCAGGCCGACAGACTGCTGCAGGGCCAGGACGGCCAGCTCCCCCAGCTTGCCGCGGCCGATGAGCAGCCGGGGATCGATTCGGCGGCGCTGCTGCCGGACCGTATCGACCACCTCGAGGCCGCTGGAGGCGGCCAGGGCGGCCAGTTCTTTCAGGGAGGCCTCGGCCTCCGCCCGGGGCAACGGGGTGACGCTGACCAGGATGGCCCGCTCCCGGCCGCCGGTTTTCCGCAGCCCGGCACCCCGGCCCAGCTCCTCTTCAATGGCCGCGATCAGGTCGGCGCAGCCGATATCCAGCCGCCCCGGCGGCAGCGGCTCCAGTACCTTGTAGGGAGCCTCCTGGGTTTCGTCCGGCAGAAGATGGGCGATCTGAACCCGGTAGTCGGTTTCATCCCCCGCTGTTCCGGAGATCACCGCCATCAGGTCCAGTCGCAGCCGGGCCAGGTCCGCCAGGTCGTCCCGGGAGAGAAAATCCCGGGCGACATGGGTGTGAACGCAGCGCAGGCCCTTTAAGCGGCTGCCGGCCAGGCGGTAGTGGCTGATGTCGGGGATGACGATGCGGTTTTCGTCGCCCACGATGACGTGGGTGACCCGTCCCTGGCGGTCGGCCAACAGCCCGATCTGGCGCCGGATTTCACGCGTCAGTCCCCGCAGCTCCCGGGCCACCTCCGGGGAAATGGCGAACTGGCGGGGAATCCGGCGGCGGTAAAGATTGTTGAGACGGCGGATCTGGTCCGCCTTCAGGCCGGCGGTGCTGCCGTGCAGATTGTTTTTCATGCGCACGCAGAATCAGGCGCTTTCGGCGCCTTCGGGATAGTGGTCGGTGGCCAGGTTCTGGAAACGGGTGTAGGAACTCTGGAATTGCAGAAAAACCTTGCCCACCGGGCCGTTCCGCTGTTTGCTGATAATGATCTCGGCAATGCCCCGGTTGGGATTGTCTTCGGACTTGTTGTAGACCTCGTCCCGGTAGATGAAGAGAACCACGTCGGCGTCCTGCTCCAGGGAGCCGGACTCCCGCAGGTGGGACAGCATGGGGCGCTTGTCCTGGTTCTGTTCCGGGGCCCGGTTGAGCTGGGAGAGGACGATGATGGGCACGTCCAGCTCCTTGGCCAGCCCCTTGAGCGAACGGGACATCTCCGAGATTTCCAGGTCCCGCCGTTCCACCGTTTTATAGGCGGACATGAGCTGGAGGTAGTCGATGACGATCAGTCCGATCTGTTTTTCCTTTTTCATGCGGCGGGCCTTGGCCCGGATGACCATGGAGGTCAGTCCCGGGGTGTCGTCGATGTAAATGGGGGCGGTATCCAGGATGCTGGCGGCGTCGGTGATCTTGATCCAGTCCTGCTTGCTGGCGTGCCCGCTGCGCAAGTTAAAAGCGTTGATGCGGGCCTCGGCGGTCAACAGGCGCATGGAGAGCTGCTCCTTGGACATTTCCAGCGAGAAAAAGGCCACCGGCACCTGGGCGTTCACGGCCACGTTGCGGGCGATGTTCAGGGCCAAGGCGGTTTTGCCCATGCTGGGCCGGGCCGCCAGGATGATCAGGTCGGAATTCTGAAAGCCGGAAGTAAGGTTGTCCAGCCGGTCAAACCCGCTGGGCACGCCGGTAATCCATTTGCCCTGGTTGGCCTCGATGGTGGCGATGTTGGTCTGAATAATCTGGTTGAGCTGAAAAAAACTCTGGCTGGTCTTGTCTTCGGCCACCTGAAAAATGGCGTTTTCCGCAAAATCGATGACAGCGCCCACGTCGGCGGGATTTTCAAAGCATTGCCGGGTGATCTCGTTGGACGATTGGATCAGCCGGCGCAGGGAGGACTTGTTCTTGATAATGCTGGCATAATGACGGATGTCCACCGCGTACGGGGCCGTGTCCACCAGTTCGGCCAGGTAGGCGGCGCCGCCGGCGGCTTCCAGCCGGCCGCTTTCCTGGAGGTTGTTCTTGACCGTGATCAAATCGACCGGTTCGTTGCGGTTGACCAGGGCGGTGACCGCTTCGAAGATCAGCTGGTGGGCGCCCTTGTAAAAATCCTCCGGTGCCAGCATCTCCAGGGTGTCAAACAGGGCGGCCGGATCGGTGTCGATGAGGATGGAGCTGAGGACCGAGGCCTCGGCGTCAATGTTCTGGGGGGGCAGGTTGCGCGGTGATGTCTCCTGTGCCGGGCGGGCGTTGGTACGACGGGTCTGCTTGGCAGGCTGCTGCATGCTATTTCCTTCCCCCTCGCGGAAATTGCGGAACTTGTCACGGCAAAAACCCGGATACCGGATTTTTGTCGGCGAGGCCGCCGGTTTCCGGGCATGGTGGTATTATGCAAAAAAAATGATCAAAAGGCAAGACCGGATTGTTCGCCGCCGGCGGGTTTTCTGCCTGTTCCGGACATTCACGAGTCGATTTGGGCCCGAGCCCCTGGCGCTGCCTGCCAGGCGCAGGACGTGAACATTTAGGGCCAGGCTTTGGCCTTCCCGAGCGGCGATCCTCCTTTTACCCGGCCGGCCTGTCTGGGAATCAGTCCTCCTGCGGCACGACCTCCACGGAAATCTCCGGCAGCACATCCTTGTAGACATAAATCTCCACGGGATAGGTACCCACTTCCTTGATGGGTTCCTTGAGCAGGACCATCTTCTTGCTGATTTCCAGGCCCTGTTCGCGCAGGGCGTCGACGATGTCGCCGGGGGAGACCGATCCGTAGAGTTTGCCTTCCGGGCTGACCTTGGCCGCGATCCGGCAGACCGTACCGGCGATGGCTGCGGCCGCCGCTTCGGCCTTTTCCTTTTCCTTGGCGATCTGGATTTCCAGCTTGCGGCGGTTCTGCTCCATGACCCGGCGGTTGGCTTCGGTGGCTTCCACCGCCTTGTCCTGGGGGAAAAGGTAGTTGCGGGCGTACCCGTCCGAGACCTTGACTTCGGTTCCGGCCAGTCCCAGGGTTTCAATGGTTTCTTTTAAAATTACCTGCATGTTTTGCCTCCGCTTGTATTCTGCAAAAGATAATCTGTTTTTTTTATTCGTCCGGCCCTTCGTCCGGTGCGGCCGGTGGTGCCTTCAGCCGCCGGAAATCGGCCCAGGTGTCGAAAAATCCCAGGCTGATCACCAGCAGCAACAGCAGGTGCCAGACCGCGATGAGCAAATACAGGAAAATCCGCAGGGCGGCCGGCCACTGCAGCTTATCAAAATAAAAGGCCACAATGGCGATTCCCTGAAAAAAATAGATGGTCATCAGGATGATCATCACATTCAGGCCCGCCATGCGGGTGACCGGCTGGGGAATCATCATCAACAGGCCGGCACCGATAACCCCCCAGACCAGCAGCTCCGGCGCCCGCCACCGGTTGAGGGGGCCGAAGTCCGGGAAAGAGACCCCAATTTTCCGGAACACCGAGCGGGCCCCCAGAAAGGTGAGCCAGGTTTCCATGAGAACAAAGGCCGCACTCAGCGCCGGCAGGATCCGCACCAGGTAATAGCGGATGGCCTCCCGGGATTCGTTGATGAGGCGGATGTTCTCCTCGGGCATGCCTATGTCCCGGTACAGCGCCAGGGACAACTCCAGGTTCCTGGCCACATAAGCGGACACCAGGGCTACCGGGCCGGTACCGGCCGCCAGGCTGTATACCGCCAGGCCGAGCAGGCCGGCCAGGAAAACCAGGCCGCCGGTGACCAGGATGGTGGGCTCCAGCGGCAGTCCTTTTTCCAACAGTTCGCACAGGACAAAACCCAGCAGAAGCAGCCCGGTCACAAAAACCAGGTCCGGCGAAAACCGCTGGATGACCGCCGTGATAATGCCGGCAGTGGCCAGCAGCACGATCAGGCCGTTTTTCCGTCCCAGCTTGGCCCGGTAGTAAAATACCGGCAGGGGCAGGGCCAGCAGTCCGACCAGGCCGACGACCGGCAGCCAGACCGAGACCAGAAAGATCAGGCTGGCCACCGCCACTCCCCGGATGATTTCCCGGGTGCTGCCGTTGGGCGCTGCCTGGGGCACGATAGTGTTTCTCCTTGGAGCCGTTCCCTCGCCGGGCCATGGCGCACGACCGGGACGATTCCCTGCCGGTGCCGTTTACCCGTTGGGATTGCCGACATAGGGCAGCAGCGCGATGGTGCGCGCCCGCTTGATCTCCCGTGTCAGCAGGCGCTGGTGCTTGGCGCAGGTGCCCGATATCCGCCGGGGGATGATCTTGCCCCGCTCGGTCAGAAAACTTTTCAACGGTTTGGGATTCTTGTAATCAATCACCAGGCTCTTGTCCGCGCAAAAGCGGCAGTATTTGCGCCGGTGGAATGTCTTTTTTTTCATGAGATCTCCTGCCAGTGAAAATCTGGATTATTGCGGTTCGTCAGTCGATGCAGTGGCCTCAGTGGACTCGGTGGATTCACCGGCGTCGTCAGCAGACCCGTTGGGAAGCTCTTCCGGGGCAGCTGCCCTGGAGTCGGCTGCCTGGTCTTCGGCGGCTGTATCTGCGGCCGTCGTCTTGCTGCCGTCGTCCGTTTTTTCCGCTGCGGCCGCGGGAGCAGCGGCCCCGGTCCCGGTTTCCTCCGGCTCCTTGGCAGCGGCCACGGCCGCTTTCAAGGCCTCGGGATCGGCCCCGTCTTCCAGAAAGATGGTCATGAATTTGAGGACCCGCTCGTCGATCCGAAAAGACCCTTCCAGCTGGCTGACGGTTTCGCCGCTGCCGCAATAGTCCAGCCGCACATAGTGGCCCCGCTGTTTTTTTCGGATCTCGTAGGCCAGCCGGCGGTTGCCCCACTCATCGAAATTTACCAGCTGGCCGGCGTTGTTGTCGATGAGGGTGCGGGCTTTGTCAAACAGGGATTCCTGGGCATCCGGGGGCAGGTCCGGATCGGCGATGAAAATCGTCTCGTAGTGTCGCATGCTTCCTCCTTTCGGGTTGACAGCCTTGAAAATAAGTTTCCAAAGCAAGGAAAAAATAATTGATAAAGATACCCCGGCCGGCCGGCCAAAGTCAACCCCAAAAACAATAAAAAACCCCCGGGGAATTTCCCCGGGGGTTTTTGTTCTTGTCAACGGTCAGCGGAAAATGCTGCCGCCGGCCGTCAGGCGTTGTCAGATCACAGCGATGGTCTTAGAAGCTGACCTTCAGCTCATGAACAAAGCCGAAGTTGTCATCAATGTCGCTGTCATCCACGCCCATGACCTCACCCAGCATGTCGCCGGTCATGAGGTAAGCCAGGGTGGCGCTGTACTGGAGGTTGTCCATGACCTGGTAGGTGGCGCCGAGGTCGATTTCCATGCCGTATTCGTCATCATCAAAGTAGTCGTCCTCGTTGGCCATGGCCTGGCCCATAATGGCATTGACCGTCAGCTTGTCATTGACGGTCACGTCGGCACCCAGGTACCACATGTCAGTACCCTGCGCGGCGACCGCTTCTTCCAGGGTGACGTTCGGAGCGGCCGGCTGCGGACCGACCATGCCACCGGCAACCCAGGCCTCCATCTGCGCTTCATAAGTGGCGACCTTCACAGCCAGGGACTGGAAGTCGGCCGGGCGATGGCTGTTCAGCATTTTGGCGCCCAGGTCATCGGTCAGAATGGCAAAGGGATTGTAATCGTCGCCCAGACCGCCGTAGGAGAGGTTGCCGGCGGTCATATCATCCGAGCTCTGATCCTGGCCGGAAACAGAGACCCAGCCGGCATACAGGCGGGCCATGTCCAGGTTGAAAGAACCTTCGAGGGCGTAGGACAGGGCGTCGATATCCGTGTCATCGCCGGCATCGTAATCCATCTCACCCATTTCATAGACGATTTCACCCTTGAACCCCATGGGGCCGAAGGTCAGGTCCCAGTAGGGCAGCAGGGCCTGCTTGTTCATGGTCATATCGGCGGTGCGTGCATCCCGGGCCCAGGCGCCCAGCAGGCCGGCCTCAATGTTGTCTTTCTTGTAAATGCCGAAGCCATAGTAGACATCCAGGTCGCCGTCGGCTTCGCCGTTCGGGTCCCATGCGGTGACGGAATCAGTTTCCTCGGTTTTCTGGATGATGGCGCCGAAAATGATGTCCCCGGACTTGCCCACGTACTTGATCCGGTCGTCGTTATAGTCGTCATCAAAGAAATCCAGACCCCAGACACCGGCCTGCTGACGGCCGATCTTGAACAGGCCGTAGTCGGTCTTGATGTCCATGTAGATGCGGTCAAAATCGATGTACTCCTCGTTCTGATTGCCCCACTGAGAATCATAGGCGTCAAAGCGGGTGGTTACCGAGACATTGTCATTGGCCGTAAAAACGGTCTGCAGCCGGAAGCGGTTGTCATAATAGGCTTCTGACTCGGCACCGTCATCACTCAGGGTGATATTGCTGTTCATAAATCCCCGCACCCGGTAATAGCCGGAAAAATCGACATCCACGGCCATGGCCGGAATCGCCACGGCCAAGGCCACGCAGATTGCGGTTGTTAATACGATAAACTTTTTCATGGAATTTCCTCCCTGCCTGCATTGCGATTATTGATAACTGTCCTGCTGATTGCGTTGTGCTTGAATGTACGGGCTGCCGGACCCGTATTACGGCTGGCATTGGCTGACAGGCATCCCCCCCTTCATAAATGGACTGGACTCAAAATATGTTAAGATGCGTGTGGTCACGCATCGTTTGCCGCTGTTGAAAATATATGAAATATACCGTTTCTGCATTGTTTTATATGTCAAGCGGTAAATTCCACTAAAAATTAAAGAAATTATAATTATAATGAACCACAGAGGGGTGGCTGTCAAGGATTTTTTACAAAAAATCAGCGAATTTTCTTCAGATCATAACTGATTACAGCCGAGCGAGGTTTGGAAAACGCCGCCTGCCGGGAGCTGACAATGATACCGGCCAGCTCGGGAACGCCGTCATTGTTCATGTCCGCCAGGGCCAGATCCGCGGCATACCCGGATACCGGGCGGGTGTGCCAGCGTTCGGCCAGACCCAGGCCGTCCCAGGCCAGGCAGACAAAGGAAGCCCGGGTATAATGGCGGAAGCGGGAAAACAGCCGGCCGGACGGGGCGGTGTTAGCCAGGGTCAGCACCTCGTTGCGGCCGTCGGCGTTGATATCGGTAACCAGGACCCGGCGGGGCAGGTAGACCCGGTCCCCGATCTGGTTGTCGGAATCTTCCTGGCCGGTCAGGTAGGTTTCACTGCCGCCGTAATGGTCGGTGCTGGTCCACAGCAGCCGGTCGTCTTCGGCGTACAATCGCAGCCGGTCATCGTCATCGGCCACGATAACATCCGTGGTGCCTTCCGGCCGGACCACGCCCGGGTTGACGGCAAACAGGGAAAACCGGTCCGGCACGGCCAGTTTTTCCTGCCGGACATAATCGTCCCCCTGTTTTTCCAGCCGCCAGATCCCGGCCGACAGCAGGCCGGCCAACCCCTCGGAAAAAGCGTCCGCCCTGCCTTTCCGCTGGCCGTAAATGCGGCCGTCTTCCAGGGATTTGAACAGCCAGGGCTGCTTGTCGGCCACCGGGACCAGGGTGCGATCTGCCAGTTCCAGCACGAACGAGGCGGTGCGGTCGGCATTCTGGTTGACCGCCGAAACAAAGATCTCGGCTTTGCCGTTGCCGTCGGTATCCACCGCATCCACGGCTAAAAAGCGTTCCCCGGCGGTGGCCGGCCGCTCGGCCAGCTGGTAAAACCGGCCCTGTTCCAGCCGCCGGACAGACAGATGATCTTCGGCCAGCAGCACGGTCTCC
Organism: uncultured Desulfobacterales bacterium; assembly: GCA_964439745.1. Classification (GTDB taxonomy): domain Bacteria; phylum Desulfobacterota; class Desulfobacteria; order Desulfobacterales; family Desulfosudaceae; genus CAYTQK01. The sequence continues at coordinate 12,876 of CAYTQK010000040.1, forward strand.
TGCTTGCCGTCACCGTCCACGTCGGCCACGGCCAGGCCGCACAATTCCTGTTCAAAATCCCGGCTTTTCCAGAAGTCCGCGGCGGCGTCGTCCTCCCGGGCCATGACAAAGGCAGAAGAGCCGGCCGGGCCGGCGTCGGAACTGCCGGGAGGCGGGGCGGCGGCGGTGCCGGCTGCGGCCGTTGAGCCGGATTCAGTCAGCAGGCTTTCCGGGTGGGCGTAGGGGGAAGACTGTTTCGCCGAGTCAGCCGGCTGCGGCGGTTCGGCCGCACTTTTTTCAGCTGCCGGCAGATCGGCCTGGAACACGGAGCGGCTGATGTCCCGGGCAATGGCATTGACCGCCGGGATAACGCCGTCCAGCGAGCCGGTCTGGCGATAGAAGGAGGCCGGATCCTGGTCTCCGGCGGTTTGCAGCGCCTTGATATCCAGGCTGAAGGATTGGCCCAGCCGGGTGATGCTGCCGAAGAGGACGACATCCGCCCCGGCGGCCTGCCCCGCGGCCCGGGCCGTGGGGGGGGTCGCGGGCGGCTTTTGCCCGGCCGCGGCCGCTTTAATCCTGGCCGGGTCCATGACCCGCCCGCCCGCCCCGGCGGCCAGGCGCGAGGCCCGCATGTCCGCCGCCCCCTCCGCCCGACAGGCCAGCACCCGGGCCACACGAACGGCCAGGGGCAGAATGGCGACAACGGGTTTTTCGGCTGGATTATCTGCGGCGCCGGCGGCTGCGGCCGGCAGACTCAGCAGCAGAACAGCCGCCATCAGAAACATGTTTTGCATCAGACGCATAGAATCACCTGCCATAGGGTTGGAAATGAATGACGGATTCAGGAATCCCGGAAAAGTTTTTCCGCCATCAGCTGGTTAACGGTTTTGGGATTGGCCTTGCCGCCGGTCTTTTTCATGACCTGGCCGACCAGAAATCCCAGCACCTTTTTTTTGCCGCTTTTATATTTTTCCACCTCATCGGGACAGGCGGCGATGACCTGGTCGATCACGGCGGCAATCTCCCCGGTATCGGTCACCTGGGTGAGGCCCTCGGCCTCGACAATGTCCCGGGGCGACCGGCCGTCAACGGCCATTTTGTCGAAAACGGTCTTGGCGATCTTGCCGCTGATGACCTCCTCGCCGATCAGCCGCACCAGTTCCCCCAGGTGTGCGGCCGGGATGGGGGCGGCTTCAATGGGCCGGTTTTCGGCGTTGAGCAGCCCGAGCAGATCGCCCATGACCCAGTTGGCCGCCTGCTTGGGGTAGCCGGCGGCCCGCACGCAGGCTTCATAATAATCGGCCAGGGGACGGGCGGCGGTCAGAACCCGGGCATCATAGTCGGACAGGCCGTAGTCGGCGGCAAACCGTTTCCGCTTGGCTGCCGGAAGCTCGGGCAGGTTTTCCCGGATGCGGGTCTGCCAGTCCGCGTCCACTACCAGCGGCACCAGGTCCGGGTCCGGAAAATAGCGGTAATCGTGGGCCTCTTCCTTGCCCCGCATGGACACGGTTTTCATGGTGTCCGTGTTCCACAGGCGGGTTTCCTGGACCACTTTTTCGCCTTTTTCGATGAGGGCGGTGTGGCGCTTGATCTCATGGGCCAGGGCCTGCTCGACATGCTTGAAGGAATTGAGGTTCTTTAATTCCGTGCGGGTGCCCAGGGTCTTGCTGCCGGCCGGGCGCACGGAAATGTTGGCGTCGCAGCGGAAACTGCCTTCTTCCATGTTGCCGTCGGAAATCTCCAGGTAGCGGAGAATGGCCCGCAGTTCCCGCAGGTAGGCGCCGGCCTCTTCCGGGGAGCCGATGTCCGGGGCGCTGACAATTTCAATCAAAGGGGTGCCGGTGCGGTTGTAATCCACGTGAGAAACCGCCCGGGCCGGATCGTGGCTCAGCTTGCCGGCGTCCTCTTCCATGTGAATGCGGATCAGCCGCACCGTTTTTTTCAGACCGGATTCGGTTTCAATGGGTACGGCTCCGTTTTCCGCGAGGGGCAGTTCGTACTGGGAAATCTGGTACCCCTTGGGCAGGTCCGGGTAGAAGTAATTTTTCCGGGCAAAGCGGCTGTATTCCCGGATTTCGCAGCCGGTGGCCGCGGCCATTTTCAAAGCGAAATTGACCACTTCGCGATTCAGCACCGGCAGGGAACCGGGCATGCCCGTGCAGACCGGGCAGGTATTGACATTGGCAGCAGCGCCGAAGGCAACCGGGCAGTCGCAGAAGATCTTGGTTTGTGTTTTCAGCTGGGCGTGAACTTCCAGGCCGATCACCGGTTCCAGTAGCATGGCGGTTTCCTGTTTGGCAGCGGCAGACAAAATCGTTGTTATTTCATAAGTATAAATAAGGAACCAGCCGGCCGCAGGCCGGCGGGTTTCCCGCACCTCAAGTTACTCGTTATTTTTGGGTATGCTGTCCCAGCAGCATGAAATAGTCAAGAATTTTTTCAGCGGTGCCGGACGGCGGCCGGTTAGATTTTGACAAAGATGGCCGGGCGTGACTATAATTCATATTTTTGAATACAGATGCGGTACCGGCGGGCAGAAAACCGCCGTCCGGGACAACGGGCAGCGGGTAACAAACGAACCGCTGCCAGGCGGACAGGGGTTGGCATGAAGTTTTTTCTGTGTGTTATCGGCATGGTCATGATTATCGAAGGGCTGCCCTATTTTGCGTTTCCGCAAAAGATCAAGGTGTGGCTGGTACATATCCTGGAGATGGAGCCGGGGTCATTGCGCCGGTTCGGATTGCTGCTGATGGCCCTGGGCCTGGGGCTGGTCTACCTGGGCAAGATATAAGCAGCCCTTTTCTATACCGATCCTGTGTCGGGATCGGAGAGTATGGTCATGTTTGCCATCACCGATTATGATTATCACCTGCCGCCCGAACGGGTGGCGCAGTTTCCCCTGGACCGCAAGGATCACAGCCGGTTGCTGCGGCTGCGCCGGCAGACCGGGCAGCGTTCCCATCACCGGTTTTTCGAGCTGGAAGAATTCCTCGCCCCCGGCGATGTACTGGTGGTCAACGATACCCGGGTCATCCCGGGCCGGCTGCTGGGGTTCAAGGAGACCGGCGGCCGGGTGGAGGCCCTGATCCTGGACTATCCCGGCCGGGTGCAGCACGGTTCCGTGGTCTGTCACTGCCTGGTCAAGGCTTCCAGGGGCCTGGCCCCGGGGTCCCGGCTGGTCTTTGAAGAGCGGCTGCCGGCCGAGGTGATGGCGGGCGGGCAGGGCCGCTACGAGATCCGTTTTGACTGCGGCCGGGAACTGGAGGCCGCGCTCGAGACGGTCGGCCGGGTGCCGCTGCCCCCCTATATCCAGCGCGGCCAGGCCCCGTCAAGCGCCGCCGACCGCAGCGGTTACCAGACCGTCTATGCCCGGGAAAAGGGCGCCGTGGCTGCGCCCACCGCCGGGCTGCATTTTACCGAAGACCTGCTGGCCAGCATTGAGAACCGCGGAGTGACGGTGGCCCCCATCACCCTGCACGTGGGCTATGGTACGTTTCAGCCGGTGCGGGTGGAGGATATCCGGGAGCACCGCATGCATACCGAGCGGTTTGCCGTCGGCCGACAAACGGCCGCGGCCGTCCGCCGGGCCCAAGATTCGGGCGGCCGGGTGGTGGCGGTGGGCACCACGGTGGTGCGGGTGCTGGAATACCTGGCCCGGACCCGCGGCCGGGTAGAGGCGGCCGCCGGGGAGTGCGACCTGTTTATTTACCCGGGGTTCGCGTTTGCGGTTATTGATGCCATGGTGACCAATTTTCACCTGCCCCGGTCGACCCTGCTGATGCTGGTCGCGGCCTTTGCCGGCCGCAAGCGTGTGCTGGCGGCCTATCGGGAGGCCATCCGCGAAGAATATCGATTTTACAGTTACGGCGACGCCATGCTGATCGACTGATTACGGGCACCCGACCATCAGGACCCGAAAAAAAGGATCCCGGATGAGCGTATTTTCCTTTCAGAACAAGGCCGCTTGTGCCGACAGCCGGGCCCGGGCCGGCATCATGGCCACCGCCCGTGGAACGGTGGCCACGCCCGTGTTCATGCCGGTGGGCACCCTGGCCACGGTCAAGTCCCTGGCCCCGGAAGACCTGGCCGCGGCCGGGGCCGAGATCATCCTGGGCAATACCTATCATCTTTACCTG
>CAYTQK010000041.1:0-16929 GCA_964439745.1 uncultured Desulfobacterales bacterium
CCAGGTCTTCCTGATCGGCGGCCATCAGGGCCTCTATGTTATCAAAAGATCCGGCCAGCAGAGCGGCCACGTGCTCGCCGACAAAGCGGATTCCCAGGGCATAGAGAAAGGAATCAAAGTCAACGGTCCGGCTTTTTTCAATGGCGGTCATCAGGTTGTCGGCCGACTTCGGCCCCATGCGCTCCAATTCTGCCAGCGTGGAGCGGTCCAGCTGAAATATGTCGGCAAAGGACCGGACCAGTCCCTGGTCAACCAGCTGATCCACCAGCTTGTCCCCCAGTCCGTCGATGTCAAAGGCACCCCTGGAGACAAAATGCTTGATGCGTCCTTTGATCTGGGCCGGACAGGCAGCATTAATGCAGCGGGTTACCGCCTCTCCTTCCATCCGCACTACCGGTGTGCCGCAGACGGGACAGGTCCGGTTCATTTCAAAAACCGTTTCCCGGCCGGTGCGCATGGTTTCAAAGGCCTTGACGATTTCCGGGATGACATCCCCGGCCCGGCGGACCAGGACCGTGTCGCCTATCCGGATATCTTTGCGCTTGATTTCATCCTCGTTGTGAAGGGTCGCCCGGGAGACCACCACGCCGCCGATATTGACCGGTTCGAGGATGGCCACCGGCGTCAGGGCGCCGGTCCGGCCGACCTGCACCTCGATGGAATTCAACCGGGTCGTTTCCTCCATGGCCGCGAATTTATACGCCAGGGACCAGCGGGGACTCCGGGAGGTCGTCCCCAGCTTCCGCTGCAGGGACAACTGCTCCACCTTGATGACGGCCCCGTCAATATCATAGGGAAGGGACAGACGTTTTTCCTCCAGTTCCCGGCAGACCTCGACCACTTCGGCAATGGTCAGTCCCGGCCGGAAATGGGTGTTGATTTTAAAGCCCAGGCACTGCAGGCGGTACATGATTTCCTGCTGGGTGGCCACTGCTTCCAGGTCACTGTATTGTCCGATGCCGTAAGCGTACATCAGCAGCGGCCGGGCGGCGGTGACCGAGGAATCCAGCTGGCGCAGGGAACCGGCGGCGGCATTGCGGGGATTGGCAAAGACGGGCTCACCCTGTTCGAGCCGCTCCCGGTTAAGTTTTTCAAATCCCTCCCGGGTCATGATAACCTCGCCCCGCACTTCGATCAGGGGGGGGACGGGAACGTCTGCGGTTGATCGCAGTACCAGGGGAATGGATCCGATGGTTTTTACATTGGGTGTGATGACTTCGCCGGTGACCCCGTCGCCCCGGGTGGTCCCTATTTCCAGGCGTCCTTCCCGGTAGACCAGTTCCACGGCGGTACCGTCCAGCTTGGGTTCCACGGAATATTGTATCGCCCTGTCCGGTGACTGCAGCTGGCGTTTGATGCGCTTGTCAAAATCCAGGATATCCGACTCGGCAAAGGCCTTGCTGATGCTCAGCATGGGAACGGTGCGCACAGCGGTTTCCAGGGACGAAACCGGGGGGGCTCCCACCCGGACGGTGGGGGAATCGGGAGACGCCAGTTCCGGATGGGCCGCTTCCAGCTCCTGCAGTTCCCGGAACATCTGGTCATAGGCGGCGTCGGAAATCTCCGGGTTGTCTTCAATATAATACAGATAGTTATGCCGGTGAAGCTCCCGGCGCAGATACCGGACGCGCGCAGCTGCGGAATTCTGATGATCACTGCTGTGCATGGATTTTTCCCGCCGGATTTATTCGGGGTCGACCAGCCCGGTCAGCTTGTCCTTGACTTCATCGATGATTTCGTAGAGCCAGAGCACGTCTTCGATGGAAAGCCGGCCGGCCTTGGCCGGGGCGCGGTCGCTGCCGTCCTTTTTTTTCAGGATGCGGGGGCCGATCTGAACCTTGGGCTGTCCGTCGGCGTACTGGTTGATGGAGACCATCAGGCCGGTCTCTTCACAAAACCATTTTTCCAGCTGCTTGTCTTTTTCCGGATCAAAGGCCATTTTTTCCTCCCTCTTGTTGATGGCTTAAAAAAACCCGATTACCACTATTGTTTAAAATAAAATTTAAAAGGGCACGGGGAAGCGTTTGTTGATCGCACCATTTGTCCCTTTTGGGAAAAAGCCGGTTGCAGCCGGCTGCGTTAAGAATTGCTCGCTTGTTTGAGGGCGCCAGCCCGAGTTCGAGCAATTTAGCAGACGGTTGTAACCGGCCCCAAAAGGGGCACGGTGCGAGCAACAAACGCTTCCCCGGACTTCATTTTTATACGTGCAGAAGACCGGATTCAATAAACAACATCAATGGAAATATCTTCTGCAACCAAAGCGCCTGCCGCCAGGCTGTTCTTTATCCTTCCGTGGCAATGGCGGAAAAATCGGCAAAGCCGGCAAACAGGGCGGCCACCTTTTCCAGCAGGGCCAGGCGGTTGTTGCGCAGACCAGGATCCTCGGCCATGACCAGGACATCGTCAAAAAAAGTGTCAACCGGCTCCCGCATGGCGGCCATCTCGACCAGGGCCTGTTCGTAATCCCCCTCTTCCAGGCGCCGGGCCACGGCCGTTTCGGTGGCCTGGCAGGCCTGGTATAACTTGTTTTCGGACCCCTTTTTAAATCGTTCCGGCTGAACGTCCACCGTGTCCGCGGGTGCGGATTTTTTTATTATATTGGCCACCCGCTTGAAGCCCACGGCCAGGGGCTCAAAATCCGGCCGGGATTTCATGGCGGCCAGGGCCCGACCCCGCCGCCAGACATCCGGCACGCGGTCGGCCGAGGCGTTCAGAACCGCCGTGACCACGTCCCTGGCAAGACCTTCTTCCGCCATCTGCTGGGCCATGCGGCCCGTGAAGAAGCGGAGGATTTCGTCGCCCACGGCGGCGCGGTCGAACTCCACCGTATCGGTAAACAGGCCCAGACCCGTATTCACCATTTCGCCGAGGGACAAAACCAGGTCCCGGGATAGCAGGATTTGAATAATGCCGATACCGTGACGGCGGAGGGCATAGGGATCGGAAGCGCCGCTGGGCGTCAGGCCGGCGGCAAAACAGCCGCAGATGGTGTCCAGCTTGTCGGCCACGGCCAGCAAGGCGCCGCCGAAAGAAGCCGGGAGGGCGCCACCGGAGGCGACCGGCTGATAGTGCTCTTCAATGGCCTGGGCCACTTCCTTCGATTCACCGGCGGCAGCGGCGTAGATCCGTCCCATGGTTCCCTGCAGCTTGGGAAATTCGACCACCAGGCTGGTGACCAGGTCCACCTTGCAAAGCTCGGCCGCCCGCAGCACGGTCTCCTGAACAGCCGGGGGCTGTCCGGCATAGGCGGCATCAAAAACCGGGGCAGACAGGATCTGTTTTAACCGGCACATCTTGTCGTACATGGAGCCCAGCCGGGCCTGGAAAAGAACCCGCTTGAGGCTGTCCACCCGACGGGCGGGCGGGGTCTTGAGATCATTCTGGTAGAAGAACATGGCATCTTCCAGCCGGGCCCGCAGCACCCGTTCATGCCCCCGGGCGACCCGGCGCATGTCCGATGCCGGGGTGTTGTTGACGGCCACAAAACCGGGCAGCAGCCGGCCGGTTTCCCCGGTCACGGCGAAATACCGCTGGTGGGACCGCATGGACATGATCAGCACCTCCCGGGGCAATTCCAGGAACTTCTCATCCAATCGGCCGGACACGGCCAGGGGGTATTCCACCATGTTGGTGACGATATCGACCAGTTCCTCGTCCGGCAGCACCCGGCCGCCCAGGTCCGCCGCGGCCCGGGAGATCTCCTCTTCGACAAGACGCCGCCGCTCGGCCCTGTCCGGAATGACCCAGGCACTGCGCAGGGCCCCGGCGTATTCATCCGGATGAGCGATCTTGATCCGACCCTCCGTCATGAAGGGATGTCCCCAGCAGTAGCGGCCGCTGTTGATGCCGGCCCAGGAAAAGCCGATGACATGCGGGCCGTACAGGGCCAGCAGGGTGTGCACCGGCCGGGCGAAATGGCTGGTGATACGGCCCCATTTCATCGACTTGGGAAAGGGCAGTCCGGCAATGAGATCGGGCAGGATGGTTTTCAGGACGGTCCGGGTTTTCTGCCCCCGGTCCGTTTTTACCGCCGCCAGGTATTCCCCCTTGTCCGTTTTCTGTACCGTCAGGGCTGATACCGGCACGCCCGCCTTTTCCGCGAATTTTTCGGCCGCCATGGTGTAGTTGCCGGCTTCGTCACGGCCCACGGCAACCGGCGGTCCGGTCAGGGTGGTCTTGACCGGTTTCTGTTTTTCGGCCACCTCCGCAATTATCACGGCCAGCCGGCGGGGGGTGCTCATTTTCCGGGAACCGTCATGATCAATGCGGGCGGCCTGCAATTGTTCCCGCAAGGCCTTTTCCAGCGCGGCTACGGCCGGTTCAATATATCCTGCCGGCAGTTCTTCGGTACCGATTTCTATCAACAAGGTATCTTTTTTCATGAGTCCAGCACCCTCACCTTTCCTGATAAAGAAGGGGAAATCCCATCTGCTCTCTTTGTTGCAGATAACGGCCGGCACAGGACCGGGCAATGTCCCGGATGCGCTTGATATAGCCGGTCCTTTCGGTCACGCTGATGGCGCCCCGGGCGTCCAGCAGATTGAAGGTATGGGAACATTTCAGGCAATATTCATAGGCCGGCAGCACCAGCCCGGACTCGATGACGCGATAGGCCTCGTTTTCAAACTGTTCAAAAAAGGAGAACAGCTTGTCCACGTCGGCCAGTTCAAAGTTGTACCGGGACTGCTCCACTTCCTGCATATGGTGCAGATCCCCGTAAGTCGTGCCGGGATTCCACTGCAGAGCGTAAACGCTGTCCACCTGCTGCATGTACATGGCGATGCGTTCCAGCCCGTAGGTCAGTTCCACCGATACCGGAGACAGGTCGATACTGCCGGCCGTCTGGAAATAGGTGAACTGGGTGATCTCCATGCCGTCCAGCCAGACTTCCCAGCCCAGGCCGGAAGCGCCCAGGGTGGGCGATTCCCAGTCGTCTTCCACAAAACGGATATCGTGATCCGCCGGCTTGATTCCCAGGGCGGCCAGGCTCTGCAGGTATTGTTTCTGCACTTCCCGGGGAGATGGTTTCAGCAGTACCTGAAACTGGTAGTAGTGCTGCAGCCGGTTGGGGTTTTCCCCGTAGCGGCCGTCGGTGGGCCGGCGGGACGGCTGCACATAGGCCACCTTCCACGGCTCCGGCCCGATGGCCCGCAGCAGCGTTTCCGGATGAAAGGTCCCCGCGCCGACTTCCAGGTCATAGGGCTGTACCAGCACGCAGCCCTTTTGGGACCAGAACTTCTGCAGCGTCAGAATAATGGTTTGAAAATCCATATCATACCTCGATACTGTAAAAAGGACGCGCCAATCCTGATGTGCCCGTCTCGTGAAAAACCATCACCCCTGCCCGGCTGTTTCCACCACCAGCCCGGCCGTATCCATCCGGGCGTCCAGCAGTTCCGCCTGTTCACGGGCGCGCAGGACGTCTTGCCATTCTTTTCGGAGCTCCCGGATGCGGCCGGGTTCTCCCAGGGCCCAGACGCAGCCGCCGCCGCCGGCGCCGCAGAAGCGGGCGCCGCATTGGCGGTCCCGGGCATGTTCCACCAGAAGGTTTCCCATATCATCAAACACGGCCGGTGTCATCTCTTTTCTGAGGTCGACTTCCCGGTTCATCAGAAAGACGGCCCGGTCCAGGCGGCCTGCTCGCAGCGCTTGGGAAAAAGCGGCGGTGCAGTCGACGATGTCATGCCAGATGTGCCGGTCGCGGCCGGACAGGAAATGGCGGATCCACTGGCCGTTGATGTCCCGGGATTCATGCGGGATCCCGCAGTAGGCCAGCAGCAGGCAGTCCTTCAGTGTCTCCCACCGGTCGGCGGTAATGACCTTTCGCTGGTGGAATACCGGCTGACCGGCGGCAAACCGCCACTCCCAGGCGTTGCCGCCGCCGAAGACGGCCGCCAGTTGATCCTGGTAGCCGCAGGGAACCCGGGCCACGGCCTCTTCCACGGCGTGCGCCGTCAGGACGATATCGGTTTTATCGTGCCGTTTTCCCCTGGCCGCCATCAGGGCCGCCACCAGGGCCACCGCGGCCACCGAGGAACCGCCCAGGGCGCTGCGCGGAGGCGACGCCGAGTCGATATCAATATGGATTCCGCCGGCATTGAAAAAAGCGGCCACGGCGAAAATCAATCCCAGGGGATGGTCCAAGGGGGCCTCGTCCAGATCAACGGCCACGCTGTCAAACCCCCGCGAACTGACCATGACCCAGCCGGATTCATAGGGGGCCAGGACGACCCGCGAGCGCATATCCAAGGCGATATTGAAGGTTTCCGGCGATCGGGCCGCCAGCGGCAAAAAAAGGGTTTTGATGTCCAGGGTGCCGCCCAGGTCCACCCGGCAGGGGGCGGAGGCGGCCACCGGCCGTTCAGCCACCGACCGGCGCCAGTCAAAATCTGTTATTTCTGTGTCTGTCGCCATTGTCGTATTTTCTGCAGTACTTCCAGGCTTTTGATGGGAGCGGCCAGGTGATAGGGAACGAATTGTTCCATGACCGCCAGTCCTTGTCGGCGGGCGTCCGCGGACATGCGAACGCGTCCGGCTTTCCGCAGATCCCCGCCCTGCATCCACAAGAGCGGTTTGACGGTCCCCCGGGAAATGCAGATTTGATGGGGGCCGGCCGCTGTCGTCAGGCATTCCGGACAGACCAGACCGCCCCGGCCGGTATCGAATACAATTTTATCATTCTGCCCGCCGGCCGTATCCATTGCGGAACGACAGACCACGCAGGCATTCAGATCCGGCGACAGGCCGGCCAGGGTCAGAAAACGGATCTGAAACAGGAGACTCACCTGTTCAGTGACCGCGTCGGGCTTTTCCAGCGCTTCCAGCGCGGCATACAACAGGGGAAAAAGTCCCCGCTGCCGCCCGCCCGCTTCCACCCAGCGGTTAATGATTTCACACCAGTAACTGGCATAGGCCGTTTTTTCATAATCGCTGCGCAGACCGGCAAAGGGGTTCGTCGGGAATGCCTCTTTCAGCAGCAGCAGGCCGGAATCGCCGCGTCGCGGCCGGACAAAAACCGCTTCCAGGCAGGAAAACGGTTCCAGGATACCGGCAAATCGTTTTCTGCTTTTGCGGGCGTTTTTGGCAATGGCGGAGACCTTGTCTCCGGCACCGGTCAAAAAATCGAGAATCAAATCATAATCCGCATAGGCCACCCGCCGTAAAATGATCGCGGACAGATTGTATCCCGGCATTGGTTATATTCCGAGCAGCGTGGTCGCGATGATGAAGTAAAAGGAGACACTGGCGATATCCACCGCCGTTGTTACAAAGGGACCGGTCGCCACGGCCGGATCGATTTTGAGCCTGGCGAATGTCATGGGAATGAGGGAACCGACCAGCGCGGCAATGCACATGGAAGAGAGCACCGAGAACCCCACCGCCAGGGCAAATCCGATCCGGCTGTAATTGACCTGGGCGACCGCGGCGATCAGGGCGCCGTAGATCAATCCCAGAACCAACCCCACGGCCAGTTCTTTCAGCACAACTTGCCAGATATCGTTCACACTCAGGCGGCTGGTGGCCAGACCGCGGACCACGATGGTACAGGACTGGGTGCCGATGTTGCCGCCCATGCCCATGATCACGGGAATGAAAGCGGCGATATAGGCAAACTGCCGCAGACTTTCTTCAAAATGACCGATGATAAAAAAAGCCACGATCCCCCCCAGGCAGCTGGCGAACAGCCAGGGCAGCCGGATGCGGCTGCTGCGCATAATCGACTGGGTCTCCACGAAATCTTCGCCGACACCGGCCATTTTCAATATATCCTCGGTGGCCTCTTCACGAAAGACGTCGATGACATCGTCCACCGTGACGATGCCGACCAGGACGTTGTTTTCGTCAACAACCGGTACCGCCAGAAAGTCATACCGGGCCACGATGGTGGCCACGTCTTCCTGGTGGGTATCGGTGGTTACGGAAATGACGTTGGTGGTCATGAAATCCTTGAGCGGCGTATGCGGCGGCACCACCACCAGCTGCCGCAGGGAGACCACTCCCACCAGGCGCTTGTATTCATCGACCACGTACAGGTAAAACGGCATTTCTACGTCAATATACTCGCTCTGCAGTGACTGGATGGCTTCGCCGGCCGTAACCGTCTCCTTCAACGCGATGAAATCCGGCAGCATAATGGCGCCGGCCGTGTTTTCCCCGTACGCCAGCAGTTCTTCCACCTCTTCCGAGCCGACATCCTGCATCATCTCCAAAATGGCATCGGCTTTTTCCGCGGGCAGCCGGCTGAGGATAGCGGCCACATCATCCGGGGACATCTCCTCGAAAATCCGGACGACTTCGGGTAGATCCATTCGTTCGATCAGAACCGGGAAGATGGACTCGTCCAGGGTGGCGAAAAGGTCCCCCTTCTGCTCCACGGAATCCAGCATGTGAACCAGGCGGATCTGATCGGCCAGGGTGATTTCCTGGAACACCAGCGACAGGTCGGCGGCATGGGTCTTGTTGACCAGTTTGCGCAGATGGGTGTCCGCGCCGCGGCGCAGCAGGCGCTTGATGCTGTCAATGAGGATTCTGTTTTTATGGCTCAGCATGGTCATGATACGCTATACCGGGCTCAAGGAATTTCTATATTTACCACTTCGCCATGGTCACCGGGTACCTCCACCGGAATCCGGTTGGCCAGAAGTCTTATTCCGGCGGCATTGCCGATGAGCAGGTTAAAGCCCGATTCCGCCTGGAGTTCAAGTTGATCGCCGGGCTGCAGGGTATATTCTTTGGTTTTTTCGTTGTCAATGTTGATCTTCAGCCAGGTCTCTTCCACGGTTATGACAGACAGGCGAATGTTTTCCTCCGCGGCTGCGGCAGCGGTAGACGAATCAGTGACGGCCGCTGCCGGCCGGGGCCGGGGCTGTTCCGAAACCACGCTCGGAGCCACCGCCGCCTTTTCGCTGCCGGAAGAACGCTCCTGGCTATTCTGCCCGTTGCTCGACAACACCAGAATGGTGCTGATCATGACGGCCAGGACCACACCGCCCACCCCGGCAAGACGGCACCAGAAAAGACTCTGTTCCCGCCGGATCTGTTTTTCCGTCCTAGAGGTGGCCCGGAGCAGAGACAAGGTCTGTTGATAGTCGCTGACCACCCAGGCCGCATCCGCGCCGACCAGGCCGGCATACGAACGCAAAAAGCCCCTGGTATATACCGGATCCGGCAATTCGGCGATATTTTCATTCTCCATGGCAGACAGCAGCCGGACCCCCAGTTTCAGCTCTTCGGCCACCTGTTCGATTAAAAGACCGCGTTCCTGGCGGCAGCGGGCCAGGTATAATCCGAAAGATAATTTGTTCGGTGCCATGGATCTCATTGACGAATATGACCGGATTCCTCTGATCGCCGGTTATCGGATAATCTTTATGTGAGAATCTTCACGCAGGGCCGTGACCCACTCTTCAAATTTATCGTTCATTTTTTTTTCATAGATGGTTTTGCGTATCTCCTCGGAAGCCTCCTCCAGGGATTGTCCGGGGTTATCAACAATATCCGCCACATAAAAAATCTGAAACCCGACGTCCGATTCCAGGACCGGTGTTATGCCGCCCACGGGAGTTTCTTCGATGGCCTGGCGGAGCTGAGGGGAAAGGTCTTCCAGCTCAAACATCCCCAGATCTCCACCCTTGTCAGCAAAGGAAGACTGGGAGTGCTGCCGGGCCATTTCTTCAAAGGTGGCTTCTTCTGATTTAATTTTTTCCCGGATAGTCTTCATCTCCTCGAAAACCGCCTGCCGGGACCCGGGGGTATCCGTATCCGAGGGCTGAATGATAATATTTTTCAAATGATAGCGGGTAGAAGAGGCAAATTCCTGGCGATGTTCATCATAATACCGGCGGACATCCTCCCGGGTGATGACAATCTTTGATTCAACCTCCCGGCTCAGTACCCGGGTACGCCGGATCTGGTTTTTCATCTGTTCCCGGTAGGTTTCCATGGAAATCCCCATCTCCTCCAGGGAATTGCGGAGCTGCTCGTCGCTATACATCATGTTCTGCTTGATCCGTTCCAGGGCAGCGTCCACCTCTTCTTCACTGACCCGGATGCCCAGTTTTTCGGCTTTCTGGGCCGTCAGCAGTTCATCAATCTTCTCGTTGATCAGGTCCTCCCGGGCCCGGTAGAGCATTTTTTCTTCCACCCGCGGCGACAGATTCCGTTTTGTGATCTTTTTTTTGATCGGTTTCATCAGCTCGCGGATTTCGGAAAGCGTGACAATGTCCTGGTTGACAATGGCCACGATGCGATCCACCACCTCGGTTTCGGCGGCGGCTTCCTCGGCCGTCCCGGCGGCAACGGAGATGCCGACGGGACCGATGCAGACCATCAGTATCAGCAGTGCCATACCCGCCAACGGCAGGAGGCGACCGATCGTCTGTCGGCGCGGTTTATTTCGATGATGATAAGGTTTCAATCCAAAATCTCCTGCCATTTTGATGATAAGGTTTCAATCCAGAATCTCCTGCCATTTTTCAGAATTCAACTCCACGCGGTATTGCTGCTGAATACCGTCTATCCATTCGGGATACCGTTCTTGCGCCTTTTCCCGCCGCAGATGCTTGATAACCTCCCTGTCCACCGTTGCCAGGCGCTCCTGGCGAATTTTTTCATCGGGATACCGCTGCTGGTAGTAGGCCATGATTTCTTCCGGCGTAATGGTCACGGTTTCGACCAGTTCTTTTTCGATCAGTTTTTCCATCAGCAGCCGGATCCGCAGCCGCTTCTTCCAGACCGGCAGGGAGATGGCGTTTTCCAGCAGTGCCGCTTCAAAAGCGCCCTCGGGATAATCTTCCCGGACCGTGTCAACGGCTTCGTCCAGTTCGGCCGGTGAGACGGTAATGCCCAGTTCTTCCGCCCGCTTGGCCAGAATCAGCTCCTCGGTCAATTGTTTCAGCAGGCGGGTTTTAATGGCCTTGACCGTTTCTTCGTTTTGCAGCGTATTATACGGATAAGCGGTCTTGGCGATCTCCAGGGCGTCGTAAAACATTTCGCTGGTAATTTCCTTACCGTCAATCCGGATCAGAAAATCGTCCCGCTCAACGCGGGCGGAATCCGTGCATCCGCTCCAAACCAGCAGCCCCAGGAAAATCAGAATGAACCACTTTCTGCTCTGGTAATGATCAGCCATTGTTGATATGTAATCCTTCCCGGAAATAGGGATAAGATAAATAACAACGAATCAGGAATTATCAAGTATCGAAAAGTATCATGGAATATCCGGACTGACACATAATTTCAGTTAGTGGTACCATGCCCGCCAAGTTCTTTCAAGATCTTTTTGGCCGCAACCACCGCCTGTCTGCCTTTTTTGGCGTCAATGCCTACCCGCAGCCGGGGAACCGGCGCGAACTCACCGGTCCCTTCATGCCTGTCGGTAATCCGGGAAAAACTGCTGGCAAGGTCGGTGTCTTTATCAAGATGAGCCGGGGAAAACTGGAGGACGAGTTCTTTTTCCGACAGGTCAAGCTTGCTGACCCCCGCCCGCGTGGAAAGGACTTTCAGCATGATTTTCAGCAGCAGGTTCTCCGTTTCCTCGGGCAGCGGACCGTAGCGGTCGATCAGCTCATCCCGGACAGCGGTGATGTCCCGGTTGGTCCTGGCCCGGGAAAGCTGCCGGTAAACGGCCAGGCGCTGGTCAATGGCCGGTATGTAGGCATCGTCAATATGGGCGGAAAGCGGTACGTTGATCTCCGGCTCCAGCGGTGTCGCCGCGGGCTCGCCCTTTAATTCGGAGACGGTTCTTTCCATAAGCTGAAGAAACATATCGTAGCCAACGGCGGCAATATGACCGGATTGCGAAACTCCCAGGGCGGAACCGCCGCCCCGGATCTGGAGATCACTCATGGCAATACGGAAGCCGGAACCCAGGTCGCTGTGCTCCATGAGAACCTTGAGCCTTTTGCGGGCGTCGGTACCCAGGGCGCTCTCCTTGGGAATAAAAAGATAGGCATAGGCCTGTTCCCCGGCCCGGCCGACCCGGCCCCGCAGCTGGTAAATCTGGGCCAGGCCGAACCTGTCGGCCCGGTTGACAAAAATGGTGTTGGCCGAGGGAATGTCCAGTCCTGATTCGATGATGCGGGTGCAGACCAGCATGTCGATCTCGCGGTTGATGAATTTCATCATTGCCGCTTCCAGTTCGTTTTTGTCGAGACGTCCGTGGGCGACTCCCAGGCGGACTTCGGGCACCAGCTTCTGGAGCCGATTGGCGATGGCCCAGATCTTGTTGATGTTG
Source organism: uncultured Desulfobacterales bacterium (assembly GCA_964439745.1). Taxonomy (GTDB): domain Bacteria; phylum Desulfobacterota; class Desulfobacteria; order Desulfobacterales; family Desulfosudaceae; genus CAYTQK01. The sequence goes on from CAYTQK010000041.1 coordinate 12,236, forward strand.
TTGTGCACGAAATAGATCTGCCCGCCGCGGGCCAGTTCCCGCCGGATGGCCGCGGCCACGATGCCGTCATCGAATTCCGAAACATAGGTCTGAATCGCCAGGCGGTTTTCCGGCGGCGTGTTGATGATACTGATGTCGCGTACGCCCATCAGCGACATGTGCAGGGTGCGGGGTATGGGCGTGGCCGTGAGGGAGAGAACATCCACCGTGTGGCGGAGTTTTTTCAGGGCCTCTTTATGCTTGACGCCGAACCGTTGTTCTTCATCCAGGACCACCAGGCCCAGATCGGAAAAGCTGACATCCGCGGACAACAATCGATGGGTACCGATGACAATGTCCACCCGGCCCGCCTTGACATCGGCGACGATCCTTTTTTGTTCGGCCGGCGACCGGAAGCGGTTGAGGCAGGCGATGGTGACGGGAAAATCAGCGAAACGCTGCTGAAAGGTGGCCAGATGCTGTTCGGCCAGAACAGTGGTCGGGACCAGTACGGCCACCTGGCGTCCGTCGCAGACGGCGACAAAGGCCGCCCGCATGACAATCTCGGTTTTGCCGTAACCGACGTCGCCGCAGACCAGCCGGTCCATGGGCGTGAACGAGGCCATGTCGGCCAGCACTTCTTCGATAACCTGGCGTTGATCCCCGGTCTCATCATAGGGAAATCCGGCGGCAAACTCCTGGTAATATTCTTCCGGCGGGGCAAACGCGTGTCCCTGGCTGACTTTTCGGCGGGCGTAAAGTTTGAGCAGGTCCTTGGCGATCTTTTCGACCTCTTTTTTGGCCTTTGCCTTGGCCCGTTCCCAGGAAGCGCCGCCCATCTTGTCCAGGACCGGTTCCACCCCGTCCACACCGACATATTTTTTTACCAGATCCATGCGGTCGACCGACAGATAGAGCCGGTCCCCGTCCTTGTAAGTGATCAGGAGAAAATCATTGCGGATTCCTTCCACCTTGATATCGACGATGCCCTGGTACTGGCCGATACCATAATCCGCGTGAACCACCAGGTCGCCTTTTTTCAGATCTTCCAGTTCCAGGAAACGGGTCCGGGCCCGGTGCGAGGATTTGCGAACCCGTCGCGGCCGCCGGGCAATGATTTCGCTGTCACACAGCAGGGACAACCGGTTGTTAGCGGCATCTTCAAAACCCGTTGACAAATCCCCGATGACGATAAAAACCGCGCCGGTCCCCGGCCGGACGTCGGCCATGGTCTCGGTGATGACCGGATGTGCCCGGTACGGGCGCAGCAGTTCCGCCAGTCGTTCCGCCTGGGAACGGCTGGCGCTGGCAATGACGGAAGTCACCTGGTTTTCCCGGTTGGCTTCCATCCATTTCGCCAGCGGCGCCAGGGTTCTTTCCCCGGAAGACCGCCCGGACAGCGCGGCCTTGAGATCTTCCCGGGTGGTGGTATTCATCCGGATGGCAGTGCTGCCTGGAGCGGAAGCACCGGGTGGCTCCTCGCCAAAGTCCAGGTGACGGACTGCTGCCCGGGGATATCCGGCCAGTGCTTCTTCCACGGAAGTCCAGTCCAGGATATGGCTGTCCGGCGGCAGGCACAACCGGTTCTGCTCCCGGGCGGCTTCGTAATTAACCGCCAGCTGCTGCTGGTAGCCAGCGGCCCGCTCCCGGAGGGTGTCCGGTGAAATAATAAAAAATCCGGCCCGGTCAGGCAGGTAGTCAAACAGCGTGGCCAAATCTTCATAAAAGAGCGGCAGCAGGCTTTCCAGGCCCTCGGCGCTGTCACGGTTGTTGAAACGGTCAATGACTTTCCGGCTTTCCGACAACGGCAGGTCCATCAGGGCGGCCTGCTTCTTGACGGCCGCGATCATGCGGCCGGAATTGGCCCGGTTAAAGACGGTTTCCCGGGCCGGAAGTGTGATCGCCTCGGCGATATCCGCCTTGCGGCGCTGGGTGACCGGCGAGAAAAACCGCAGGTTCTCGACCATGTCCCCGAACAACTCGATCCGGATCGGTTCGGGATAAAGGGGGGAAAAGACGTCCAGGATGCCGCCGCGAACGGAAAAGTCGCCGGGTTCCTCAACCAGGGCGGTATGGGTGTACCCGCCGTCCAGCAGTTTTTCGCGGAAAGCTTCCAGATCCAGTGCCTCGCCGGCCATGACCAGCTCGGCGTAATCGCGCAGCACCGCCCGGGGAAGCAGCCGCTGCATAATACCGGCCAGGGTCACCACCATGACCGGCGGCGGAGCGGACTCGGTCAGTCGGAAAAGAAGCGCCAGGCGGGCCGCTGCCGTCTTGTTATGATAGGCCACCGGCCGGTACGGCATGATGGTATAGGCGGGGAAAATTACCGGCGCTTCGTGTTCCGGACCCAGGAAAAAGGCGATATCACCGCTCAGCCGTTCCGCCTCCCGGTCATCGGCAGCCAGTACCACCACCGGCCGGCCGCCAAGTATGGCGGTCCGGGCCGCGGCAAAGGCGTCGGCCGAACCGGCCAGCCCGGTAACGGTCAGCTCGCCCGCGCCACTGCTCATATGTCTGACAATACGATCCATCAACGTCTCTTATTTTTTGCAGCGTCTGATAAAGACCGCTCCGGGCCGAAGGCCCTTTGCTTGTTTTTCTATATGCGTTGTTTTTTCCTGCCGGTCAACCATGAAAAAAAGAGCCCGCCTCGCAGGGGTCGGGCTCTTTACACATCCCTGAACGGGGATGTCATGTCATGAACCGCCATGCCTGCTTCCAGGGCCTTATCCCAGTCATACCCTTTCCAGTAGGCATCCTCGGTTTTTCCGAACAGCTTGGACAAGAGCATGGTCTTGCGGAATTCTCCCTTGTTGCCGTGATACACCGGCGGGAAAATCAATCCAGCATCCGAAAACTGACTTCTCCATTTTTCTGCACCGCATCAGAATATTTTGATTCTCCACCCCCGGTTTCGGCCCAAGTTCGGCCTTGACAAAGTTTCGGATTCGGGGCAAAATCTCACAAATCTGGTATTTGCGGGAAATGACGCGGAACCCATGCCACCGTAGCTCAGCAGGCAGAGCAACGCACTCGTAATGCGTAGGTCAGGAGTTCGAATCTCCTCGGTGGCTCCATCTTTCCCGGTTCCGCCCGGAGAGCAGGAAAACAAGGACCTTTGATGAATCGGCATGCCTACCGCACCACCGGCCTTGCCCTGCGGGTGCTGTCAACCCTGATCCGGCCCCGCATCAATATTCACAACCAGCATCACATCCCCCCGGACAATCCTGTCATTTTTGTCGTCAATCACTTCACCCGCGCCGAAACCCTGCTGCTGCCCTATTACATTGACAAGCTTACGCAGCGCACCATCTGGTCCCTGGCGGATCATAACCTTTTCAAGGGCGGGCTGGGCGCCTTTCTGGAAAAAGTCGGCGCCCTGTCCAACGCCGCGCCGGACCGGGACCAGCTGATCGTCAGAAGTCTGCTGACCAACGAGGCCGCCTGGATCATTTTTCCCGAAGGCCGTATGGTCAAAAACAAGAAAATCTATGACGTGGTCAATGAAAAGGGCCGCTTTGTCATTTCCACCTCGGCCGGCAAGCACCCGCCCCATACCGGCGCCGCCACCCTGGCGCTGCGGACCGAGTTCTACCGGGAACGCCTGAAAAAGATGGCCGAGATTTATCCCGACGAAGCGGCCCGCCTGCTGGAGAAGTTCGGCATCGCGGATATGGCCGCGGTGGTGGATACTTCCACCTGTCTCGTACCGGTCAATATTACCTATTATCCCAGCCGGGCCCGGGAAAACGCCCTCAGCGGCTTTACCCGCGGCTTGTTTGAAAACCTGTCCGCCAAGGCCATCGAAGAGATTCAGGCGGAAAGCACCATGCTCATATCGGATACCGACATTGACATCCGGTTCGGCGAACCGATTCCGGTGGCCCGCTTCATGAAACCGGCGGTAATCCAGGAGAATATCAGCTTAAAAGCGCAGATCGGTTTTGACGACTCCATTGCCGCCAAAAAAATGCTCCGTTCAACGGCGGTTCATCTCATGGAACGCTACATGGAGTCCATTTACAGCATGACCACGGTCAACCATGATCATCTTTTTGCGGCCCTGCTGAAAAATCTGCCGGGCGACCGGGTCACCGAAGACGATCTCCGGCGACGGGCCTTCCTGGTTCTGACCCGGCTGGCCAGTATGCGGTCCGGTATTTTCCGGCACTCCAGCTGTACCCAGGGCCAGGTTCACCTGCTGACCGATGACCGTCATGGCAAGTACGCCAATTTTCTGGCCATCGCCGAAGAAACTGGCATTGTTCACCGCCAGGAGAATCTGCTGATCAAAAACCGGGAGATGTTTGTCCAGCCGGATTCTCTCCAGACCCGGGTGGAAAATCCGGTGGTCATCATCGCCAACGAGGTGGAGCCGCTGTCCGATCTGCAGAAAGCCATCCGGGAGCTGGCCGCGGAACCGTCCGGGGCCGTCCGCCGACAGACGGCCCGTCACCTGATCCAGCAGGCGGATTTCCAGTTTGAAAAAGATTATGCCAATCACGCCGTTGCCGGAGAGTCCAAGAAGAAGAATATCGGCCGGCCGTTTCTGCCGCGCGGCGAACAAGGCGGCGCCGGGATTGGCCTGGTACCCGGTTACATGGCGGCGCCCATGGACGTCAAGGCCCTGGGCCGGCCCCCCAACCCGCCGGGCCACACGGTCTATGCCCCGCGCCTGGCCGGACACGGGACCTCCCCCGACGACCTGG
>CAYTQK010000042.1:0-16712 GCA_964439745.1 uncultured Desulfobacterales bacterium
GCCGTGCGGGCGCTTCTCCCCGGGGCATCGCCCAGGGCGTCGGGACCACCACCCTGGTGGGCAGCCTGGGCTGCGTGGAAACCGGCCGGGTGCTGTCCCCGGCTTCCGGTCTCAACCCCCAGATCAAAACGGGCCATGATGTCATGACCCGGATCCAGGAAGGCTCCACCCCGGAGGGGCTGCACCGGCTGGCCGAAGCGGTTCGCGGCGGCATTGACCGGATTGTCAAGGATATCTGCCGGCAGACCGGCACCGCGGCCGATGAAATTCTGGACATTGTCATCGGCGGCAATACCACCATGCTGCAGATTGCCGCTGAAATCGATCCGGCACCGCTGGGCCGGACGCCCTTTACCGTCGATCTGGCGGGCGGGCGGCACTACCCGGCAAAAATGTTCGGTTTTCCCCGGGTCAATCCCGCCGCCCGGGTATACCTGCCGCCCATTGCCCATGCTTTCGTGGGCACGGATATCAGCGCCGGCATGCTGGTCTGCGAGGGCTTTTTTGACCGCGACCGGACGGTTCTTTTCCTGGATATCGGTACCAACGGCGAAATCGCCCTGCATGACCAGGACCGTACCCTGATATCGTCCACGGCGGCCGGACCGGCTTTCGAGGGAATGGGCATGTCCAGCGGCATGCGGGCCCGGATCGGCGCGGTCGAATCGGTGACGGTGGTCGAGGGCCGCCTGGCCTATTCCACCATCGGCGGCGCGCCGATCCGGGGCGTCTGCGGCAGCGGCCTTATCGATTTGATCGCCTGCCTGCTGGAGCTGGGCGTCATCCAGCCCAGCGGCCGGATGGCCCCGCCGGATGAGGCCGACCACCTGAGCGGGGCCGTCGCCGGCTGCCTGGTGGAGATTGACGAGATGCCCGCCTTTCAGTACGGGGAGGACGTTTTCTTGACCCAGAAGGATATCCGCCAGGTGCAGCTGGCCAAGGGGGCCATCCGCACGGCGGTGGACGTGTTCATCAAGGAGACCGGGCATGACATCGAGCGGCTGGTGGTGGCCGGCGGATTCGGCCACACCCTGCATCCGCCCAGCCTGGCCCGGATCGGCCTGCTGCCGCCCGAGCTGGAAAAAAAGATCAGTTTTGCCGGCAACTGCAGCCTGCTGGGCGCCCAGCGCCTGCTCCGGGACAGGTATTCCCGCCGCTTTATCGAAGCCAGGCTGGCGGCGGCCGAGCACCTGTCTTTGGCGGAACGGCCCGATTTCATGATGGCCTTTGTGGAAAACACGGAATTTCCGGAGGTGGCCGATCATGTCCCCGGTTAAACGATATCACCGCGCCATCATCGCCTGCGGAGCGCTGCGGCCGGAGCTGGATGCCCTGCTGGCGGACAGCGGCCGGGATGACATCGGCCTGCGCTACCTGGAGCAGAACCTTCACCGCACGCCGGATCGCATGCCCCATGTCATCCAGGCGGCCGTGGATGAGGAGCAGGAGACCGCGGACGAGCTGGTGCTGGGCTATGGACTGTGCTCCAACGGGGTGGTCGGCGTGCGGGCCCCGGCCCAGGGCCTGATCATTCCCCGGGCGCATGATTGCATCGCCTTTTTTCTGGGCTCCCGGGCGGATTACCAGGCCACCTTTAACCGAACCCCCGGCACCTATTACCTGACCCCGGGGTGGGTGGCCGAACAAAAAGACCCGTTGGGGTTTCTGGAAAACGATTACGTGCCCCGGGTGGGCCGCGAGGAAGCCGTCTGGGCGGCCAAAGAAGAGTTGAAACATTACACCCGTTTTGTCCTGATTTATTCGGCCACCACCGCCGATCTGGCGGCGTTGCGCCGGCGGGCCGAGGAAAACGCCCGTTTTTTTGACAAGGAACTGGAAATCCGGGAAGGCTCGGATGCTTATTTCCGGAAAATACTGTTCGGACCGCATGATGAGGAGAATTTTGTCCATATCCCGGCCGGCGCGGTTGTCGTGCAGCGCCCCTTTCTTGACATGTAGGGCGGGCTTCGGTACAACACAGGGAATTCCTTGTCGAGACGGTACCGGGAATAACCGATGAAGGAGGAATCATGATTATTATTGGAGAACTGATTAATGCCAGCCGAAAGGCCGTGGGCGAGGCCATCAAGGCCGAAGATGCCCAGACCATTGCCGACCTGGCCCGGCAGCAGCATGAAGCCGGTGCCGATTTTATCGACGTCAATGCCGGCATTTTTGTCGGCAAGGAAGCCGATTATCTCAAGTGGCTGGTGACCACGGCCCAGAAAGCCGCGCCCGAGGCACTCTGCTGTATCGATACCCCGGATCCCAAGGCGCTGGAAGCGGCCCTGGAGGTGCATCAGGGCACGGCCATGATCAATTCCATCTCCCTGGAAACGGAGCGGTACGAGGCCATGCTGCCCATGCTGGAGGGGACCGATCTGAAGGTGATCGCCCTGTGCATGAGCGACGGGGGCATGCCGGAGACGGCCGACGAGCGGATGGCCATAGCGGATAAGCTGGTCAACAGCCTGGTCGCCAAGGGCGTGGCCGTGGAAAATATCTTTGTCGATCCCCTGGTGCAGCCCGTTTCCACCAACGGGATTTACGGCGTGGCTTTTCTGGATGCCATCGAACGGATCATGAAGGAATTTCCGGGTATTCACACCGCCTGCGGCCTGTCCAACATCTCCTATGGCCTGCCGGAAAGAAAGCTGATGAACCAGTGTTTCATGGTCATGGCCATTTTAAAGGGGCTGGACGGCGCCATTGTCAACCCCCTGGACCAGCGCATGCTGGCCAATATTGCGGCCGCCGAAGCCCTGGCCGGCAAGGATGAGTACTGCATGAATTACCTGGACGCCTACCGGGCCGGCAAGCTGGCCCTGTAAAGTCCCAGCCCTCCGCTCTTGATGCCGCGGAGGAAAGGAAAGAGACCAATATGTTCAACGGGAAGAAGAAAATTACCGGTATCGGTTCGGCGCTGGTGGATCTGCTTTTGCCGGGGGATGATGATTTTATCGAAGCCCTGGGGGCCGAAAAGGGCGGTATGACCCTGGTTGACGACCAGTTCATCGCAGACGCCCTGGCCCGTTCCGATGAGAAGCCGGAGGTGGTCTCGGGCGGTTCGGCCTGCAATACCATTGTCGGGGTGGGCATGCTCGGCGGCGAGGCCGCCTTTATCGGCAAATGCGGCCAGGACGAATTCGGCCGGAAATTTACCACGGATCTACGGGACAGCCGCGTCAAACCCCGGCTGTTTTCTTCCTCGGCGCCGACGGGCACGGTTCTTTCCGTGGTCACGCCGGATGCCCAGCGGACCATGTTTACCCACCTGGGCGCCTCGACCGAACTGGATCCGGAAAAAATCACCCCGGAGTTGTTCGAGGACACCGCCGTGGCCGTGGTGGAAGGATATCTGCTCTTCAATCCCGATCTGATGATGGCCACGGTGCGGGCGGCCAAGGCGGCCGGAGCCAGGATCTCCCTGGACCTGGCCAGTTTCGAGGTGGTCCACAATACCCGGGCACTGCTGGAAAAAGTCGTCTCCCAGTACGTGGACATTCTCATTGCCAATGAAGATGAGGCCGAAGCCTATTGCGGTCACCGGGACGAGCAGCGGGTCATGGCCCATCTGCTGGAAGAGGCGCCGCTGGCGGTGCTGAAAGTGGGTTCCCGGGGCAGCTATATCTATCATGACGGAGAGATGTACCGGGTCCAGGCCCATACCCACAATCCGCCGGTGGATACCACCGGCGCCGGGGATTTATGGGCGGCCGGATTTCTCTACGGCCTGGTCAATGGCTACGACATTGAAGACAGCGGTATGCTGGGGTCGGCCTGCGGATACGAGGTCTGCCAGGTGATCGGGGCCAAGATTCCCGCCGAGGGGTGGGAGCGGATCAAGGCTTTTTTATAACTGCATAACGTAAGGATCCTTGCCATGGCAAAAATCAGCAGGGTTTCTCTGCATAGAAAACGGGAACTGGAAAAACCGGACCGGTTTATGGCGATGCTGCAGGCCGGTGCCGCTTTTGTCAGCCGCAATCGACGGGTCGTGGTCACGACGGCCGGGCTGGTTCTGGTGGCGGCGGTGATCGCTGCCGCTGTTGCCTATTGGAATGAAAAGTCGGAAGCCTCGGCCGCCAACCAGCTGGCAGCCATCATGAACGAGGCCGCCGCCTCCGGTCCGGACGCTGAAACATCGGCCGCGCTGCGGGACCGCTACCAGTCTCTTTATCAGGAGCATGGCGGCAGCCTGGCCGGCAAAATCGCCGGATTGCATTATGCCGACGCCTGCTACCGCAGCGGGGACACGGCAGCGGCCATGGCAACCTATCGGCAGTTGGCGTCAGACTTTAGGGGAACGCCTCTCTTCCGGCGTCTGGCCCTGGAGGGGCTGGGATATGCCTGCGAAGCGGCCGAAAAAACCGAAGAGGCGGCCGAGGCGTTCCGGCAGATCACGGAAGATCAGCGTTTGGTTCCCCAGGACCAGGCCCTGTTCAATCTGGCCCGGATCTATGATCAAATGGGAAAGGTCCAGCAGAGCCGGGCGCTGTTCGCCCGCCTGGCCAAGGAGTATCCGGATTCCCTGTATGCGCCCCTGGCCCGCCAGTACCAGGCCGGCTGATTCCCTCTTTCCGCGGCTTTTTTATTCCGTCTCCGGGATCTGTTCCCGGAGGTGGTTCCAGAGCCGGTCGCCGATATCCAGTCCGATATCGATGAACTGCGGTCCGTATTGCCGGCCGACCGGCGTGCGGAAAGTGGTTTTGATGCGGGCAATATAGGCCATGGCCCGGGGATACAGCCGCGCGAATTTTTCCGGCGCAGGGGGGATGGGGCTGGCCGCAAGCATGTCCCAGACGGTGTCGGTAAAATTGTCCGGTCCCCAGCGAAACTTGTCAGCGTCGTAGAGGCTGCCGGCCAGAATCCGGCCCTCTATGGACCGCGGCGGCTGGTACTCCTTGAAGGCTTCATGGTGGGCGATGGCAAAAGCAATGCGCTCGACATCCACCGGGGCCAGGTTTTCCTCTTTGCTCAGAATTTCCCGCGCCGCTGCCGCGCCTTTTTCGGCGTGATCCGGCTGGCGGCGACGGATATCATGCAGCAGACCGGCGCAATGGGCCATCCGGATGGCATGGCGGCTTTCCGGTTCCCCGAAATCGGCCTGCCCGGTTTCAATGGCCGTGATGGTGCCGGCGTCCAGGGCCACTGTTTTGGCGTGCGCCAGTCCATGGCCCATGTTATCCCGCGTTTCAACCCGGACAATTTCCCGCAGCCGCCGGACCAGCGGATCGTCCTGAAAGAGTCTTCGGGACCGGCCAACGGATAACGAAAAATCGTGGTAAAAGTCGGGGGCGGGCTGACAGGCGGCGATACGCCGGGCGGTGCGCCGGAGCTCGATATATATGGGCTTCATTCCATCCGTCCAGAGTTCATGAACGATCCGACCGGGCTGTCGACGAGGCGGACGGGATCAGCCGCCGATGGCGGACATCGTCTGCGGCAGCGACAGTGCGGACCGGGCGGTGTCTTCGTTATATCCCGGTTTATCCAGCACCGCCTGCCGAAAAAGGTGAACCAGCTCTTCCTCCGGCTTTCCTGCCCGCAGCGGCGTTTTGATGTCGCGGGTCTTGTCGGACAGCAGGCAGGGCTTGAGCCGGCCGTCCGCGGTCAGCCGCAAGCGGTTGCAGGTGCGGCAGAAATGCTTGCTGACCGGGCTGATAAATCCGATTTCGCCCCGGCCGCCCTGGATGCGGAAACGCTCGGCCGTGCCGCCGGTATCGGTCGCCGCTATGGGCGCCAGCGGCCCCAGATCTCTTTCCAGGTGCTGCTTGATTTCGGGTGTCAGGAGCTGGCGGATTTCGGCGGCATGATCATCGGCGGTGGGCATGTATTCGATGAAGCGGACATGCAGGGGCCGGTCCAGGGTCAGGGCGGCCAGCTCGGAAATCTCGCTGTCGTTGATGCCGTACATGACCACTACGTTCAGCTTGACCGGCGCAAACCCTGCTTCCAGGGCGGCGGTAATGCCTTCCCAGACCTGGGCAAAGGCGTCCTTGCCGGTAATGCGGTAAAATTTGTGGGGATCCAGGGTATCCAGGCTGATGTTGAGCCGTTTGATCCCGGCCGCCTGCAGTTCGTCCAGGTGCCTGGTAAGCAGCACCCCGTTGGTGGTCAGGGAAACATCGCGAAGGCCCGGCAGGGCAGCCGCCTCCCGGATGAACTGACAGGCGTCCAGGCGCACCAGGGGTTCTCCGCCGGTTATCCGTACCTTGGTGATACCCAGCCGGATGGCGATCCGCAGTATGGTCAGGATTTCTTCGTAGGTAAGGATCTCCTCGTGGGCCAGCCGGGCGGTACAGCCGGAGGGTCGGCAATAGAGGCAGTTGAGATTGCACCGGTCGGTGATGGATACCCGCAGGTAGCTGAGATTGCGCTTGAATTTGTCTGTCAGCAGGCTCTCTTGCATGTCGCACCTCATATTTTGAACCGTTCCCGGTAATCTTCGATTTCAATCATGGGCGGCCGCTCCAGCGAGGCAAAGCGGTGGACTTCGGGAATATGCTCATTCTGGACCAGGACAAACTGGATCATTTCATTGAACAGTTTGCGGGTCAGCTGGATCCGTCCCAGTTTTTCAATCCGGTCGAAAAAGGTCTGCATGATGACAAAGGCCATTTTTCCCAGGGCCTTGGTCTCCTGGTTGGTGTGAATGCGCTTGTCCAGGTCTACCTGGGCGATGACATGGGGCCCCCATTTTTTATAGATATCCAGAATCATGCTGGTTTCTACGCCGTAACCGATGGGAAAGGGAATTTTTTCAAAAATTTCCCGGAAACCGGCGTATTCGCCGGAAAGGGGCTGCAGGATCTGGGCCAGTTCCGGGAAGAACAGGGAAAACAGGGGGCGGACCACCAGTTCCGTCACCCGGCCGCCGCCGCTGGGCAGGGTCTTGTTTTCATCCAGGGCAATGGGCCGGTCATAAAAAGCCTTGGTAAAGCGCAGGTTGTCGTTGAGCAGGAGCGGACCGACCAGGGCGTAAACAAACCGGGGGTGAATGTTCTTGATGTCGGCGTCAATGTATACCAGTATGTCGCCGGCCGTGACATACAGGGCCTTCCAGAGGTTTTCTCCCTTGCCCCGGCAGGGCCCCAGCGATGGCAGGATATCATCGGCCACGTGGGTGGCGGCGCCGTATTCGGCGGCGATATCCAGCGTCCGGTCGGTGGAGCCGGAGTCGATCACCACGATCTCGTCGACGAGGGGATAGCGCTGCATCAGTTCAGACTTCATGATGACGATTTCCTTGGCGATTGTCTTTTCTTCGTTGAGCGTGGGAAAACACAGGGAGATCGTCAGGCCGCGGGCCTGCTTGGCTTCCACCAGCCGGTTCAGGTCGGCAAAGGCGCTGTGATGAAAGGTGTTGGTCTCGATCCAGGCCTTACTCATCGCACACTCCATTGTCAATCGCCTGCACGACGCCGATCACCTGGGCAATGCCCTTGAAAATCGGCTCAATGCGGATATTGTCATTCTGTGGCGTCCGTGAAGCCGCGCCGGTGGTGATTCCCAGCGTGACGGCCGGGATGTCGTGGGATAAAAAAACGGACAATTCGGACTCACTCGGCACACTGACCGGCTCCAGCTTCAGCTTTTTCATGATGTCGACCGTGGACTTGACCAGGGAATGGCTGAACTTCAGCCGGGAGGGGTGCTGTTCGCTGATGGTTTTCATCTTCAGGCTGACCTGGTATTCATGACCGACACCATCCACGATATCCCGGATGTCGGCGCAGACCGATTTGACCATGTCCACGGAATCGCTTTGAATTTCAAACCCGAGGGTGGCGTCATAAGCGGTTACCCCGTGTTTGAAGCCGCCGGCGATGCGGCCGATGACCACCCGGGTACGCGGTTTCTGGGGAATCCGCATTTCCATGATCTGGTTGATGATTTCATTCAGTACCAGGATGGCGTTGGGTCTGAACCAGCGTTTCTTGTTCATTCCCTTGGGAATGCTGCAGTGGACTTCGCACCGCTGCAGTCCCTCGGAAAAATAACTGATTCGTCCCAGGTCGCAGCTTTCCAGGGAGACGGCCCCCCGGATCGGCGTTTTCCAGTGCCGAACCAGGGAGTTGATCCCTTCCAGGTTGCCTTCGCCGATGGAGCGGACCACCCCGGCCAGCACGATGTCGGATGCGAAAGAGAGGTTCAGGGCGGTAAAAATATCCGGCAGGGAAGCCAGTACGCCGACACCGGCGGAATTATCGGTGATGCCCGGGCCGTAGACCCGGTTGCGGGTAACCGTGTAATTGTGCTCGATATCCTTGTCCACCACGGTATCCAGGTGGGCCACCACGAATATTGGCGGCTTGTCCGGGTCCGTCCCGGGAATGACGCCGACCGGGTTGCCGATGCTGTCGGTGGTGCAGCGTTCCAGCCCGGCGTTGGAGAATCGCTCCAGAAGGAGGGCGGCCCGCTGATGTTCCTCAAACGTGGGCGCCGGTACCTGTCCGATGAGGATGATATTGGTCAGAATGGTATCTTTCAGGGATTTGATTGTTTCCGTGAAAAATGGTATCTGGGTAAGGTGCGCGTTGGTCATGGCAGTCCGCGTCAGGGTATTGGTGGCAATGAAAGTTATTCTTTTCATCATGCCCCAAACAGGGTGAAGAGTCAATGGTAATCCGCCCGGGCAGCCGCCTGCGAGGCGGTTTGCGGGTAATAAAATGAAGGAATACAGGTAAATGAGGCGAGTCTTGACAGCCGGGGAAAAAACCGCCGCTCTGGCGGCCGAACGGATTGCCGACGGCGTTGACCGCGGCCTTATTGTCATGCGGCATGCCGCCCGGCATTATGATTCTGATAATTTGATGAACGAACCTTTTATGAGCCTGACCGATGCCGGCCGGACGCAGGCGCTTGACTGGGGCCGCAATTTTCCGGTGTCCACCCGGCTGAACCTTTTTTCCAGTCACATCGGCCGCTGTATTGAAACCGCCTACCTGATCGATAAGGGGTTTCTGGCCGCGGGGGGGCAGACCCGGACCAATCTTGTCGAGCAGACCCTGTCGCCCTTTTATGTCGCCGACGCTCAGCGATTGTTTGCAGAGTACCTGCCGCTGCCGGATTTTTTTGCCCGCTGGTTTGCAGCAGAGATTCCGGCGGACGTGATCCTGCCCCCGGCGGAAGTGATCCGGGCCAAGCAGGCTTTCTGGCGGCAGCGGCTGGCCAACGGTCGGTCGCAGCCGGCCGGCTGGGATGTCTGCGTGACCCATGATTGGAATATATATTTGATCTTTTACGAGCTTTTCGGTCTGCCCAAGGAAGAACAAGAAAAGGTGGAGTACCTGGAGGGGGTGGTGGTGTACCCGGCGGCTGACCAGTGGGTGGTGACCGCCCCGGGATACAAGCCGGTCTTTCTGCAAGCAGGGCCTGTTGAAGGCTGACGAGCGGCGGAACGGCCAAGGGTGCGACCGGTACCTCCGCGCCGGGAAAGGAGATGTCAGTGATTACGGTTGATTTTGTCTCCTACGCGGAATCAGTGCCCCGCGCCCTGGCGACCCTGGAGGCCGGGGCCGTGTTCCGGAAACAGAGGCGCTTTCTGATCAAGCCCAACCTGGTGACCGACAGGCCGCATCCGGTGACCACCGCGCCGGATTGCTGCCGGGCAGTGATCAGGTATCTGCGGTCGATGACCGCGGCCGAGATCGTCATCGCCGAGGGCTGCGGGGATGCTCAGCTGACCACCGCGGAAGTTTTCGAGCGGCTGGGCTATACCGATCTGGCGGTGGATTGCCGGGTCGCCCTGGTCGACCTGAACGAGGCGCCGCTGCGGCGGCTGGCAGACGAAAAATGTGCATTTTTTCCGGAAATTTATCTCCCGGAAATTCTTTTTTCCGCTTTTGTCATTTCCCTGCCGGTACTCAAAGCCCATTCCCTTTCGGAGATCACCGGTTCCCTCAAGAATATGATGGGGGCCCTGCCGCCGGCGCATTACAGCGGGCAATCCGGCGTCTGGAAAAAAGCATCCTGTCATGCGGACATGCATCAGGCGATAGGCGACCTCAACCGGTATCGCACCCCGGACCTGTCGCTCCTGGATGCCAGCATCGGTCTGGCCGATTATCATCTCGGCGGCAGCCGGTGCGAACCGCCGGCCGGAAAACTCGTGGCCGGTTTCGACCCGATCACCGTGGATCGGACCGCCGCCGGGCTTCTGGGCCGGGACTGGCAAAAAATTCAGCATTTGCGCAAAGCCAACTGCTCAGATACCGACAGAACGGATTTGGGGGTTGCCAAGGCCCCGGCAAACCGATTATAGTGCCCTTATCTGCGGAGCGTGCGACTCGGTGAGGTGAGAACGGATTTACGAATACTGACGATCCGGCAGCAAGCAAGCCCGGCCGGGTTGCGGCGGGTGAGGGAGAAGCAATGAAAGAACGGTTACATATAATGTCCAGGCGGCTGGAAACCGGGTATCCCTGGCGGGTGTGGGCGGCCGGCTGGCTGGGCCTGCTGAAGGCGTTTGTCTGGCTGGCCGCGGAACCGCCCCTGCCGGACACCCAGCTTTTTGTCCTGGGATGTAAATACGCCCTTTTCATGGTTCCCTGGCTGGTGTTTTCCCTGGGAGCCTGGGAGATGAAGCGGTGGTCGGCCTGGGGGCTGCTGGTTCTGGCCCTGGGGGATATTCTTTTTTTTATTTTCTGTCCTTTTGCCCTTTCCTCCCTGGCTTTGAACGAGCTGTCGCCAGTTACCTATGTGCTTTCGCTGGCGGTTTTTTTCGTGAACGGGCCGGTCAGTTCCGTGGTTATCCTGATTCTGCTGCCGGGACTGTTCCAGGCGCAATCGCTGCCGGAATAAGGCGGCCCTGGCCAAAATAGAAAAGAGGGAGCCATGTCAACCTATCTGAAAACAGACATTAATCAAGGCACGGCCGTGGTTACCATCGACCGGCCGGAAAAGAAAAACGCCCTTTCCCCGGCGGTGCTGGTCGAGATTGACGGTACTTTCCGGGAGTTGAATGATAACACCGCGGTCAACGTCATCGTTCTGACCGGTGGCGAAACCCTGTTTTCGGCCGGATTCGACCTGGAAGTGGTGCGGGCGATACAGCGTGAGACCAATGATGATTTCATCTCCCTGTTTCACAGCGCCTACCGGTCCATCCTTTTCTGCAGCCAGCCGGTCATCGCGGCGGTCGGCGGGCCGGCCATTGCCGGCGGATTTGACCTGACCATGATGTGTGATATCCGCTATGCTTCCGAACAAGCCCGCTTCGGCCAGCGGGAGATCGCCCTTTCCCTGACCCCCATCATGGACCCCTTGTGGCGGATCATCGGCCTGGGGCGGGCCCGGGAGGTGGCCCTGACCGGGCGTATCTACGACGCCGCTGAAGCGGAAAAGATGGGCTATGTCAGTGCCGTTTTCCCCCAGGGGCAGCTGCTGGAATCCGTGCTGCCCATTGCCCGGGAAATGGCCGCCTATGACGGCCGCTGCCTGCGGGAAACCAAGGTTTTGTCCAACATGATCCTGGACGAAGATCTGGACGGGGCCATGAGAACCCAGGAGTGGCTTTTCCGCTCCTATATCGGTTCTGCGGACAACCAGGACCGGGTGGATCGTCTCCTGGCCTCGTTGAAAAAACCGCGGTAGTTTGATTGTTCCGACGGCGGCATCTGTTTATCCCGGATATCCCTCTTTTCATTCTCATCTGTTTCGTATAAATTGGACGATAGAATGATTCCGGTCATTTTTTTTGTACATTGAACAAAATTTCGCTTGACATTGAAAAATTGTTGTGTTTTTTTCGAAATAATTTTGAGGGGAATAGTTGAAAATTCAGCCGGCAATGGTATCCCCGGGATTTTCACAATAATTTTTCGTTGATGTTAACGGACCGGGCCGTCCCGCCGGAAGAAAACAGCGCCATTTCACCCCATCATATCTCCCCCTGGCGCTTTTTCTTCCGAGCGCGGGCGCAGCCCCCGGCCGTTTGCATATCCCTGCCGCCACCTGGCCGTTTTTTTTGCGGCAGTGCGATCTCCACGGAAGGAGATATCTGGTCAGGGAGGACAATAGTAAAAGTCTGCCTGCTTCAGGCGGGCTTTTACTATTTCCACCGGCTTGCTTCTTTGCCGTTGTTTGCCTCCGAAGGCCTTGTCAATTCCGCAGAAATCAGGTAGATTGTTTGTATCAACAGGTAGGTAGAAAAAGTCCGGCAACCGGCCTGATTGTCGGATAAAAACGGCCGGACCAACGAGGGAGGGCAATTTTCATTGTCATGACAAAATCATGAAATACCGGATTCATCCCATTGTGATGGGGACCAAGGAATTTGATAAGGGCATGATGACGTATCAGCATGATTACGGGCAGCCGTATACCATTCCCATCTACTGCTGGTACCTGGAAGGCGGCGACAAAACCATCCTGGTGGATACCGGGGAGATGAAGCCGATTCAGTCCGAGGCAAGGCAAGCAGCCATCGGCGGCAGAATTTACACCTTTGAAGAAGGTCTGTCCCGGTATGGTCTCACCCCCGATGACATTGACGTGGTCATTCATACCCACCTGCACAACGACCATTGTGAAAACGACTACAAGTGTGCCAATGCCGTTTTTTATTGTCACCCGGAGGAGCTGCGGCGGATTCACGATCCCCATCCCCTGGATTACCGGTACCTGGAAGATTTTATCGAAGATGTTGAGGAAAACGAGCAGATCCGGACAGTTTCCGACGACGGAGAAATTATGCCGGGTATATCCGTAACCCATACCCCGGTGCACACGCCGGGGGGACTGACCGTCTGGATCGAAACCGGCCAGGGACTGGCGGCCATTACCGGCTTTTGCGTCATCGAGGAAAATTTTTATCCGCCCCCGGAAATCACTGCCATGGAAATGGAGGTGATACCGCCGGGCACGGTGGTCAATCCCTACACGGCTTACGACATCATGGTGGAAGTCAAGTACCGGGCCGATATCCTCATCCCCCTGCACGAGCCCAAATTTGCCGCCATGGAGACCATCGGTTAGCCGGGAAAGAAGCCATGACCGAGCTGGTCACCATCAAGGTGTTCATGACGGAAATCGAGGCGGAGATTGTTCGCGGACGCCTGTTGACCGAAGGCATCGAAGCCTATATTTTCAAGGATGACTGCGGCGGCATGTATCCCCAGCTGCGGCTGTCCCAGGGAGTGGCCGTGAAAGTGCCGGCCGACCAGGCCCGGCGCGCCGCCGAGGTGCTGGCGGAAGTACCCCTTGCCGCGGCCGGGGCGGAAGAGGGAGCAGAAGAAGAGGCTGAGGAGACGGTGTCGCCCGTTCCGGCCACAGCCTTCTTCCCGGTTGCTGCCTGGTTTCTCGGCACCCTCGGCATCGGCCTGATGCTGCTGGGAATATTTGAGGCCGCCTTCTTTCGGATCGGCCTGCCGGTTCTGCTGATCGGCCTGATCCTGGGTACCCTGGCTCCCCGCCGGGAAGAGTAGAGCCCGTTTGCCCGCTGCCGGGCGAACATGTCAAACTTGTACAAAAAACACAGGTATCCCATATCATGGATCATTGTCCGCATAAAAACCTGGTGCGCGTGCCGGCGCCGGAACCCCGTCTGCGCTGCCGCCATTGTCACCTGACCCTTAAGCCCGAAGAACTGGAAGACGGGTATTGCCCGGAATGTTACGCTGAGACGGGCCAAAAACGAGATGACTTTGAGCGGCTGGCGGCGGAAGAGGGTGAGGCGTATTATCGCTGCGAGGAGTGCGGCGCCGTTATTCAATAAAATCGGGATTGCAGCGGCCGGCTCACTCCTGGTCGTACTGCCTCAGCTTGTTCAGGAGCGTTTTGCGGGTGATGCCCAGGCGGCGGGCGGCCTCGCTGCGGTTGCCCGCGGCGGCTTCCAGGGTCTGGATAATGGTCTCCTTTTCCACTTCCGCCAGGGAGCGGTAGCCGGCCTCGGCCTCCGCTGCAACTTCGTCCTGAACTTTCTGGACCAGCAGGGGAAAATCGGCGGCCGACAGGTAATCGGAGCGGGCCAGTACCACCGCCCGCTCGATGGTATTGATCAGCTCCCGCACGTTGCCCGGCCAGGGGTACTTCAGCAGGGCGTCCATGGCATCGGGGGTCAGGCCGAGGATCTGCTTGTTGTTTTTCCGGGCCATCACTTCCAAAAAATGGTGGGCCAGAACGGGGATGTCCTCCACCCGGTCCCGCAGGGGCGGGACGTGCAGATGAACGACATTGATGCGGAAGAAGAGGTCCTCCCGGAACTGGCCGCCGTCCAGCAGCTGCTCCACGCTTTTGTTCGTGGACGCAATAACGCGGACATCCACCTGGACGGTCTTTTCGCTGCCCACCGGAGATACCTCTTTTTCCTGTAGTACCCGCAGCAGCTTGGACTGCATGTTCAGGGGCATTTCGCCGATTTCATCCAGGAGAATGCTGCCGTTATGGGCCTGGACGAACTTGCCCTTCTTGGTTTTTTCCGCGCCGGTAAAGGCGCCTTTGGCATGACCGAACAGCTCTGATTCCAGCAGGGTTTCCGTGATGGCGGCACAGTTGATCTTGATGAAAGGGAAATCCTTGCGGGGGCTGTTGTAATGCAGGGCGCCGGCCACCAGCTCCTTGCCGGTACCGGACTCCCCGGTGATGAGCACGTTGGCCTCAGAGGGCGCGGCCTGTTCCACCACTTCCAGCAGCCGGACCATGGCCGGGCTGGTGCCGACGATGTTTTCCCGCTGGAATTGCTGTCCCAGCCGTTCCCGGAGATGCTGGTTTTCCTGCTGCAGGAACATGCGTTCCATGATCCGTTCAATGGTGAGCTTGAGCTTTTCAAAATCCAGCGGCTTGGTCAGGTAGTCGTAGGCCCCTTTTTTAAGGGTGTCAACGGCTGTTTCCACCGAGGAGTAGGCGGTCATCATGATGACCGGGATGGCGGGATTATACGCCTGCACCCGCTCCAGCGCCTCGACGCCGGACATGTGCACCATTTTTACGTCCATCAGGATGATGGCCACGCTGCGTTCCTTGATGGTGGCCAGGGCGGTGGTGCCGTCATCCGCTTCGATGATGCTGTATCCCCATCCCTCCAGCAGGGTCTTCAGCATGGCACGGTGCCCGGGATTGTCATCCACGACCAGTATGGTGTTGGCGTCGTTCATTCGTGTCTGGTTCCGTTTCCGTCGGGGATCCGGATATGAAAAATTGTACCCTGGCCGAGCACGCTTTCCACGCTGATATCTCCGCGCAGGGTTTCCACCAGCTTATAGACGATGGCCAGTCCCAGGCCGGTGCCGTCGCTGCGGGTGGTAAAATAGGGGTCGAAAATACGGTCCAGGTCAATGGCCACAATTCCCCGGCCGGTATCGGCCACGTCGATCAGAATATCGCTGTTGTTCTCCGCATCCGCAATGGTGATGGTCAGGCTGCCGCCCTCGTCCATGGCTTCAATGGCATTCAGATAGAGATTCAATAAAATCTGGGTCATCCGATCTCGATCAGTTTCAACCACTGTGCGGGAGGTTTGCAGAACGGTCTGGTATTGAATCTGCTTTTTCCGCAAATCATTTTCAACCAATCGCAGGGAATGGTCAAGCATTTCCTGCAACGATACCGGGGTCAGGGTGACCGCGATGGGGTGGGCGAATTCCAGCAGCTGGGCCACGGCCTGGTTGAGCCGCTCCACCTCGCTGATGAGGGTGTCGGCGGTGGCGCTTTCGCCGAGTTTCTCCTTGAAATAGGTGGCCAGCCCCTTGATGGAACTCAAGGGATTGCGGATTTCGTGGGCCACGCCTTCGGCCAGTTTGCCGATGGCTGCCAGGCGTTTGCTCCGGGTCACCTCTTTTTCCAGGTTGCGGATGCTGGTCAGGTTTTTAAAGAGCAGCAGGTAGCCGGCAATGGTTCCCCTTTCCTCCTGAATAGGAGAAACGCTCAGATCCAGCACCATGGATTTCCCCTCCGGACCGGACAGTTGGATTTCGGAAGATACGCTCTGCTGGGTGGACATGGCCTCTTCGGTGGCGGTGCGAAAATCAGGGGGGAAATCCGCCATGGTGAGGTGATCAGTATTCCCGGAAAAATTTTTCAGGATTTCCCCGCCTTTCTTATTGTGCCAGGCCACGGTCCGGTCCGGCGCCACCGTGATCAAGCCGGCCGGCATATTGGCCACGACTTCGTCGGCAAAGGCCTTGACCCGGGCGAAAGATGTCCGGGCCGAACGGTAGGCCAGCAAGGCAAACAAGGCAATAATCGCGGTGGCGCCGATCAGGAAAAGCGTGACACCGGTTACCACGATATGGCGGAAATATTTTTTCCTGGCTGCCTCGGCGCTGCCCATGTCGAGCCCGGCAAAAATGTAATGTTTGTCCGGGGCGGTGCGGCCGTTGCTGTAGAACAGGCGGCGGCACCAGTCGGAAGGCGGTTTTTCAAAATAGTCAGCCGGCGGCAAATTTGATACATTCCGGTAAGCCGCCGGTTTCTGGCCGGGCCGGGCCGGGGTGAACTGCTTGTAAACCTCGAATATTTTTTCCCCGTCATGCAGCTGTATCCGGTGGTGTCCGACATCTGTCGGCGAATCCCGGTGCGGCAGATCCCCCATGCGGCGGTTGGTATGATGGGTGAAATCGGGATTGCTGTGGGCCAGGATTTTCCCCTTCTGATTCGTGATCATCAGGTATTCGACTGCGGGCTGACGGGCGATTTCCGTCAACAGCCACTGCACTTTGCGGGCGTCCCAGCGCATGATGGTCACACCGGTGCGGGTGCCGGCTTCAAAG
>CAYTQK010000043.1:0-4040 GCA_964439745.1 uncultured Desulfobacterales bacterium
GGTCGGGCGGTCCGGAGCCGCGAGTGCGGGCATCGTCATAGCAGACCCGGCAGAAAACCATTACTCCGGGGCGAGGGAGGCCCTGCTGGCCGGCAAGCACGTCTACGGGGAAAGGCCCCTGGTGCTGGACGAGGCCCGGGGCCGGGGGCTGATCGCCCTGGCCGAGGAGCGGGACCTGGTGCTCATGGTGGGCCACCTGCTGCAGTACCATCCCAGTTTCATGCATCTGAAGAGCCTGGCCGCGGCCGGCGAGCTGGGGCGCATCAATTATATCTATTCCCACCGGCTCAACCTGGGCAAGATCCGCCGCGAGGAGAACATTCTCTGGTCTTTTGCCCCCCATGACATCTCCATGATCCTGGCCCTGGCCGGGGAGCAGCCCGACCGGGTCACGGCCACGGCCGGCAATTACCTGCATCGCCGCATTGCCGATGTCACCACCACCCACCTGGATTTTCCGTCCGGGCTCCAGGCCCATATTTTCGTGTCCTGGCTGCACCCCTTCAAGGAGCAGAAGCTGGTGGTGGTGGGCGACAAGAAAATGGCCGTGTTTGACGACACCCAGGCCTGGCCGGACAAGCTGCTGCTCTATCCCCACCAGATCCGCTGGGAAAACAATGTGCCCGTGCCGGCCCGGGCCGAACCGGAGCGGGCGGAGGTGCCCCAGGCCGAACCCCTGAAAGAAGAGTGCCGGCATTTTCTGGACTGCATCCGGAATGGTCAGGTGCCGCAGACCGACGGCCGGGAAGGGCTGACGGTGCTGTCGGTGCTCAATGCCGCCCAGCAGTCGTTGAACAAGCGGGACAAGGAATTCCGGGACGATGCCAATGTCGCGGGTCTGGATGTTTCCGCTTCCGGCGTGCGCCAGGCCGCGGCGGCACAAGACGCCCGTCAATCGCTGCCGGAAGGAGTATTCGTGCATGACACGGCAGTGGTGGACGCGCCGGTGGAAATCGGCCGGGGAACGAAGATCTGGCATTTCAGCCACGTGCTGAAAAACAGCCGCCTCGGAGAGGACTGCAACATCGGGCAGAACGTGGTCATCGGGCCGGAAGCGAGCATCGGCCGCGGCTGTAAAATTCAGAACAACGTCAGCGTTTACCAGGGGGTCACCCTGGAAGATTATGTCTTCTGCGGTCCTTCCATGGTCTTTACCAATATCTACAATCCCCGGGCCGCCATCCGCAAAATGGATCAGGTGCGGCCGACCCGGGTCAAGGCCCATGTTACCCTGGGGGCCAACTGCACCATTGTCTGCGGGGTGACCATCGGCAAATACGCCTTTATCGGGGCCGGGGCGGTGGTGACCCGGGATGTTCCGGATCACGGCCTGGTGGTGGGCAACCCCGGCCGGTTGATCGGGTATGTGTGTGAATGCGGCGAACGCCTGGATGATGATTTTGTCTGCGCGGTGTGCGGGAAGAGCTGGGACGGGGGGAGGGATGAGTAGGTTTAAGGTTTAAGGGTTAAGGGTGTTGGGTGTTGAGTCGTCGCTTCGCGGATGGACGAGATTGCCACGGCCCGCTAAGGCGGGCCTCATTGCCGCATCCCGGAACCGCTGTCCTGGCATTTGTCCTGATCAGGTGCATCGAACCGGATAATATGGTATGATCAATTATCATCCCTATTGATATAGGAATCTCCAGCGGGGCCGGAAAATGATTGATATAATTGCACAGCATCAGCAAGAGATCGCTGATATCTGCCGTCAACTCAAGGTCAGACGCCTGGAGATTTTCGGATCAGCGGCCCGGGGAGATTTTGATCCTGATCAGAGTGATATCGACTTTCTCGTGGAATTTGATGAGACCGATGCTTCGTCCGGTCTTTTGGGCCGTTATCTTTCCTTGGCGGAGCGGTTGGAAAAGATCCTGGGCAGACAGGTGGATTTAATTACGCCCCGCTCCATTCGTAATTTTTATTTTAAAAAAGCAGTGGAAGCATCACGGGAGCCTGTTTATGCAGGATAAAGCTTCAAAATATTTGCTTGACGCGTTACAGGCCTGTGAGGCGATTGTCGATTTTACGCGAGGGATTTCTTTACGGCCCGCAGTCGAAAGACAATTTGAAATACTCGGCGAAGCCCTCAACAGGCTTGATCATATTGTTCCCGAATACAAGCAGCAGCATCCGGAAGTCGGCGATATCATCGGTATGCGGAACCGCATTATTCATGGCTATGATTCCGTGGATGATGCCATTGTCTGGGATGCTTTGCAGAATCATCTTCCGCAGTTGATGACGTGGCTGCAGACTTTTTCGTTTTGCTCTGAATAATTCCCGAGGTACGAAAGTATACCGGTGAGCGCCTGAACAGCAACACGTCATCGCGAGCCACGCGAAGCGGGGCGTGGCGATCTTGAACAACAGAAGAACGAATGAACAATCGCAAACAAAGGACCATCAATGAAAATCGATTTTGCCAACCTGAATCACCAGTACCGCCTTTACCAGAAGGAAATTGACGCGGCCGTGGCCGGGGTGCTGGAAAATTCCCAATTCATCATGGGCCCCCAGGTAGCAGAGCTGGAAACCAGCCTGGCCGAGTTTACCGGGGCCGGGCATTGCATTGCCTGCTCATCCGGGACCGACGCCCTGCAGCTGGCCCTGATGGCCCTGGATGTTCTGCCGGGGGGCGACATCATTACCACCCCGTTTACCTTTATCGCCACGGCCGAGATGATTGCCCACCTGGGCGCCCGGCCGGTTTTCGTGGATATCGAGGAAGACACCTATAATATCGACGCCGGCCGGATCGCGGCGGCCGTTACGGACAGGACCCGGGCCATTATGCCGGTTTCCCTGTTCGGCCAGCCGGCGGACATGGACGAGATCAAGGCGGTGGCGGCACAACACAATCTTCCGGTGATCGAGGATGCCGCCCAGAGCTTCGGCGCTTCCTACAAGGGGCGGCAGAGCTGCAACCTTTCCGAACTGGGCTGCACCAGCTTTTTTCCGGCCAAGCCCCTGGGATGCTACGGCGACGGCGGGGCGGTGTTCTGCGGCGATTCCGGCCTGGCCGAAAAGATCCGCAGCCTGCGGGTGCACGGCCAGGGGGAAAGGTACCGGCATAAATATATCGGCATCGGCGGCCGCCTGGATACGATCCAGGCGGCCGTGCTGCTGGCCAAGCTGGAACATTATGACGACGAGATCAAGGCCCGCTGGCTGGCGGCCGACCGGTATACCGAACTGCTGCGCGACCTGGTTGTTACCCCGACGGTCCGGGACGACCGCACCTCGGTCTGGGCCCAGTATTCCATCCGCCTGCCGGAGCGGGAGAAGGTCCGCGAGAAACTGACCGCCGCGGGTGTTCCCACGGCGGTGCATTATCCCATGCCCCTGCACCTGCAGGAGTGTTTCTCCTACCTGGGGCTGGGGGAGGGGGATTTTCCGGTGGCCGAGAAAGTCAGTGCCGAGATCATGAGCCTGCCCATGAACGCGTTTTTGACCGCCGCAGAGCAGGAGTACGTGGCGGAAAAGCTGCGGGAGGTGGTGTAGGTTGGCAGGTTTTGGGTTTTAAGTGTTAAGATTTAAGCGGGGGGTGTCGCTTCGCGGATGGACGAGATTGCCACGGCCCGCTAAGGCGGGCCTCGCAATGACGTAGGATAGGGACGGGTTGTGGATTTGAGGTTTTGGGTATCAGGAGGAATAACCGAAGGCCATACCGGTGAGCACCTGCACATCAACCCGTCATTCCGAGGAGCCGCAGGCCATCAACCCGTCATTCCGAGGAGCCGCAGGCCATCAACACGTCATTCCGAGGAGCGCAGCGACGAAGGAATCTTGTTCCAAGGAACGAAAGGCAAATCCAGGGAAAATCCATGCGGGAGAATACCCGGATGCTCCGATAGTTGGCATGGGTGTTGCTTTTTGAGGCCGGATCAGGTACATATTCTTCAACAATAAGCAGACGGGGCTGCCGGCTGCCGGGCCATGTATTTGCTTTTTTACATGGAAAAAAATTAATTTTTCTGCTATTATGATTGACTGATTATATCGGTGACGATACAGTTGTTACAATATTGATATCGCGGCGA
>CAYTQK010000043.1:4140-16457 GCA_964439745.1 uncultured Desulfobacterales bacterium
ATTGACTGATTATATCGGTGACGATACAGTTGTTACAATATTGATATCGCGGCGATACATACCGCCGTTATTTATAGATGTTATTTCCTGATTCAGGAGGATGATATGTACAAGCAAATCCTGATCGCCGTCGCCCTGGCGGTGATTATCAGCCTGCCGGCTGCCGTCCTCGCCGCTGAAGACGCGGCCGGAACTTACAGTGAAACCCTGCCCCAATCGGCCTTTGACCAGGGAGACGCGGCTGCGGCCATCCAGATGCTGGTCAAGGAAAAGGTCCCCGTCTCGGAAATCATGGCCACCGCTCTCCGGAACGAGGTTTCTCACACGGCCATCGTCAACGGTCTTTTGAAGGCCGGTGTCGCCGAAGAAGAGGTGATCTTTCACGTTATGCAGGGGCCCATGCCTTCGGAAAGCGCGTTGCGGGCGCTGGCAGACAACGGGATTTCTCCCCGCACCGTCCTGGGATACGTGGTGCAATGGGAGAACAGCAGCGGCAATATTTACGAGACCTGTAATTTCATGCTGCAGCAGGGGTATTCCAAGTCCGATCTGCTGGGGGCGCTGAAGGAAGAAGGCGCGAACCGGAACCTGGTCGTCCAGGTGGTGCGCTGGTTCAATATTCCGCCGGCAACGGTGGTAGCCGTGTATCAGGGGGGCGCCGGGGAAACACCCGGCGAAGAAGCTACCGGCTACATGTATTCAAGAAAATCGATGCCCCAGCCGGCCATGTTCGAGATCGGCGTGTCGCGCATCGGTGTTGCCGAGTCCAGCAATAGCAGGGGGGGGCGGGTTATCAGCCCGATCCAGCCGTAATTTATTCCACAGTGATTGTTGATTTCAATGACGCTTTCCGGCGGTAGCAGAAGGCGCCGACAGCAGTGGTGATCGTGGGGAGATGGCGCCTGCGTCAGAAGCTGCTGTTGATGCTCATTATGGGTGGCAGTTACGGCGGGGGGAAAATAATAATCGAACAGAAAATTTTTGTTCAAAAAAAAGCATACCTGAGAGACAAACCATGAAGCTTACTACTGGTTGTGTGCGGTCCGGTTCTGTTGTAATTTTTTTTCTTCTGCTGATATTGCTGGCTATCCAGCCGGCCGCGGCGGCCGATAAATCCAATCCGCCAGCATCCTCACGGTCGGTTATTTCCCAGAGCATTACCTCTACCTTGGAGGCCATTGCCGTTAATGACCAGGAAATAGCGCCCACCTCTTCTCCAGAGACCAACCCCGGCGACGTGGTCACGTTCCGGGTGCAGGTTGCCAATACCTATCCCGAAACTCTGAACAATGTGCAAGTCGGTGTAGAATGGGGGATGGGCCTGGTATACCAGGGCAACCTTTCCGGAGAGAACCTGGCGCCCCGTTATGATCCCCATGGCCGGAAAATCCGGGTCAATATCGCCGAACTTACGCCCACCGGGGAAGGCACAGGAGAAGAGACCTACTCCTATACTTTTGATCTGAAAGTCGCGGCCTGCGACGAACTTTCCCTCACCGTTCATACGGACGAACTGTACGCCGTCCTCGCCAAGGAGACTTATTACGTTTCCGTAAGGATGGCCATACCGGAAATCCGCTACGCGGTTTCGGCCAACCCGGATCAAATCGCCACCGGTGAAACCAATCCAGTGGAAATCAACCTGACCAATGTCGGCCAGGGACCGGCTTCGGACCTGGTGGTGGGTTCCAACCTGGCAGCCTTCTCCGCCGCGGTCAGTAACGTGTCCGACGGCTTCGGGTATGATCCGGACACCGGCATGTTTATCTGCGGCCAGGAGCTTTCACCGGGCCAATCGCTGACCCTGCATTTTGACATGGCCCTGGATTCGGAAGAGACCCGGACCCTGCCCAAGCGGGCCATTCTTTTCAGCCCCGAATATGCCGGCGGATGCGGCGAACGTTTCCATGCTTCCCCCACACCAGTGGTGCTGCGCCCGCCCCGGATGGACCCCAGTGGCAGCGGCGCCAACCTGGGAGTGGACCTGCTGCTGAAACTGCCGGACATGGTGGAAGAGTGCGGGGAATACCAGGCCGAGGTCAAGCTCACCAAGACCCGGCCGGATGATTATTATGACCTGGATGTGAGTCTTAATACCGGCAACCATTATACCTACCTAGGGGACCTGGAAGCGACCGGGTTCAACGGCCTGCGTCCCCGGGTGGATTCTGATGCCGATGAAGGCCGGGTTGATTTTTCCTTTGGCATGGATTCCCAGTGGATGGAGCAGCGCCTGACCGAAGGCGGCAGCCTGCGCTTTAAATTGCGCAAGACATGTGCCACACCGGCTGACATGACCACCACCGCAAGCTTTATTCACGAACTGGCCGCGGAAAGGATGCGGCAGCAGAGCGAAAGCGACGAAACGTTTGATATCAGGAAACGGGAAGTCACGGTCCATGCCGAACCCCTGTTCAACAAGTATGCCGATCTCTCCCTGCGGGTAACCCCGGAATCCTGCCGGATTATTCCGGGCATGCCCATGACCTGGACCATTTACGTCGTCAACCAGGGCAGCGCCACGGCCACGGACGTGGTTTGTGAAAATATCCTGGGTGAAGGCCTGCAATTGCAGAATGCCGGCAGCAGCGATGCCGGTGCCGCCACGGTAAAACAGGATACTCCCGTTCACGACAAGACGACCGTTGCCTGGAACCTGGGAGATATTGGACCGTCCCGGCAAAAGAAGGTTACCGTGACGGCCCTGCCCGCGCCGGACCAGAAGGTGTCCGGGCTGCTGATGAACAATAACACCATCCGGGCGGCCTCGGGCTGTGACGACGAGGTCTGTCATTCCCGGGAAAAGCGGGCCCCCCGGTTTATTCAGCCGCAGGAGCGCATCAGCGGCAGCCAGGTATTTGAAGGGTGCGGCCGGCTGCACGGCTTTTTGTCGGTGACCGAGATGTACAAGTCCAACCTGTACAAGACCTGGGATGAGGACAACGAGGAAGATGTCTGGGCGACCTATGTGACGCCCGGAATCTGGGCGGCGTTGCCGGGAAGCTGCCAGCGGCTGATCGAGGTGTCCACTACCACGGCCGCGCCCGGCGGGCTGGCGGTGCAGCCGAATTTTCCCGTCACCGACCGCCGCTACCAGGGCTACCTGCTCTATAGCCCGCAGTTCGAGTTCTACGAGGGCCAGAGTGACGACAACATGGTCAGCCACCGGGTGGACGGGTACTTTCATTATAATACCCGCAACAAGCTGCTGCTGCGGTTCATCGAGCAGTACAAGCGGACCCATGATTCGCTATCCTCGCGGAATTTTACCATTGATGACAAGTATCATGCCAACCTGGCCCGGGCTACGGCCGACCTTGACCTGACCCACAAGCTGGGAGTGGGTATGAAATATACCAACTATATTCTGAGTTATGACGCCTCTGAAAACGATCATGCCAACCGCGTCGACAATATCTGGGGCCTGACCGGATCTTTCCGCCTGACATCCAAGGTGGCGCTGTTTGCCGAGTATGATTACGCCAATATCTATTACAGCGATAATGACCTGGATAACAATGAACACCAGTTTTACGGCGGTGTGCGCTGGGAAATCACCGGCAAATCCCGGGGCCGGTTAAAGGGCGGTTATGGCAGGAAAACCTATGACGCTTCCGAGCTTTCGGACGTGGATACCTGGATGGCCGGGGTGTCCCTGGACTACGATCTGACCGCCAAGACAGGCGTTTCCGTCAACGCCTCCCGCCGCTATGACGAAGCCCTGGGCTCCCGGGTGGATGTGGACAACCTGATCGCCAATACCCCGACGCATATCCTTACCAACCTGCTGGGCGTGGCCCTGGATTATGACATCACCAGCAAGCTGAGATTGAATTGTCATGCCATGGTCATGTTTGATGAATACGGTTATGAAGAGGATCTGCGGACGCAGAAGGTGCGGGAAGACACCGAATATAATGTCTCGCCGGCCCTCAAGTATGACGTTAACAAGTGGCTGTCCTTTGATCTGTCCTATATCTACACCAAGCGGGATTCCAATTACGAAGTGTACGATTATGACGATAATACGGTCTTTTTGCGGGCTAATCTTTATCGGTAGCAGGTTTTGGGTTTGAGGTTTAAGTGGATAGTTTTAAGTGATTAAGTGTTAAGTGATTAAGTTTTACGTTTTTAAGGGGTGGAGTCGTCGCTTCGCAGAGGGTCAAGATTGCCGCGGCCCGCTAAGGCGGGCCTCGCAATGACGTAGGATAGGGACGGGTTTTGGAACAGAACATACTGGTGAGCGCCAGCACAACAACACGTCATTCCGAGGAGCGCAGCGACGAAGGAATCTTGAACAAAAATACGTAAGACCGGACACCCGCTATCCGCGGCAGTAACTATGCCGGAGCAAACCCCTTAAAAGACGGCTCTTTGAGCCGTCTTTTGTATATTTATTCTTGCATTTACCGCGGTCTTGCAGGACAATAATAGTTTAACTTTGTGTCTTTTGCCGTCAACCGAACTTGAAAGCAGAATCGCCGCTGGTCGGTGATTGTAAAGAGTAAAACCATGATCATAAAGTCTGTGTCCGTAAAATGGATGATTGTCTGCCTGGTCTGTTGTTGTCTTTTGAGCGGGCAACTGCCTGCTGCTGCCGCCGATTCCCAGAATTACCAGCTCGGGGAGGGCGATGTGCTGACCATAACCGTGTATGAACAGCCGGACCTGAAAACAACGGTCCGCGTCAGCGGCAATGGTATGGTTTCCCTGCCGCTGCTGGGTCAGGTGTCCGTGAACAACCTCAGCGTCAAAGAGCTGGAGGAGAAAATTGAAGGACTGCTGGCCGACGGCTATATCGTCAATCCCCAGGTGAATATATTCATCGATGATTTCCGCAGCCGCAAGGTGACCATCCTGGGAGAGGTTAAAAAACCCGGTGTTTATGAGATCCAGGGCCGGACCACCCTGTTGGAACTGATTTCACAGGCCGACGGTCTGAACCGCGATGCCACGGACACGGCCGTTATCCAGCATCGGTCCGCTCCGGAAACCGAGCCGCCGGTGCGCATCGATCTGTCCCGGCTCATGGAAGAGGGACAGGCAGCCGGAAATATCGAGGTCAGGGACGGGGACCACGTTTATATTCCCAAAAAAGAGGTTTTTTACGTCAGCGGCCAGGTCAAGAACCCGGATGTCTACAATTATGAAAAAGGTCTGACCGTGATCAAGGCCCTGACCATGGCCGGCGGTCCCAATGACAAGGCCGCGCCGTCCCGGACCCGGATCATCCGGACGCGGGACGGCCAGGAGCACCTGATCAAGGATGTGAGCATGGATAAGGTGGTGCGGCCGAATGATGTGATTGTGGTGCCGGAAAGTTATTTTTAAGATTTAAGGTTCAAGGTTTAAGGTTCGGAGTCGAAACGCATGGAAAATAATCCCGAGATCCAGGAACAGGAAGTCCATTTAAAAGATTATCTGCGGGTACTGAAGCGCCGGAAATATGTCATTCTGCTGGTACTGGCCGTGAGTATTCCGCTGATCATTATCCGGGCCTTTTCCGGTGAGCCCATGTACGGCGCCACGGCCAAGCTGCTCATCGAGCCTGACACCACGCCCACCCTGCTGACCGAGCATCGCCTGGGCCGCAATCCCGGCTTTCTGACCACCCAGACCCAGGTGATCAAAAGCAAAAAGGTGGCCCGCCAGGTGGTGGAAAAGCTGAACCTGGATGAGACCTACCGTCAATACCTGCCTGAAATGGAACCGGAAATGTCGATTTTTGACAAGGTGATCAACTGGTTCCAGGACCTTTTCGCGGTCGGCTTGAGACTGGCCGGCATCGGCGACGATGATCGGCTTGCGGACAGCGAAAAAATGACCGAAGCCGAGAAAGAAGAGCAGCGCATCAACACCCTGGTGGTGATGATCAGCGAAGGGATTACCGTGGAGAGCGACCGGGACGGCGGCAACGTGGTCAACGTCTCCTTTGTGTCCAGCAATCCGCAGCTGGCCGCCGACATCGCCAACACGGTGGCCGCGGCCTATAAAGGCTTTCTGCTGGAAATGCGCACCGAATCCACGGCCGAAACCCTGGAGTGGCTGAAAGAAAAGGCCGCCCTGCAGCAGGAAAAACTCCAGGCCAGTGAACAGAAGCTGCAGCAATACAAAAAAGAGCAGGACATATACACGGTGGGCGACGAGGAGGCCATGTTCCCCGCCAAGATCGCCGAGCTGAGCAATCGCCTGACCCGGGCCCAGGCCGAGGTGGGCGAGCTGGAATCCCTGTACAAGGAAATCCGGGGCATCTCTCTATCCGAAGCCATTAACCTGCCGGCGGTGGCGGAAAGCGAAACCGTCCGCTCCCTGCGGAAAAAGATTCTTGACCAGGAAAACGAGATCGAGAGACTGTCCAAGTCCATCGGGGAAAAGCACCCCCGCATGGTCCGGGCCCGGGATAATCTGGAATCGCTGCGGTTCGCCCTGCGGAATGAAGTGGACGGGGTGATCCAGTCCCTGAAAAACAAGTATGAGCTGGCCCGGGAAAAGGCGGAAATTATTGATATTTTGCTTGAAGAAACCAAGCAGAGCGCCTCGTTGATGAACGATAAATTGATCCAGTATGAAATTCTGAAAAGGGACGTGGATGTCAATTCCCTGCTGTATGACCGCATGCTGCGGCGGATCAAGGAGTTTGACGTCACCGATACCAGTCAGCCCATTGATGTCTGGGTGGTGGAAGATGCTTCCGTGCCGGAATTTCCCCAGAACAAGCGCCCCAAGCGGACCCTGATGCTGGGCGGGTTGTTGAGCCTGATGCTGGGGGTGGGGCTGGCCTTTTTCCTGGAGTACCTGGACAACACCGTTAAAACGGTGGAAGACGCCGAGCCCCGCCTGGGCCTGCCGGTGCTGGGCACGGTGCCGCTGCTGAAGGATTCGGAGTATCCCGTGGAACAGATTGTTCGCAAGTCACCCCGGTCGGTGATCGCGGAAAGCTACAAGTCGCTCCGTACGGCCGTGCTGTTGTCCTCGCCGAACGGTGCGCCCCGCAGTCTGCTGATTTCCAGCATGAATCCCAGCACCGGCAAGACCGTGACCGCCGCCAACATGGCGGTCACCTTTGCCCAGTCCGAACGCCGGGTGCTGCTGATCGAGTCCGACATGCGCCGCTCCCGGCTGCATGATATTTTCGGGGTGGCCAATGACTCCGGACTGAGTTCCTGGCTGGCCGGGCAGACCGAGATGATCATTCATGAAGACGGCGAATTGCCGCACCTGCATATCATGCCGGCCGGCCCGGTACCGCACAACCCGTCGGAACTGCTGATCTCGTCCCGCCTGGAGACCACGCTGCAGGAAATGCGGGAAACCTACGATTATGTGATCATCGATTCCCCGCCCATGATGAACGTGACCGACGCCAACCTGATCAGCAAGGTGGTGGACCAGACCCTGCTGGTGATCCGCTCCGGCGTGTCCACTTATGAATCCCTGCGACGCGGGGAAAAAATGCTGGCCACCATCAATGCCCGCACCCTGGGCTATGTCATCAATGCCGTGGATGACCGGAAAGAGGGCGGCTATCACTATTACAATTATTACAGCGGTTATTACGCGGATAAAACATAACACCCCCGCGCCGACCCGTCATTCCGGTGAGCGTCCGGCCATACACACGTCATTCCGAGGAGCGCAACGGAACGCTTGCCCGCCGGAGGCGGGGTGGGAATCTTGAACCAAGGATACAAAGGACGTGTAGGGGAAGCCCCGGATCGGGGTCCAGGGCAGGCTCTTCAGTGTTCCCGCGGCAGCTTAAACACTTAATCACTTAAAACGTAACACTGCCTGTAAAAAGATTTTTTACAGGCTTATTATAATCGACCTATCGGAATTCTGACCGGCTTGGGTTTTGCAAATCAAAATCGACAAGGGGCCTTTTACTGCTTTCTGGCGGTATTAATTTTTGCGCCGCTGGCCTTTGGCACGGTTGAAGCCTGGTCATACGCGGTCATGGAAATTCTGATCGGGGCGGCCGCGCTGCTGCTGTTTCTGCCGAACCGATCCGCCCCTCTGTATTATCCGCCCGGCCTGGTTCCGCTGCTGCTCATCGCGGGGTATATCTTTCTGCAGATCCTGCCGCTGCCCGCCGGCCTGGTCCGGCTGCTCTCGCCGGAAGCCGGGCGCATTTATCACCATACCACCGCCGCCGTTGACGCTTCGGCCTGGATCTCTTTGTCCCTCCATCCCCGGGCCACCCTCCTGGAACTGGCCCGGTTTCTGTCCTACCTGGTTTTTTACGTGGTGGCCGTGCAGCTATTGGCCGACCGCCGTCGGTTGATGCGGACGCTGAACGTGATCACCGTGCTGGCCGGTCTGCTCTCCCTGTTTGTAATTGTGCAGCTGGTCAGCCGTTACCTGAACTACCCCTTTTTTCCCCATGAGAAGCTGTTCTGGATCCGCGAGTCGGTCAATGGACTGCAATCCGTGGGACCCTATGTAAACCGCAATCACTACGCCGGTCTCATGGAGATGATTTTCCCGCTGGTGGTGGTCCTGTTTCTGCTGAGCCGTCCGGGCACGCGGGCGGCTTCCTGGAAAGAGCGTCTGCGGGATTTTTTTTCGCATCCCCGGTTCAACCATTACCTGCTGCATGGAACCGCCGCCATCCTCATCGGCACCTCGGTCTTTGTCACCCTTTCCCGCGGGGGCATTCTTTCTTTAACCCTGTCCATGGGGGTGCTGTCCGTGTGGCTGACGCGGCGCAGCTTTACCAAAAAAACCGCCCTGGTGACGGCGTTTATTTTTATATGTATCCTGGTGCTGACCGGCACCGATGTCTGGAACATGATCTTCGAGCGGTTCAGCCAGATCCGCAACGCCAGCGGAGAGATCCAGGTCGCCCGCCTGGATCGCTGGGCGGACCATCTGAAAATCATCGCTGATTTTTTCCTGTTCGGCACGGGCCTGGGCACCATGCGGGATATTTACCCCCTGTACCGGACCTTGCCGGGTACGGCCGTCCTGGAATACGCCCACAATGATTATCTGGGATTCATGGCCACCGGTGGAATCGTCCTGGTAGTCCTGATGGCGGCGGCCCTGGCCGGTATCGTCCGGTATTCCTATCGCTCCTATGGCCGCCGGCATGACCGCACCGCGATTTATCTTTTTGCCGCCAGTCTTACGGCCGTGCTGTCGATTCTGCTGCACTCCCTGGTGGATTTCAACCTGCAGCTCGGCGCCAACGGTCTCTATTTTTTCCTTGTCCTGGCCCTGGCCGTGTCCGCGGCCCATACCCGGTTCCACGACAATTCCCGTCCGACCCTGCTGCCGCGGGTAACCGAGCGGAAACGGCTTTCCCGGACCGCGTCGATAGCCTTTTTCCTGGCGGTGCTGCTGCTTCATGGCGGTATCCTGCTGGCCAATTATCATTCTTTCGGATACCGGCATGTTTCCCTGACTACTGCCATGCCCGGTGAAGATCTGCGGCAGACCAGAAAGGCCGTGTCCCGCGCGGCTGCGCGCGACCCCCTGAACGCCGATTATTACCATACGGCCGCCAATACGGCGGTATTGCTGGCCATACCCGCCGCGGCCGAAGAGGACTATGCCCGGGCCGTGTGCCGGAATCCTTTGAAGGTGTCTTTGCTGGCGGATGCCGGCTGGTTTTTTTACCGGCAGGGGCGGGCGGCCGCCGGGGAGACACTCATGCGCGCCGCCATTGATTTCAGCTGGCAGAATGTCGATGTGTATCTGAATTATGCCGCCGTGATGTTCGAAGACCGGCGGATTGAGCAGGGGCTGGCCATCCTCAAAGAGGCCATGACCCGGTATCCGTCCCAGGCGGACACCTGCCTGGCCCTGATGGCCTGGTTTAATTTGCCGGATGATGTGATGCGGCAAACCCTGCCGGAACAGGCGCCGGCCTGGCGCGCCTTTGGCAATTACCTGAAGGCCATGGGCCGCAACGAGGCCGCCGGCGAAGCGTTCCGCTGCGCTCCTAAATGACGTAGAATAGGGACTGCCGGTCTCCATGGACATACCGGTGCGCGCCTGACCATTAACACGTCATCGCGAGCCCCGCGCAGCGGGGCGTGGCGATCTTGAACATTGAAGTGAACGCATACCAGATTACAAATTATTGATAAGGCAATTTTATGAATCAAACCATCGAACACCGCCTTCGGCGGCTGCAGCAAGGCCTGGGCGACGCGGAAATCGACGCGCTGCTGCTGCTTTCGGACGAGAACCGGCATTATTTCAGCGGATTTACCGGCAAGGACGGCGGCGGCGACGAATCGGCCGGAGCCTTGCTGATCACCCCGGACCGGCTCATTCTGGCCACGGACGGCCGCTACGATACCCAGGCCCGGGAAGAGGCCGCGGGCTGGGAAGTGATCTGCTATTCCAGGGGACTGGCCGCCGAACTGCCCGTTCTGCTGGCAGAACCCGGGCAGCTTCGCCTGGGAGTGGAAGCCCGGCGTCTCTCCCTGGCCCTGTCCCGTAAGATCCAGAACCAGTGGGAAAGCAGGGGCGGGACAGTGGTTTTGCAGCCGGTGGATGACCTGGTCAATGCCATCCGGGTGCGCAAGGATGAAAATGAAGTCCACTGTATTCGGGAGGCGCTGACCCTGGCGGAAACCGTTTTTGAAGCATTCACGGTCGATGTGCTGCACCCGGGCATGACCGAGGCCGCGGCCGCCTGGGCGCTGGAGCAAATGCTGCGGGAGGCGGGCGCCGATGGGCTCTCCTTTCCCATTATCGCCGCCTTCGGGGACAACAGCGCCAAACCCCACGCCATCTGCGGTGAGCGCCCGCTGGAAGAGGGGCGGCCGGTGCTGTTCGACTGGGGGGTGGTGGTGCGGGCCTATTGTTCCGATATCTCCCGGAGTTTCGTCTGGGGCCGGGCCGATGCCGAGTATAAAAAAGTCCATGAAACGGTTTACACGGCCCAGCAGAAGGCCATCGAGGCCATCCGGCCGGGGATGGCGGCCGCGGAGGTGGACCGGGTCGCCCGGGAGATTATCGACCGGGCCGGGTACGAGGGGAAATTCAACCACGGCCTGGGACACGGCGTGGGGCTGGCCATTCATGAAGCGCCCCGGGTCAGTTCGTTGAGCGAGGAGGTCCTGGAAGAGGGCATGGTTTTTACCGTGGAACCGGGTATCTACCTGCCCGGCTGGGGCGGGGTGCGCCTGGAAAATATGGTCGTTGTCCGGGCGGACGGGGCCGAGGTGCTGAACCAGACCCGGAGCGATCTTCTGGAGATCGGTTGATGACATCGCCGGACCATCTTATCGATGCCTATCTGAACTACCTGCTGGTGGAAAAGGGATTGTCCGACAACACCCTGGAAGCCTATTCCCGGGACCTGGTCGACTATGTCAAGTATTTGAAAGAGCAGGGGCTTGCCGGCGTTTCCGCGGATGACACCACCGTTGTCCTGAAGTACCTCATCGACCTGCGCCAGGCCGGGCTGAACAAGCGCTCCCGGGCACGGCACCTGGTGGCCCTGCGGGGGTTTTACAAGTACCTGGTCCAGGAAAAGGTCATTGCCGCCAACCCGGTGACCATTGTCGACCTGCCCAAGGTGGGCATCAAGCTGCCCCATGTGCTGAGCGTGGAGGAAATCGCCTCCCTGCTGAACGCGCCCGATACCACCTCCCTGAAAGGCTTGCGGGACGCGGCCATGCTGGAACTGATGTACGCGGCCGGGCTGCGGGTGTCCGAACTGGTGGGCATCCTGCTGCAGAACGTCAATACCGAGGTTTCCTTTGTCCGGGTGTACGGCAAGGGCGCCCGGGAGCGGGTGGTTCCCATCGGCACCTATGCCCGCGACCGGCTGGTGGAGTACATTGACACCGCCCGGCCCAGGCTGCTCAAGGAGCATACCAGCGCCTACCTGTTCGTGGCCTGGCGGGGCAATCCCATGACCCGCCAGGGCTTCTGGAAGCTGCTCAAAAAATACGCCCGCGCGGCCGGCATCCAGAAGACCGTCACCCCCCACAGCCTGCGCCACTCCTTTGCCAGTCATCTTTTGGAGGGCGGGGCCGACCTGCGCTCCGTCCAGACCATGCTGGGCCATGCCGATATCGCCACCACCCAGATCTATACGCATGTGGCGCTGAGTTATCTGAAGAGGGTGCATGCCAAGTATCACCCCCGCTAAGGTTTGATGGGCGGCTTGGTGAAACGTCCCATATCGGCGTTGGCCGGGGTGGCGAGGAGCCTCACGTACTGTATTGTTCGCCGCGTTCCTCGCCACCCCGGCAGCCTTCATCTGAAACGTTTTACCAAGCCGCACCCCCGCCGATGCGCGGGTGTTTGTTTGCCGGTCATCCGCTGTACCGGCCTTCGTACCGATGCTCAAGATT
>CAYTQK010000044.1:0-16036 GCA_964439745.1 uncultured Desulfobacterales bacterium
CCCCGAACGATTCGGAGGTATTGCCCGAGGATGTAAATACCGCCACGCGGCGGACCCGGAATCTTTCCTTGAATATCCCCATCAGCAGTGCGGCCATGGATACGGTCACCGAGTCGGCCACGGCCATCAGCATGGCTCGGGCCGGGGGCATGGGCATTATTCACCGCAACATGAGCGTGGAGGATCAGGCCCGCGAAGTCGGCCGGGTGAAAAAGTCCGAAAGCGGCATGGTCGTCGATCCGGTGACCACCGATCCGGACAAGCCCATCGGTTCGGTGCTGGAACTGATGCGCACCTATGATATTTCCGGGGTGCCGGTCACCCGCGGCGGCAAACTGGTCGGGATCGTCACTAACCGGGATCTGCGGTTCGAGACCAACCTGGAAAAGAAGGTCTCCGAAATCATGACCAGTAAGAACCTGGTGACGGTGCCGGAAGGCATCACCCTGGATGAATCCAAGGAACTGCTGCATCAGCACAAGATAGAAAAGCTGCTGGTGATGAACAAGGACGGCGCCCTGGTCGGCCTGATCACCATGAAGGATATTGAAAAACTCAAAAAATATCCCCATTCCTGCAAGGACAAGCTGGGGCGGCTGCGGGTGGGTGCCGCCGTGGGGGTGGGACCGGAAACGGAAAACCGGGCGCGGGCCCTGTCCGAAGCCGGGGTGGATGTCATCGTCATCGATACCTCGCACGGCCATTCCCGCAATGTGCTTCAGACGGTGGAAATGCTCAAGGGGACTTTTCCCGAAATCGATGTCATTGCCGGCAATGTCTGCACCGGCAAGGGAGCCGAGGATCTGATCAATGCCGGCGTGGACGGCGTCAAGATCGGTGTCGGACCGGGCTCGATCTGTACCACCCGGGTGGTGGCCGGGGTGGGCATGCCCCAGCTTACGGCCATCATGAACTGCCGGTCCGTCTCCAACAAAACCGGGGTGCCCCTGATCGCCGACGGCGGCATCAAGTTTTCCGGGGACATTGCCAAGGCCATTGCGGCCGGCGCGCATACCGTTATGCTGGGCGGTCTGTTTGCCGGTACCGAAGAGAGTCCCGGCGAAACCATCCTCTACCAGGGCCGGAGTTACAAGGTTTACCGGGGCATGGGCTCGGTGGAGGCCATGAAGCAGGGCAGCAAGGATCGCTACTATCAGACCGACGAAGTCGATGACAACCTGCTGGTGCCCGAGGGGATCGTCGGCCGCGTGCCGTACAAAGGACCCATCGGCAACAATATCGTCCAGCTGCTGGGGGGATTGAAAGCCGGTATGGGTTACCTGGGCTGCCGCACCATCGACGAACTGCGGGAGCGGGCCCGGTTTGTCAAGATCAGCCCGGCCGGTCTGCGGGAAAGTCATGTTCATGACGTGATTATTACCAAGGAAGCGCCCAACTACCGCCTGGACTAGAAGTTGTGACTTGGTAAGAGGAATTGTTGCTCGGTAGCGGCTTAGTGGTAGCACTGGTAACATTTTTTGCGCGCCGTGACCCTTTCGGGGCCGTTTGTTACCGGCGGCTAAATGGCTCGAACTCGGGCTGGCGCCCTCAGACAGCGAGCCATTTGTAACGCCGCCGGTAACAAACGGCTTATTCCCGAAAGGATCAAATGGCGAGCAAAAAAGGTTACCAGTGCGATCCTTTTCCTTTGGCGTAACCCCTTACATCAGCTTGCCTTTTTGTAGATAAACAGGATAGTCAGAATAAAAGAGCAGTTTTCCTCTTGAAATAATCACGTTGCGAATAAAACGGCTTTTTGCA
Organism: uncultured Desulfobacterales bacterium; assembly: GCA_964439745.1. Lineage (GTDB taxonomy): Bacteria > Desulfobacterota > Desulfobacteria > Desulfobacterales > Desulfosudaceae > CAYTQK01. The sequence continues at coordinate 1,762 of CAYTQK010000044.1, forward strand.
AGAACCAGCCTTTTGTGCTTTTAGCCGCATTGTTCTGAAACCATTTTTCAGGCCAACGAGGTGGTCGATGACGCAGGATAACCAGCCGGATTTTGTTCATCTGCACGTCCATACCGAGTACAGCCTCCTGGACGGAATCATCCGCATCAAGGCGCTGGTGGAGCGGGCCGTGGCCCTGGGCATGCGGGCGGTGGCCATCACCGACCATGGCAACATGTTCGGGGCGGTTAATTTTTATCAGGCCGCGGTCAAGGCCGGCCTGCGGCCGGTCATCGGCTGTGAATTCTACCTGGCGCCCCGCACCATCGCCGATAAGACCCCCCTGGATCACGAGGGCATGACCCACCTGGTCCTGCTGGCTGAAAACCAGGAGGGATACCATAACCTCTGCCGGCTGGCCTCGGTGGCGGCATTGGAAGGATTTTATCATAAACCCCGCATCGACAAGGAATTGCTGCGGCAGCACAGCGGCGGCCTGATCGGCCTGTCCGCCTGCCTCAAGGGAGAAATCCCGCAGCTGCTCGGCGCCGGCCGCATTGAAGAGGCGGACGCGGCCGCCCGCTGGTACCAGGAGGTTCTCGGGCAAGACAATTTTTTTCTGGAAATTCAGAACAACGGCATGGCGGCCCAGGAAAAGATGAATGCCGCCCTGGCCGAGATGAGCCAACGGCTGTCCCTGCCCCTGGTGGGCACCAATGACTGCCATTACCTGGATGAAAATGACAGCAGTGTGCACGAGTTGTCCCTGTGCCTGCAGACCGGCAAGACCATCAACGACCCGGGCCGGTTCCGGTTCGAGACCAACCAGCTCAACTTCAAGTCCAAGCAGGAGATGGTCGATTTTCTGGCCCCCTTTCCCGGCGCGGCCGCCAATACCGTGGCCATTGCCGAGCGCTGCCAGGTGGAATTTGATTTTGAAACCCTCCATTTTCCCCGTTTTGAAACACCGGCCGGTCAGACCGTGGACGAACTCTTCGAAGAAAAGGTCCGGCAGGGATTCGACCGGCGGCTGGCGGCGATCCGGCAGAAGCAGGCGGAGGTCGACAAATCCGTTTACCAGAAGCGGCTGGATTATGAAATCGGGGTTATCCGGCAGATGGAGTTTTCGGGCTATTTTCTGATCGTGGCCGATTTCATCGAGTATGCCCGGCAGAACGATATTCCCATCGGCCCCGGCCGCGGGTCGGCCGCGGGCAGCCTGGTCTCCTACTGCCTGGGCATTACCGACCTGGATCCCATTGAACACGGCCTGCTGTTTGAGCGGTTTCTCAACCCGGAACGCAAGAGCATGCCCGATATTGACGTGGATATCTGCATCAACGGCCGGGAAAAGGTCTATCATTACCTGGTGGACAAATACGGCGGTCATGATTACGTGGCCCATATCATCACCTTCGGCTCCATGAAGAGCCGCGGCGCCATCCGTGACGTGGGCCGGGTGCTGGACATCCCGCTTTACGAGGTGGACAAGATCGCCAAGCTGGTCCCCACCGACAGCAAAGACCTGGCCGATGCCCTGAAAAAAGAACCGGCCCTGAAACAGCTGATTGATTCCAAGCCGGAATTTCAGGAGCTGATGAAGGCCAGCCAGCTGCTGGAGGGCCTGCCCCGGCACGTCTCCACCCATGCCGCCGGCGTGGTCATCGGTGATCGGCCCCTGGTCTCCTATCTCCCCCTGTACTCGGTCAGCCAGGGCGAGGTGCTGACCCAGTATGACATGAAGTGCCTCGAAAAAATCGGGCTGGTCAAGCTGGATCTGCTGGGCCTGCGCAACCTGACGGTTATCAAGGATACCCTGGGACTGCTGGAAGATCAGGGCCGGCCGGTGCCGGACCTCTCCCGGCTGGACCTGGCGGATGAAAAAACATACCAGCTGCTCTGTCACGGCGACACCACCGGCGTGTTTCAGCTGGAAAGCGCCGGCATGAAAGAGCTGCTGGTCAAGATAAAACCGGCGGTCTTCTCCGATATCGTCGCCCTGGTGGCCCTGTACCGGCCCGGTCCGCTGGGCAGCAACATGGTCGATGACTTTGTCAACCGCAAGCACGGCCGGGAAAAGGTTACCTATCTGCTGCCCCAGCTGGAACCCATCTTGAAAGAGACCTACGGGGTGATCCTCTACCAGGAGCAGGTCATGAAGATCGCCCAGGAAGTGGCCGGCTATTCCATGGGCATGGCCGACGACCTGCGCAAGGCCATGGGCAAGAAAATCGCGGCCATGATGGCCGAGCACCGCGACTATTTCATCAAGGGCGCCGTGGCCAACAGCATCCCCGAAGACCAGGCCCTGAAATTGTACGAACAGATCGAGTTTTTCGGCGGCTACGGTTTCAACAAGTCCCACAGCGCCGCCTACGCCCTGATCGCCTACCAGACCGCCTATCTCAAGGCCAATTTCCCGGTGGAATTCATGGCGGCCCTGCTGACCAGCGCCATGGTCAATTCTGACAATGTTGTCAAGTTTATCGCCGAGTGCCGCGTCGCCGGAATTGAAATCCTGCCGCCGGATATCAACGAAAGCGACAAGCGGTTTACCGTTACCGACGGCCGCATCCGGTTCGGACTGCTGGCGGTGAAAAATGTCGGCGAGGCCGCCATCGAAGCCATGGTGGCAGAGCGAAACGAAAATGGTCCCTTTGCCTCGTTATTCGATTTCTGTGAACGGGTCAGTCTGTTCAAGGTGAATAAAAAGGTCCTGGAAAGCCTGATCAAGTGCGGCGCCTTTGATTCCACCGGGTCCGCCCGCTCCCGGATGATGGCCGCCCTGGAAGACGCCCTGGCCCACGGCCAGACCATTCAGCGGGAAAAGGCCGACGCCCAGATGAGCCTGTTTGACATGGATGCCGCCGTAAGTTCACTGAATGCCCCGACCCTGCCGGACATCGAGGAGTGGGACAAAAAGCTGCGGCTTTCGTTTGAAAAGGAATCCCTGGGCTTTTACGTCACCGGTCACCCCCTGGCCGAATACCGGGAAACCATCCGCCAGTACGCCAGTACCGACACCCTCACCGTCCAGGAGACGAAAGACAGGGAGCGGATTATTATCGGCGGCAGCATTGCCGCGGTCAAACGCAAGCGGACCAAAAACGACAAGTCCATGGCGACTTTTACCCTGGAGGATGGCTATGGGACGGTGGAAGTAGTGGTCTTCCCGGCTGTTTTCGAGCTGGTGGGGGATCTGCTGGCGGAAGACGCGGTGGTTTTCGTGGAAGGTCCGCTGGAAAAATCAGAGACCGCCGTGGCCGTTCATGCCGACCGGGTGGTGCCCCTGGAAAAGGCCGCAGAGGCCTGGCAGCCCAGCCTGCATTGCCTGGTGGATGAACGGATTACGGACACTGAAACGCTGCGGCGGTTGAAAGAGATTTTTGAGCAGCACCCGGGCAGCTGCCGCGGCTTTTTGCACCTGACCGCGGGGAACAACGGCAACGCCACCCTGATCGCCCTGCCGGAGTCCCTGAGTGTTTCGCCGGGGGCGGCCCTGGCCGACAAGATTGATGAACTGCTGGGCTATCCGGCCGCGTCCACCCGCTGCCGGTTGCTGCCCGGTGCGGAGCAGTGGGGGAAAAAACAGTATTCCCGCAAGACCGGCCGCTACCGGGGGAAAAATTAGCTACACCTTGAATCTTTTTACCATCTCGATCAGTTTTCCGGAAAGCTGCTTCAGGTCTTCGGCGTTGTTGTTCAGCCTGTCGCTGGTCTGCGACATTTCCTTGGCGGACTGATTCACACTGGCGATTTCATCGGCAATGTTCACGGTGACCGAGGAGCTGTAGGCCAGCTCATTGTTGGTGTCCTGGATGCCGTTGGAGGCCTGGCTGACGTTGGAGGCGATCTCCTTGGTGGTCAGGGACTGCTCTTCCACGGCCGTGGCGATGGTGGCCACGATACTGTTCACCTCTTCGATGACCTTCATGATATTGTCAATGCTTTGCACGGTGGTGGAAGTGGAATTCTGGATGCCGGTGATCTTTTCTTTGATCTGTTCGGTGGCTTCGGCGGTCTGCCGGGCCAGCTGCTTGATTTCATCGGCCACCACCGCGAATCCCTTGCCGGCTTCGCCGGCCCGGGCCGCTTCGATAGTGGCATTCAGCGCCAGCAGGTTGGTCTGTTCCGAAATTTCGGTGATGGTTTCGGTGACCATGCCGATCTCTTCGGCCGCCTGCCCCAGCTCGTCGATCTGACTGGACGCTTTCTTGGTCTCCTGCACGGCATTTTCGGTAATGGAACTGGCCGAGGCCGAGTGCTGGGCAATATCGGAAATGGTGGCCGTCATCTGTTCCGCCGAAGAGGCAATGGCGTGAAGGGTGGTGGTACTTTCCTCCATGGCCGTGGCCACGGTATTGATTTTGTTGCTGGCCTGGTCCGCGGCCTTGGCAACTGATGCGGCCTTGGAAGATACGTCCGATGATCCGCTGAACATCTGGCTGGACAGGCTGGACAGGTCGCCGGAAGCTGTTTCCAGGGTATGGGCGTGCTGGCTGATGTCCTGGATCATGCCCTGCATGGTTTCGATAAAGGAGTTAAACCAGCTGGCCAGTTCGCCCGCTTCGTCGGATGTCCGTACCTCCAGGCGCCGGGTCAGGTCGCCCTTGCCCTTGGCAATCCCCTTTAATCCCTCGACGACTGTTGAAATCGGCCGGATAATTACCCGGGTCAGCGCCATGCTGATAGGAACCAGGATGACACAGCAGAGCAACGAAATCAGCAGCAGAATTTTGATTGTCTGGAGGGTATTGGCCCGGGCAGTGGCCGTTGAAATCAAGGTGACGATGGAGGCAATGCATTCGGAGCCGCAATAAATCGGCAGGTGGCCGGTAAAATAACTGTCTGTGGCGTCCTTGAGACTGACGGTGTCGAAGATCACCTGCTGGTCATTCAGCGTCCAGCTTTCGCTGAGATCCGGGTATTGCCGGGACAGGGAGGCGTAAGCGGTCAGGGTGCCGACGGAAAATCGCTGGTTGACGAAAACATTGATTTCCGTATCCGTCAACGCGGCCAGCTTATCGACGAAGTTTTGATCCAGGCGCTGGGTCGCCATGGCGAGGCCTACCTGGACCTGTTCCATGGCGCCGGTTTCCTCGTTGAATTCCGGGGCGGTGCAGGGGGCCATGGCCGTCAGGTTAAGAAACTTGTTGTTGGAGATAAAGCGGGCGGATTGCTGGTCGGGAATCAGCTGCTTGTCAATGCGCCGCTGGATATCGGCGACCGTATCCTGGCGCGTCCAGGTGGCCTGGCCGAGTTTTTCGCCGGTTTTTATCCGGGTCGTGTAATAACCGTTTTCATCCTGGCCGCGGGCGGGATAGCCGACGGTTACCCGGTTCTCCTGCCGGACGGCGAAAGCGGTGATATCGCCATCCATGTCGTACATGGCGATTTTATAGATGCGGCTCGACTGAAGTGTGCTGTAGAGAGAATCGGCAACGTCCTTGAATGAACTTTCCGTCAGAATGGTGTTGGCATTTTCTTTTTCTTCGGACAGAAACTGGACCTGTGTACCCATATCCCCGGCCGAGGCAACATACGCTGCTTCATCAAGCAGATCCTGGCGCTGGGAAATGATGTTTTCCCGGATAATGTTGAAGGTGCGGCTGATGGTCTGGCCGGAGGCCTGGCGGTTCTGGTTGTAGATCAGAAAGGCAATGGCCGTGGTCAGGGCGATGATCAGTACGAGCAGCCCGATAAGGATCCGTAACGTGATTTTATTGCCAATGGTCATGATTTGCGCACCTTTCCGTCTCGGTGATAATGCCGGTCACTATTTTTTTCCGGATCCCCCTGACAACACGGTTCCGGGAGAGCCGATTCCCCGCACGTATGCAAGTTGTCGAACATATATAACAATTTAAATTATTTTAATATTTTTTATATAAAAAGTCAATGGTGCTTTCCATATTATGCTGAATTTGTCATAAATTCAGGTTCAGCATATTTTTCAGGGGGGAGGAAGGTCTTTGAAAAGTTCCAGAAGCTGTTTGGCCGCGGTTTCCGAAAGGGTCCCCTTGGCCAGGGCCAGGGGGACGGTAAACTGCCCCAGCATTTGATACAGGGGCAGCAGCCGGCCGGTCTGATCGTGGATATGCGCCAGATGATCGGTGACGGTGGTAATGTCCCCCCTGGCTACAGGCCCGGTCAATGCTTCGGGAATGCCCGCCTGGGCAATATTGGCCAGGGTACCCCGGATCAGCGGCAGCAGGATGGTCAGGGCGTCGTCCCGGTCGATGCCGGCGGTTTCCAGCAGGGTAAAGGCGGTATCCAGCAGGGTAACCAGGTAGTTGGAGGCCACTACCGCCGCGGCATGATAAAGTGTTTTGCCTTCGGTCCGGATGGCAAAACAGGTGGCGCCCAGCGCCTGGCCCACGCCCCGGGCGGTGGTTACGGCGGCCGGGTCCCCTTCTACCGCGGCAATGATGCCGTCAAAGGGGTTGCCGGCCAGGTCGCTGGTGGCGAAACTTTGCAGGGGATGAAAAGAGCCGCGGGCGATGTTTATATTTTTCGGAACGGACAGAATGGTCGAGGGGAGGGCGCCGCTGCAGTGGAGCACCACTGTTTGCGGAGAAAATCCGCCTTTTTCGGTGATGGCGCGGCAGGCCCCGGCAATGGCGCCGTCCGGGGTGGTAATAAAAACGATTTTTGCGTCGGCGGTAATCTCCCAGGGCCGGTCGGTGGCCTGGGCGATGCCGATCCGTTCGGCCGCCTTCGTCGCCGAAGCCATCGAGCGGCAGGCCACCCCGGTGCAAGCGTATCCGGCGGCGAGGAGCTGCCTGGCCAGGGCAATGCCCACTTTGCCGCCGCCGACAATGGCAAACGAGGCCGGACTTTCGTCCGGGCCGGGTATGGTGTCTCCTGGGGGCATCCGCAGCAGCCTTGCAGTTATCCGGGCTATTGTCTTGATTATCGAATTCTATAAATTTTATACTTATATATATTATCAGTTTTTTTCATGGGTCGCAAACTGGGCGCGATTGTATGCAGCGCTTTTGCCATGACCACCGACAAGCTGTGCGGAGTATAAAGATTGACTGTGATTATTTTTATTGGTAAAATATGATATTATATTTGTATTAAATAAATATGAAGCAAGTTGCGGGGCAATTGCCGGGAACAAACAGGGGGGAAGCAGCAACATGTTAAACAGCAGCAAAGAAAGCGGCCGCAACAAGCGGCGCTGGAAACGGTTTCAGGTCCCCAACGGTGCCGTGGTTACAATCTCCAAGCCATCCATGCTGAAGCTGGGCAAATCGGTGCAGGTTACGCTGGGTCCCATCAAGGATATCGGTATGAAGGGGCTGGCGGTGCAGTATGTCGAGACCAAAAAACTGCTCGATAATGTCAAATCCATATCCATCATGGTGCCGGGCAAGGGTATGGTGGTGGAAAATATCCGTTTCCGGACAGTAGCCAATTTCGAGGTTGCCCACCTGCCCAATAATAAATCCATCCGCACGCTCTGTGTCAGTTTTGATAAACTGCTGCCCATGCAGAAAGTCAAGCTGGAACGGTTTATCGACGATTGTGCCGCAGCGACCGGCCAAACCTGATGCGGCGGCTCGCGAAATTCCGCCTTTTCAGCGGCGGCTCATGAACCCGGCCGGGGGTAGCCCGGATCCAGATTCCGTGCGATCACAATTCGCGCCTTTTCCATCAGTTCACCGATATCGTCCATGGTATACCCCGTGGTTTCAATGGGCGGCGCCACCACCACTTCAATTTTTCCGGGCGAAAAGAAAAGACTTTTTTTGGGCAGTACCTTGCGGCTGCCGTTTACCGTTACCGGCAGAATCGGCATCTGGCGCTGGATGGCCATGATAAATCCCCCTTTTTTGAAAGGCTGGAGCCGCCCGTCTGCCGAACGTGTGCCTTCCGCGAAAAACAGAACACCCGCTCCCGGAGGCAGACGGTCTACGCCCCTGTTGATGGAGGCAATGGAGCTCTGTTTGTCGGAACGGTCGATGAAGATATTGCGGGCAGCATCCAGGGCGTAGCCGAACAGGGGAATTTCGCGCAGTTCCTGTTTGATGACCCAGCGATATTGAATTCCCAGGCAGGTGATCAGCGAAAGAATGTCAAAATGGGACTGGTGATTGGAAACAATTATATAGGAGCGTCCCTTTTCAATATTTTCTTTGCCCCGGAGTCGCGGGCGGGTGAATGTAACCCCCAGGATGGTATACGCCCACAGCTTTGTCATGGAAAAAGCCAGGTTGCCGGTCCGGCTGCACAGGGCGGCGGTGACTACCGGTAAAAACAGGATCAGGGTGGCGGCAACCAGCCAGAATCCCAGCCAGGCGACTTTCAGGTAGTTCCACAGTAATTTCATGCGGTTTGTCCTGACGGCTTTACAAATTCGAGTTCATAAAAAAAATGCCGCCGGAGAGATAATTGCGTTCTTCCCCTGTTTGTAATAATATCAATCTATCCGGACACGGCCGGGTTTGTCAAGCAGTGCCCAGTCAGGGGAAAGGAAGGGTATGAAATACGTCGGTGCCCATGTCAGTATCGCGGGCGGGGTGGAAAACGCGCCCGGTAACGCCTACCAGATCGGTGCCAGGGCCTTGGCGCTGTTCACCAAAAATCAGCGCCAGTGGCGATCGCCCCCGCTGACCGACGATAGTGTGGCCGCTTTTTCGGAAAACTGCCGCCGATACGGATATGCCCCGGAACAAATTCTGGCGCATGACAGTTATCTGATCAACCTTGGCCATCCGGAAAAGGAGAACCTGCACCGCTCCCGCCAGGCTTTTGTCGGGGAAATGGTCCGGTGCCAGCAGCTGGGATTGACCGCTTTGAATTTCCATCCCGGCAGTCACCTGGGCCGGATTTCGGCGCGCCGCTGTATCGGCCGGATCGCCGCATCGATCAATTATGCCCTGGACCAAACCGCTTCCGTCACCGCCGTGATCGAAAACACGGCCGGGCAGGGCAACCAGCTGGGGGCTTCCTTTGAAGAAATCGCCGCGATCATGGACCGGGTGGAAGACAAAAGCCGTGTCGGGGTGTGCCTGGATACCTGTCATGCTTTCGCCGCCGGCTATGATTTGCGCACGGACGAGACGTATGCCGGGACCATGCAGGACTTTGCAGCGACGATCGGGTTTTCGTATCTTCGGGGTGCGCATTTGAACGACACCCAGAAGCCGTTGGGCAGCCGGGTGGACCGGCACGCCAGCCTGGGCAAGGGAGCGCTGGGGTGGGACTCTTTTGGCCGGATAATGCGGGATGAGCGGTTTGACGGTGTCCCGTTGATCCTGGAAACCCCGGACAGTGATCGCTGGCCGCGGGAGATCCAGCGGCTTTATGCGCTGGCCGGGGAACGGTCAAGCCTGCAGCCGGGAGGGTGATAACCAGACCCCGGGATGAATAGTTTTGAAAAAGGGGGATCAATGGAGGATATCCGGGGCCGCAAGGCCATCGTTACCGGCGGTGCCATGGGCATCGGGCTGGCCACGGCCGGCCGGCTGCTGGATGCCGGCTGCGACGTAACCATCTGGGATTTGAACGCAGAAGCGCTGGAACGGGCTGCCCAGGCACTCGGTAACCGGGGTCCCGGCCGGGTTTTCACCCATGTCTGCGACGTGACCGATCCGGACCGGGTCCGGGAACTGGCGGCAGTCGCCGCGCGGGAAATGGGACGCGTAGATATTCTCATCAACAACGCCGGCATTGAAAAGCACGGGCGGTTCTGTGAACTGCCGCTGGCCGAATGGGAGCGGGAAACCGCCGTCAACCAGCGCGCCCTGTACTATACCATCCACGCCATTCTGCCCGGCATGTATCAGCGCAACCAGGGACATATCGTCAATATCTCCTCGGCGGCGGGACTGCTGGGGGTGGCTGACCTGGCGGTCTACGCGGCCACCAAGTGGGCGGCCTTCGGGCTGACCGAGTCGCTGCGGGCCGAGGCGATCATGGATGGAAAGAAAATTTATTTTTCCTCGGTTCATCCGCATTTTGTCAAAGAAGGGCTGTTTTCCGGGGGGCGTTTGAATTTTCTGGGGGAACTGCTGGTGCCGCGTATCAACAGCCACGACCGGGTGGCCCGGGCCATTGTTAAGCGGGCCTTGCGGCGGCGGCACAATACCGTCAAAATTCCGGCTACCCTGCATCTGGGTGTCTTTTTCCGGGGTGTCCTGCCGGACAAGTGGCTGCAGTTTACGACGGTGCGACTGCTGGGCGTGGGCCGCTATATCCGGGAAATGAAAGGATATGGCAGCAGGTGAATTTTGTTCTCGCCGTAAACCCGGTCCGCCGGCCCCGGATTTTTTTTTCAGTCGTTATGAAATTGACTTTTGCCAGACTGGCAGAATCATCAGGTACGAAGAGGTATCACATGAAAGGAATCAGAAGAATTGGCTGTATCGGTGCGGTATTCCTGGCTTTGGCCCTGATGCCGGCGGTAAGCGGCGTCACGGCAGCGGCCGAGGATTTGAAAGTGGGTATTATCAACACCGCCAGGATTCTGGCGGAATCCGACTACGGTAAAAAACTCCAGGAAAAGTTCGGCGATGAGATGAAGGAGCAGCAGGCGGAACTGGAGAAAAAACGGGAGGAAGTCAAGGAAAACCAGCAGCTGCTGCAGACCGCCCAAAAGAATCAAAAAAGCGCGGTCAAATTGGAAGAGTTGAATGACGCCCTGGAGAAGAGCGTCCGCGAATTCAAATGGATGAAAGAAGACCTGGATAAAAATCTGCGTGAAATGGACCAGGCCCTGGTCCGGGATATGCGCGCCAAGCTGCAGCTGATTCTGGCCCAATATGTGGAAGATACCGAGTATGCGGTCATCATGGAACGGCAGCGGGTGGCCTCCGCCAGCAGCCGGGTTGATGTGACCGAGGATATTATCGAACTGCTCGACAAGAACTATGATTGATATTGCCGGCTCCGCCCTGGGCGCTTCTTTAAAACGCTTTTTTGCGGAGCCGGTCAGCCATCCAGGTCCGGCCAGCCTTTCTGCTTGTTCCGGCGGATTTTTTTGCGGTCTTTTTTCCAGGCCGGATCCAGGCCGGTTTTTTTCTTCCGGTCGGCCTCCCCGGCCGGTTCCTTGAATTTCATGGCAAAGGAACCGGCCGCATGGGTCGGCTCTTTTTTCGCGGGGGTGGCCGCTTTTTTTGCGGGCCTGCCGGCGGGCGTCCTTACCTTGGGCAGGGACGGGCCGGTGAAGCCGCCCGCGGGGATGAAATCAGCCGTAAACAGGGGCGGGGTGGCCTGAAAAAAGATCACCCCCTGCGCTGCGGCTTCTTCCGTCTGCACGGTCAGGGTGGCCGGGGCGGCGTCCCGGCGCCGGCCGATCCGTTCGGCCATGTCCCGGTCGGCGGACAGGATGACCTGGGCGTGATGGGTCGGCAGAACGCCTTTGTTCAGTGCATGGGCCAGGGCTTTGCCGCGGATGCAGGTATACAGCAGCGGCGGCAGGTCAGCGGCCGGCCGCAGCGCGGCCAGCCGCTGGCGATCCGCGGCGCGGATGCGGTCGTCGCGAAGCTCAAAGGGGAGCTGCGGCAGGGTCAGGCGCAGTTCATTCAGCAGGGCCGGCCGCACGTGCCCCCAGCCCGCCTCTTCGTTGACAGCCTTGATGAATTCCTTGGTCTTGACAAAGCCCTCGGCGTCGGGCACCAGTCCGAACTCGCCGGGGGCATGTCCCAGGATGTAGGTGATCAGTTTGGCCAGTTTCTTGTTGGCTTGTCCGGTTCCCATAAGCAAACACCTTACCATCACAATGATCGCCATCGATTTGGAGAATCCATTCCAAAATCACGGCGGATCAGGATTCTTTATTTAACAGTGATCCGTATCCATGAACAATAAGGTCAACCGGCCCGGTTGTCAAAGGAAGAACCGGATAAGAGCGGTAACCGGGGCACTTGACCGTACTTTTGTTTTTTTGATAGTGTTACCGGCAGAATCTATCGTTGCAGAAAGGGTAAGGAAAAACAACAGCCTGTGAAATCGCGAATCAGTTTTTTCCAAAAAGAATAACGCCAATGAATGGGGATGGGCAAAAAAATGAAGCATGAACAATCAGACGCCTTGTTTGCCAAGGCGGCGGCCATTATACCCGGCGGGGTCAACAGCCCGGTGCGGTCGGGCAAGTCGGTGGGTGCCCGGCCGTTGTTCATCCAGCGGGCCCAGGGCGCGCGGGTTTTTGACGCGGACGGCAACAGCTATATCGATTACATCGGTTCCTGGGGGCCGATGATCGTCGGTCATCGTCATCCCGCGGTCATGGCCGCGGTCGGCGCGGCGCTGGAACGGGGCCTGAGTTTCGGCGCTTCCACCGACCTGGAAGTGGAGCTGGCCGCCATGATCGCAGAAGCGGTGCCTTCCATCGAGATGATCCGCATGGTCAATTCCGGCACGGAAGCCACCATGAGCGCCGTCCGCCTGGCCCGGGCCGTGACCGGCCGGGACGTGGTGGTCAAGTTCGACGGCTGCTACCACGGCCATGCCGATACCCTCCTGGTGGACGCCGGCTCAGGCGTGGCCACCCAGGGCATTCCGGGAAGCCCCGGTGTTCCGGCCGAGGTCATCGCCGATACCCTGTCCCTGCCGTATAATGACAGCGCGGCCGTGCAGCAGCTCTTTGCCCAGCGGGGGTCGGAAATTGCCGCCGTGATCGTGGAGCCGGTGGCCGGCAACATGGGGCTGGTGGCCCCGGCGCCCGGATTCCTGGAATCGCTGCGGTCGGTCACCAGCGAGGCCGGCAGCCTGCTCATCTTTGACGAGGTCATGTGCGGCTTCCGGGTGGCCTATGGCGGCGCCCAGGAACGCTACGGCGTCCTGCCGGATATTACCTGCCTGGGCAAGATCATCGGCGGCGGCATGCCGGTCGGCGCCTACGGCGGGTCCCGGGAGATCATGCGCCAGGTGGCGCCGGAGGGAAATGTCTACCAGGCCGGCACCCTGTCCGGCAACCCGGTGGCCATGGCCGCCGGTATCGCCACCCTGCGGGAACTGCAGCGGGCCGGTGCCTATGATGACCTGGCGGCCAAGTCGGAGCAATTGGTGGCGGGCCTGAAAGAGGCCGCTTTTGAGGCGGATATCCCGGTTCAGCTCAACGCCGTCGGCGCCATGCTGGGGATGTTTTTTACGGATCAACCGGTGACGGATTTTGCCGGCGCCAAGACCAGCGACCTGGAGCGGTTTTCCGCCTGGTACCGGGCCATGCTGGAGCGCGGCGTTTACCTGGCGCCCTCCCAGTTTGAGGCGGTTTTCGTGTCCACGGTCCATACCACAGAAGAGATCGCCAAGACCGTTCAGGCGGCCCGGGCGGTCATGCAGGAACTGGCCGGCTGAGCCGGTGCTGTCCATGTGACTGCGGGCTGGTTTTCGTTTGTCAACCCGGATATCTCATGAAATGTCCGGGTTAAAGCCGCGTTCAGGCGTCGGAACGCTTGCGCGCCACCAGCACTTCCACCGGCAGCAATTTGGAAGGCCCGGGATAGATGGCGACCTGCTCCATGCCGGCCGGCTGCAGAAATTCCATCCAGGTGGCCGCCGGCACATTTTTCCAGTAGCCCCGGGAAAACATCTCGCCGGCCATTTTCCCCCAGCGGATCTGCCAGGGAATAAAATCCAGGCCAATGGGCAGCAGCAGGGGGGATTCCAGGATAACCTTCAATTTTTCTCTCCTGACTGATTTTTGAAAATTCATCCCCTCGTCCATGGTGGCGGCGATCAAATAGCCGCCCGGTTTGACGCAGCGGACGATTTCCCGGAGGATCAGGGGCTGTTCCTCGATGGCGGCGTAATTGCCGGTCAGGGAGAAGACGATGATGTCCTGGCTGTCGGTCGCCAGGGGCGCGGCCTGGCGGAAATCCCAGCGCCGCACGGCGATCATTTCCTCGGTCAGGGCGCCGGTCCGGATAAGATAGGCCACCGTGTCCTTGAGAACGGCCAGGTTGTTCGGGTCAAACTCGGTTACCATGATGCGGGCGTCCGGCTTGGCCAGCCGCATGTGGCCCACGGCAATTTCCCGGTGGGTGTTGCGGAATCTGGCCGGGGCGATGGATTTGAAAATACCGGCCGCCAGGCCGACCTTGATGAGGTCCCGGCCGGTGCCGGCCGAAAGGACGCTGATCACCGGTGCCGGGCCGGTTTCGAGCCGGGCCAGGGCGGTTTCAATGTTGTGCCAGAAGCCTTTTCGCTTGCGTCCCTCCTACCATTCATACCGGTACCGCTCGTTGTACATGAGAGCCTTTTTGCGCCTGCGCCCGGTCGACATGTCGGTTGCCTCGGCCTCGCTTTCCCGTTTGTTCCGCCGGGCTTTCGGTCGGGGTCGATT
>CAYTQK010000045.1:0-15941 GCA_964439745.1 uncultured Desulfobacterales bacterium
GAGCGGGCGATGGCTGTAGTCTGGCCAACGACCACCACCTGGTGGGGACAGTTGTCGTTGGAGATGTGAACATCTCGGATGCTTTTGTTCAGTATCGGCCGGACCTTGCCGATGGCGGCGGAGATGGCGAGCATGGACGTTTCCGGCACGCCGCGCCGGTCGGCATAGAGGGCGGCGATCTCTTCCTGGCGGGCGTACAGGCTCTCCTTGTCCAGGATACCGGAGGCGATCCAGGCGCTGTACTCGCCGGCGCTGTGACCGACGATCATGTCCGGCGCCACGGCGAAGCGATGCAGCAGATCGTTCATGGCCAGGCTGGCGGCCAGGATCGCCTGCAGACCGCTGTCCACCTTCCAGAATTCGGCTTCCAGGTCTTTGTACTCGGCTGCGGTCAGCAGGGTGGCCGGAAAGATGAACTGGCTGGGCAGATAGCGGCTCTTTTTTCTGCGGCCGGCGATGGTCCGGTCCATTTCGGCAAAGGCTTCCCGGACCGGCGTAAACCGCAGGCACAGATCCATCATCATGTTGGTGTAGGCGGCCCCTTCGCCGGGAAACATGAAAGCCACCCGGCCGCTTTTGCCCAGCGGTTCGCCGAAGTAATAAATGCCTTTAACATCTTTTATTTTTTTGCAATTGGGCGCTTTCAGGCGGCCGACGGTGTATTCCAGCTTTTTGGCCAGGTCTTCGGGGGATTCGGCGATAATGGCCAGCCGTTGTTCATCCGGGGCATATTGCCGCAGCAGGTCCCGGGAGGCGGCCCGCCAGTCAAAGGCGGCTCCATCCCCAATGCGCGCCAGCATTTTTTGGCAGGCGGTAACCAGGCCGGCCCGGGAAACATCGGTAAAAAGGAACAGGGCAGCATCCCAGTCCGGACCGCCGGGGGACGCCGCAGACCGGTCGTGATCGACAGTAATAGATGTCATGGCGGCGGACGGCGGCTCCCGGTATTCTTCCAGGACCACGTGAGCGTTTACTCCGCCGAACCCGAAGGCGTTGACCCCCGCCCGGCGCGGGATATCCGCGGAGAGGCGAAACCAGGGCCGGGTTTCGGTATTGACATAAAAGGGGGTGATCTCCAGGGCATGGTCGGGATGGGGCTGCTCACAATGCAGGGTCGGCGGCAGCACCTTGTGATGCAGGGCCAGCACGGTCTTGATCAGGCTGGCGATGCCGGCTGCCGGCATGGCGTGGCCGATCATGGACTTGACCGCGCCCAGGGCGCAGTGCCGGGCCGCGTGGTCCGGTTTTTTCCCGAACACGGCGGTCAGGGACCGGATTTCGGCCGCGTCCCCAGCCTTGGTGGCGGTGCCGTGGGCCTCGATCAGGCCGATGGTGGCCGGGGAGATTCCCGCCGATTGGTAGGCCCGTTCCAGGGCCAGGACTTCTCCTTCCACCCGCGGTGCGGCCACGCTGCCGCCCCGGCCGTCACTGGAGCTGCCCACCCCCCGGATGACGGCATAAATGCGGTCCCCGTCTCTTTGCGCGTCGGCGGTTCGTTTCAGCACGATGATGCCGGCGCCTTCCCCCGGGAGCATGCCGTCGGCTTCGGCGTCAAAGGGCCGGATGCGATCTTTTTTCGACATGGCGCCGAGGGTGCAGAAGACGTTCAGAAAGGGAATGTTGTTGAAGATATGGACGCCGCCGGCCAGGGCCAGGTCGCTGCGGCCGGACTGCAGGGCGGCCACGGCCGCGTCCACGGCATAGAGCGAGGAAGCGCAGGCGGCATCGATGGTATAATTGGGTCCCATCAGTCCCAGCCGGTTGGCCACCCGGCGGGCAGTGATATTGGGCATGACCGAGGGAGCCGTCTCTGCTTCAAACGGCTTCAGCGAGGCCAGCAGGTTGTCCTTGAGCTCGGCACGGTCGTCCGCGGACAAATCCGGATGCAGCTGGCTGATCAACCGGACGGTCTGGTCGGCGATGACGGTGCGCTGCACCAGGTTGAAGGCGCCGGCGCTGAGGTAGCTGCCGCGACCCAGGATAAAGGCCGTTTTGGCGTGATCCGGACCGCCGGGAGTTATACCGGCGTGGCGCAGAGCGGCGGCCGCGATCTGCAGCACCAGAAACTGGTCTGGCTCCCCGCCGGCAACCGCTTTGGGCATGATGCCGAATTCGGCGGCGTTGAAATGAAAGGGGGAGTCCAGGTAGCCGCCCCGCCGGGCGTATATCTTGCCCCGGTCGGTAAAGTCCGCGTCGTAAAACCGGTCCGTGTCCCATCGTTCCGGCGGAGCATCGGTAACGGCATCCACTTTATGGATGATGTTCCGCCAGAATGTTTCCAGGTCCGGGGC
Organism: uncultured Desulfobacterales bacterium; assembly: GCA_964439745.1. Lineage (GTDB taxonomy): Bacteria > Desulfobacterota > Desulfobacteria > Desulfobacterales > Desulfosudaceae > CAYTQK01. Next base: position 2,292 of record CAYTQK010000045.1, read on the forward strand.
CTGGGGAAAGCAGCAGGCCATACCCACCACGGCCACGGTTTCGCCGGCGGATTTCGAATCGGTATGGGAATGTACCTCCATCTTTCTCCTTATTGCGCGGCCAGCCGGTTTAAGGATTCATCGCCGATGATCTCCAGTCCCTCCATCTTTCCGGTCAGGTCGCCACCCGGTGTCAGGAAGTACAGGTCGGCCGACTTGATGCCGCCGTCAGCCGGCGCATGGACCCGTACCTCGCAACGCAGATCGTCACCGTTCCTGGGGGCGTCGAACCGTACGAACCGGTTCAGCCGGGAGGGCAGGGGAGTGGCATTCAGTTGATTCCGCATCCACAGCACCACCAGCTGGAGACCGCTGTCGATAACCAGGGGATCAATCAGCCAGTCATAGTCATCGGAAGCCGCGGTTTTGTGCAGGTAGGCATGCGGCCGCGAGGTTTTCAGCCGCCCGATAATGCCGTCCCGGCCGATGGTTTCCACCTGCTGAATCCCGTGCCATAAGGGGCCGTGGAAAAGCTGCTTTTCATAAAGTTCCGGCACGGACAGGCTGTACGGCGCCGGCTCGGCAATCTCCAGGGAAACATGACGGTCCGGGAGGGGTTTGTCCCGGAGAATGTCCACGCTGGTCCGGTAATATACCCGGTGCTTGTTCCGGCTGTCCCGGATCTGGATGTCCAGGGCCATCTGCCGGTCGGATTTTTTCTCCGGATCCACCGTGATGGTGATGGTTTCAAAACCGTTTTTCAGCACGATGCCCTTGTGGACCTGAAAATTGTTGAAGGCGCTCAGATAATAATGCGGATACCGGTAAGCCACGGCCTCGGCCATCATTTCCATGGCCATGGCCATGGGCAGTACCGGCTGACCGTCGAGCACGTGGTCCCGGAGGTAGTGATCATAATCCGCGTCCAGGCGACGGATCAGTTCCACGTTGCCGTTGCGGGAGGGATAGAAATTGGCGTTGCCGGAAAGCAGCGGCAGGCCGGCGGTGCGCCGGTCGGCGGTCAAAGCTTTTTTGCGGTCGTCCCAGCCGCCGTAGATTACTTCCGTGGTATGGGGCGGGCCGTACAATAGCTCGTCAATAAAATGATTGACGCCCTCTTGCCGGGGAATCAGGGAAATGCCGCCGGCGTTGAATTTTTCCCGGAGAGCGTCGGAAACCATGCCCCGGTTTTCCCAGGGGCCCCAGATGTAGGAAACCACCCGGCCCGGCCAGATCCGGTTCAGGTACAGGGCGGTTTTGTTGTAAACCTCGTTGGCCGCCCCGTAGTCGGACTGGCCGGCATTGCCATAGCGGCCGGCCACGGAGGAAAACAGGGCCAGAAACCGCAGGGTGTCGGCCTGCAGGGCCTGGCTAAGGACAAACAGGCTGTCCGCCTTGGTGTCAAAGACCCGGTCAAAGGAGCGAATGTCCTTGTCACGGACCGCTTTGTCCTCGATATATCCGGCGCCGTGAATGACCCCATCGATGCGACCGTATTTTTCATAGACCCCGGCGATCAGGCGGGTAAATCCGGCCGCGTCGGTGACGTCCCCCTGCAGATAGCATGCTTCGGCGCCCGTTTTTCTGATTTTCCGCAGTGTCTCCCGGATCTCCCGCTGGGCCCTGATTTGCCGGCAGGCTTTTTCCAGGTCTGCCGGCCGGACTTTTTCTGTTTTAAACTTCATCTCTTCTGCCAGCACCGCCTTGAGCTGTTTTTCATCTTCGATGCCGGCGGTGAGCGGACTTTCTTCTTCGGCCAGGGGCGTGCGCCCGACCAGCAGCAGGGTCGGTTTAAACCGCCGGGCCAGTTCCAGGGTCACGGCCGCGGTGATTCCCCGGGCACCGCCGGTGATAAGCAAACGGGAACCGGCATTGATGCTGATTTTCTGCTGGTTGCCCGCTCCCAGGGGTTCTTCCAGGATATCCAGAACCAGCCGGCAGCCGTCCTGGTAGCCGACTTCTATGTCCGCCGAGGGGGTCAGCAGTTCACTGACAACCTGTTCGGCGATGGCTGCCGGCGCGTCACCGGGATCATTGTCCACCACCCGGATATTCAGGCCGGACATCTCCTCGGCCAGGGCCTTGAGAAAACCGCAGATGCCTCCGCCCAGCGGAGAAAAATCCGGTTCGCGGTCTTTTTCGTTCTCCTCGGTAATACTGGCAAAGGTGCCGCCCATGGCCGTGGCCGCAACAATGCCGGCCGCGCCGTCCGAGGCTGCCGCGGCCAGGTCCGCGGCCAGCAGTTTGGTGAGGCAAAAGAGGCTCTTGATCATGACCGCGGTTTCCCGTTTCCAGTCGGACAGGTCGGCAAAGGGAAAGGTGCCGCCGGCAGCCAGCGGGACCAGGTGCAGCAGGGCCGCTACCGGGCCATGGGTTTCCCGGATGTCATCCACCGTTCCGGCCAGCTGATCAAAATCCGCAAAATCGGCGCAATATACCGCCGCGCCGCTGCCTGTACCGGGCAATTCGGTCGCCGGCAGGTCTTGTTCCAGAATTAGCACCTTCCGGTTCAATTCTTCCAGCCGGGCAATTACCGCCTGCGCCAGGGGGTCACCCGGGATCCGGGTCACCAGCACGTTGGCCTCACCCAGGAATTTTTCCGGGCTGGTAATCAGGTCGCGTTTTTTGGCATACAGGGTGTACCGCCGGATGGGGGCCGGCATTTCCCGCGGCTGGGGCAGGGACGACCGCGATTCTTCCGGCAGGGACGCCAGTATTGTTGCCATCCAGTCGGTCAGGTCGCCGAGACAGGCCGGTTGCTCCGGGCGTGAACCCGCAACGGCATCCCGCAGACCGGGCTGTTCTGGTTCCAGGCGGTCGATCCATTGGTCGACCACCGTTTCCACCAGGCCGGCCTCCATCTCCAGGTCGGCGGCCAGAAGAATGTCCGCTTCCAGTATTTCCGCCGGATAGCCGGTATGTTCTTCCACGATGGGCCCCAGGGAATTCCGGAAGTTGTTCCAGGCGACCGCGGATGGTTCCGCCGGACCCGCAGCAACCTTTGTTTCGGCGCTAGAGGGAATATCATCTTCGTCCGCATTCGGTTTCGCTGCCGCCGGATCATCGGCAGGGACCGTATCCGGGCTGACTTCACCGGTATCGGCATGATCGGCGATAATGGCTTGCAGGCGGACAACAATGTCGTTGAGGGTAACGCTTTCGGCCAGGTGTTCCCGGTCGGCGTCGGTCAGCCGTATCCCGAGACCGTCCAGTTTTGATTCGAAGTGGGTCAGGATCTCCATGCGCTTGATGGAATCAATACCCAGGTCGGCGTCAATCTCCTGGTCGGGTTCCAGCATATCGGCCGGATATCCGCTCAGGTCGCTGACCACGGCCATAAGGGTGGCGGAAATGTCCAGCGGCAGGGGAGCCTTGCCGTCAGCGGATGCGTCAGCGGATGCGGCCGGTGCCGGGCCGGGAGCCGTCGCGGCCGCCGGAGTGGTTCCGGCTTCGGCGATTACCGCTTCCAGGCCGGACAGCAGGTCCGCCAGAGTCTGGCTTTCCACCAGCCGTTCCTGCCGGTTTTCCGGAAGGCGGATGTGGTGCTTGTCCAGGGCTGCTTCCAGCTCCTCCATGGCCTGCATGCGCTTGATGGAATCGATGCCCAGTTCGGCTTCGATCTCCTGGTCCAGTTCCAGCATCTCGACCGGGTAGCCGGTGCAGTCACTGACGGTTTCCAGCAGAATGGTTTTTACGTCAATACCGGACCCGTTTGCTGCCGCCGCCGTCGCGGCTGAACCGGTTTCCATTTGTCCGGCAGAAGCGGCCGGGATATCCGGAGGCACCGGCGCATCGGCGGACTGGACGGCCGCGGCCGGCTCCGGGGGAAAACCGGTTGCACGGAAAGGGGCCTCCGGCATCCGGAAATCTTCCGGCCGAACGTCCGCCGCCGCGGCGGCCGACCGGTTCAGCCAGGCCGTCATGACGGTTTTCTGGGTTTCCAGAAACTGGCCCATCAAATCCTGGAAGCGGTCAATGACTCTGTCGCCCGGGGGAAACGGTTCCCTGCCCGTGTCCAGGTGCGCGGACTCTTCCGGCGGTGGGGGTAACGAACTCATGGCGTTTCTGTTCCACTCCTCGGTATGGTTGTTGTCTGTAGGTATCTTGACAGGATTTTCAATGATGCCGGTCGCGGCCTGGCCCGCTTCATCGGCAAAGCATATCGGCCGGGGAACAACGGTTACGGGGGGCGGCTGATCTGCGGGCCGGACCGTGCCGTGGCCGATAATAAAGGCGGTCCGGGACAGCGGCGGCTCTTCTCCGATGATTGCGTCCGGCTCCAGGCGACGGCAGCCCCGGCCGTCATACAATCGTTCCAGGTTCAGCGCCACGCCGGCCGCGGCCAGCTTGGCCAGGGTGTGCTGCAGCTGGTCCAGGCCTGATCGGCCCTTTTTGTCCGTGGCCAGGGCCTGGTGCGGCTTGTCCGCCAGGATGGTTTTGATCAGGCCGGTCAGCACGGCATTGGCCCCGACTTCCACGAAAATCCGGGCTCCGGCCGCGTACATAGCCCGGACCTCCTCGGTGAAGCGAACCGGGCTGACCAGCTGCCGGGCCAGCAGCTGCCGGATCTCGGCGGGATCGTCGGCAAAGCAGGCGGCGGTGGTGTTGGAATAGACCGGCCGGTCCGGAGACCGCAGCGCCATCTTTTCCAGCAAGTCGGCCAGTCGGGACCGGGCGCCGTTGACAATGGGACTGTGAAAGGCGCAGGCAACGGGAATGGCTTTTCCCCGTATTCCCTGCTGCGCCAGAATTTCCAGGGCGGCGCTTACCCCGGCCTCGCTGCCGCTGATGACCGTCTGCTGCGGGGAGTTGAGATTGGCGATCCAGACCTGATCGCGGTTTTCCAGCAGCGGCGCCACCTCGGCTTCCGCCGCCCGCACCGCCGCCATGGTACCCGGCTCCGCCCCGGCCGCTTCGATGATGAAACGGCCCCGGGCTTCGGAAAGCCGGGCCAGGTCGGCTTCGGCCATCACCCCGGCGGCAAACAGGGCGGGATATTCGCCGTAGCTGTGACCGGCCGTCATGTCGGGCACGGCTCCCAGGGAGGTTAGCAGTTCGTGCATGGCCGTGTCCACCGCGCCCATGGACGCCTGGGTGACGTTGGTTTCCTTCAGGGCGGTTTCGTCGGCCTCTTTTTCTTCCGCGGACCAGGCTGGCGGCGGATAGATGAGCCGGGTCAGGCCGTCGCAAAAGACCGGGGAGAGGTGCCGGTCGAATCGCTCCAGCACCTCTCGCACCCGGGGGAAAGCCAGGGCCAGTTCGGTGAGCATACCGGTGTACTGGGATCCCTGGCCGGGATAGACAAAAGCGAGCTTGCCCCGGTCTGCCGCGGGCCGGCGGCTGAAATAGATGCCCGCCGGATGACTGCCTTCCGCTTCTTCTTTGGCCAACAGATCACCGGCGATGGCCAGTTTTTCGCGCAGATCCTTGACCGCTACCGCCACCACCGCCAGCCGGACGGCGTTGTCCGCCGGCATGGCCAGGGCCTGGGTATAGGCCAGGTCTTTCAAGGGCGGTTCCGGGGTTTGGTCCAGCCGTTTGGCCAGGGCCTGAAGGGCCTGCTGTACCGTCCCGGAGTCCGGTCCCTGGAATACAAACAGCTCGCTTTCCCAGTCCGGCCGGGGTGAGCCTGCCGACGTTTTTTCGGCGGGGCCGGTATATTCTTCCAGTACGGCGTGAAAATTGGTGCCGCCGAATCCGAAGGCGCTGACACCGGCTCGTCGGGGCTGATCCGGGGCGGCAAACCAGGGCCGGGCGGTGGTGTTCAGGTAGAGGGGGTTGTTCCGGCCGGCCAGGTCGGACAGGGGTGATTCCACCCCGGCAGTGGGCGGCAGGACCTTGTGATGCAGGGCCAGCACCGTCTTGACCAGGGAGGCGATGCCGGCGGCACACTTGGCATGACCGATCTGGGACTTGACCGAGCCCACCCCGCAGGATCGGGGCGGCATTGGAATTCCGGAAAAAAAACTGTGCAGGGCGGCGGCTTCGGACCGGTCCCCGGCGACCGTGCTGGTGCCGTGGGCCTCGAGCAGGCCGACGGTTTCCGGCGGGATGCCGGCTTTTTCGTAGGCCCGGTTCAGGGCGGTGACCTGGCCTTCCGGCTTGGGCACGGTCAGTCCCTTGCCGCGGCCGTCGCTGGAGGTGCCCACGGCTTTGATCACCGCGTAGACCGGGTCGCCGTCTTTTTCGGCGTCGGCCAGGCGCTTGAGAATGACCGTGGCCACGCCTTCGCCGAGGACAATGCCGTCGGCTTTCTCATCAAAGGGAGTGCTCCGGCCGGTGGCCGAAAGCGCGCCCACCTTGGAAAAGCAGGTGAAGGCATACGGACTCATGGGCGTGTCGGCCCCGCCCACGATGGCCAGGTTGCTTTCCCCGGCGGCCAGCTCCAGGATGCCCGCCCGCAAGGCGGCCAGGGCCGAGGCGCAGGCCGCGTCGATGGTGCAGTTGGTGCCGCCCAGGTTGAAGCGGTCGGCAATGCGGCCGGCGGCGATATTCATGATGATGCCGGTGAAGGCGTCTTCCCGCCATTCCGGAACCGCCCCGTCCAGGCCGCTGAGAATTACGGCGGCACTTTCGCCGAACAGACGGGGCAGCTGGGAGCGGAAGCTGTACTGCTGGCCCAGGTCTCCCTGGCCGGCACCGGTGCCGACGAACACCGCGGTCCGCTCCCGGTCGAACTCCCGCTCCAGGTAGCCGGCATCGGCCAGGGCCAGGCGGGTGCTTTCCAGGATCAGCAGCTGGGTTGTTTCAATGAAAGGCAGGGCTTTGGGGGGGATGCCGAATTGCAGGGGATCAAAGGGAATATCCGGCAGAAACGCCCCCCACTTGGAAACAATGGCGTCTGGTTGGCGGGAATCGGGGTCATAATAATGCCGAAAATCCCATCGTTCGGGCGGTATTTCCCGTATGGAAACGGTTTTCCTGATGATATTGCGCCAATAGGCCGCCAGATCCGGGGCATCCGGAAAAAATCCGGCTATCCCGATCACGGCGATATCATTCGGGATCGACTTGACGCTGTGATCCGTACTGGACATTTACTCTCCCCCCTCGTTCTGAGAGTATTATGCTGTCATGACTTTGCGGCGGCCGGTACCTGCCGGCCAGATGGTATCCGGCCGGCAGGCCGGTCCGTTTCGGCTTCCGTTCCCCCGCCTCGCCGCCGCGGCAACGGCGGCGTTATATTTAAAATATAGTTAATAATTACAGGTTATTAAAAAACAAAAAGCCGGACCGCCCTGTCTGGTGATCAGGGCAACCCGGCTGTCTTTCCAAATAAAGATCCTGGGCTTTCCGCCATCCGGTTCATACCGGATGTTGGCTTTTTCCTAACGCTGTCCGGCGGAATATATGTTGCTTGTAAACGCTGTAATAACGAAGATAAACAACGTTCCTTTTAATAATGATTGTTTAATTAAGTTCAAAAAAAATTGTTTGTCAAGAAAAAAATTGGACTGTTCGATTTAAAACGTAAATTTTTTTGACAAAAAAATGGCGGATATTTTTTTGGGGCACAACCCGGGATGAAGAGGGCCGCAACAGTGTTAAATAAAATTATAATTTCATATAGTTATTAAAAAAATTGAACGGTCGGCCAGTCTCTTTTTCAACAGAGCCCCGGACAGGACAAATAAAATGAATTTTTTTTATTTATTTTTTTTTGTTTCCCATATATGGGAATAGGATCGCATGCGGCCTGTCGAGCCATTTGTTTTTTCTGACCAGGCCCGCGGAATGGGGGGAGTTGATTTTCGTATCAGTGGTCGCAGTCCGGCTGAAAAAGGGGGGGGAGCCCGGCGTCATGATATCAAGGGCCGACAAAAAAATCTTTGCGACGCTGTTTTTCTCCGTGTTCAGCGCCGTCATGGGCGTCGGCATTGTCGTGCCGCTGATCCCCATTTACGCGCAAAGCCTGGGTGCCAGCGGCCTGTATATCGGCCTGGTGTTCGCCTCTTTCTCCCTGTCCCGCTCTTTTCTGCTGCCCCTGTTCGGCAAGCTGTCCGACCGCACCGGCCGCAAACCCTACATTTTCGTGGGCCTCTTCGGGTATACCCTGGTTTCGGCGGGATTTATCTTTTCCGATTCCGTTTCAAGCCTGATTCTCATCCGGTTTTTTCAGGGGATCTCCTCGGCCATGGTCGTACCCGTTGTCCAGGCCTATGTCGGTGACATTACCCCGGTCAACCGGGAGGGGATGATGATGGGCATGTTCAACATGTCCATGTTTACCAGCCTCAGTATCGGTCCCCTGGCCGGCGGATTGATCAGCGACGCCCTGGGCATGAAGGCCGCTTTTTTGTCCATGGGGGTCCTGAGCCTGATCGGCGCCCTGATGAGTTTGTTGTTCCTGCCGCCTCTCCGGGAGGAACCCATCGCCCGGCGGAAGGGCGAAACACCGGCGGCCTGGGGCGTGCTGCTGCGGGATGTGTCCCTGTACGGTATTTTTACCCTGCGGCTCTCCTATGTCTTCTGCATCGGGGTCATCTGGTGTTTTCTGCCGCTGCTTTCCCGGGATTTCGGCCTGTCCACCGCCGCCATCGGGTTTTTGATCATGCTGGGGGTGTTCATGAGCGGCCTTTTGCAGATTCCCATGGGCCGGGTGGCGGACCGGGTGGATAAGCGCAAGATGGCCGTGCTGGGCGGGGTGATCGTGGCGGTTGATATTGTTACCTATCAATGGGCCCATGGTTTCTGGGGCCTGTTCGCGGCCAGCGTGGTTTTCGGCCTGGGCGGCGGCATCGTCATGCCGCCGCTGATGGCCATGGCCGTCATCAAGGGCGGACAAAACCGCGCCATGGGATCGGTGATGTCCCTGCTGACGCTGGCCCACAGCCTGGGCATGCTGCTGGGTGCCCTCAGCGCCGGCATCCTCATGGACCTGTTTGATATCGGCCGCGGCTTCCAGCTGGCCGGGGTCTTTATGCTGGCGGGTACCGTCGTCTTCGCGGTCTGTCTGGCGCCGCGGAAAACCGCCGCTCCCTCCCTTGACGAATCCTGAATTTTTTGTAATAAGGGATAAACAAACAGTACGACAACTGTTCCTGACATCCTGAAAAAGCTCCCGGCAGTTGACGCGGATATTCCGGCGCGTGGTCCATTCTTTAGCAATCCTGATCCTGGGACGACACCTATGACATCTTCTGCTGATAACGATCTATTAATTCTTGGTATTGATATCGGCTCGGTGGCCGTGGCTGTAGCGGCGCTTACATTCGACCGGCAGATCGTCGCCACCGGCTATGCCTTTCACCACGGCGAAATCACCGCCACCGTGGAGGACCTGTTGTCTGAACTGGACCTCTCCGGCCTGGCGGCCGTGGCCGCCACCCATACCACGCCCGACCTGGTGGACGCCGACGGCCGCTGCGACGACCAGGTGGCCGTGATCACCGCCGCCGGCCATCTCCATCCCCGGGTGGGGTCCATCCTGTTCGTGGGCGGGGAAAAGTTCGGCCTGCACCTGTTCGACGAGGATGACCGCTATGCCGGCCTGCGGACCAACACCTCCTGCGCCGCCGGCACGGGCAGCTTCCTGGACCAGCAGGCCGACCGCCTCAATCTTTCCGGCATCGGAGAATTATCCGCCACTGCCGCGGCCAACGCCGGGTCCCTGCCCAAAATCGCCTCCCGCTGCGCGGTTTTCGCCAAGACCGACCTGATCCACGCCCAGCAGGAGGGCTACCGGCTGGAAGAGATCTGCGACGGCCTCTGCCGGGGGCTGGCCAGGAATATCGTCGATACCGTCTGCAAGCATGAACAGCCCCGGCGTCCCATCATCTTCTGCGGCGGGGTGGCCCGCAACCCCGCCGTGGTCAACCACATCAGCCGGATGGTCGGCACCGGTCTGGTGGTGGACGAACACGCGCCGCTTTACGGCGCCATCGGGGCGGCCCTGCGCCTGCTGGGCGAACATAAGCTGACGGCCGGTACAGCCCCCCGGCAGCGGCCGGTGCTGCGTCCCCGGGACGAGGAAAAAACCTATGGCCACGGCCCCCTGCGGCTGAAGCAAAGCGATTTTCCCGATTTTTCCGCCGCCGCCTCGCTGTATCACCCCCAGCGGCAGGAGCGGTCCGCGCCCATCGAGATGGACCTTTACGAGGACCTGCCGGCCGGGCCGTGCCCGGTCTACCTGGGCCTGGACATCGGTTCCACCAGCACCAAGGCCGTCTGGATGCGTCCCGATAAAACGGTGCTGGCCGGCTTTTATACCCGTACCGCCGGCCAGCCGGTGGCGGCGGTCCAGTCCCTGCTGGAGGCCATGGATGACCTGGCCGGCCGCCATGACCTGGACCTGGAGATCCGCGGCGCCGGCACCACCGGGTCCGGCCGCAAGTTCGCCGGCACCCTCATGGGCGCCGACCGGATCCTGGACGAAATCACCGCCCACGCCCGGGCAGCGGTGGAACTCAATCCGGCGGTGGACACCATCATCGAGATCGGCGGCCAGGATTCCAAGTTCACCACCCTGCGCCACGGCCAGGTGACCTTCTCCATCATGAACACCGTCTGCGCCGCCGGCACCGGCAGTTTCCTGGAAGAGCAGGCGGAAAAGCTGGGCCTGCCCCTGTCGGCCTACGCCGAGCGCACCATCGGCGTCCAATCCCCGGTCACCAGCGACCGCTGCACCGTCTTCATGGAGCGGGACATCAATTACTTTCTCAGCCGGGGCTACCAGCTGGAAGAGGTGTTGACCGCGGCCCTGCGGGCGGTCTGCGAAAACTACCTGACCAAGGTGACCGTGGAAAGCGGCATCGGCGAAACGGTCTGTTTCCAGGGAGCCACGGCCAAGAACCGCTCCCTGGTGGCCGCCTTTGAACAGCGCCTGGGCCGGCCCATTCACGTCTCCCGCTTCTGCCACCTGACCGGCGCCCTGGGAGCGGCCCTGCACCTGGTTGACGAGGCCGTGACCGAGAGTACCTTCCGGGGGCTGGACCTGTACCGGCGCCAGATCCCGGTGCGGTCCGAGGTGTGCGACCTGTGCCCCAACCACTGCAAGATCACCGTGGCCGACCTGGACGAGGGACCGGTGGCCTTCGGGTTCTTGTGCGGCCGGGACTATGACACCCGGCAATACGTGGATAACAACCGCTCCGGTTTCGACCTGGTCCGGACCCATGGCCGCGTTCTCCGGCCGGACCGGTCCCCCCCGGAAAATCCCGCCGTCACCGTGGGCATCCCGGCGGCCCTGTACCTGCACGAGGACGTCGCCTTGTGGACCGATTTTTTCCACCGCCTGGGCCTGGGCACCGTGGTCAGCCGGGGCCGGGCGGACGATGTCCTTCAGCGGGGCAAGGCTCGGGTGGGAGCCGAGTTCTGCGCTCCCCTGACGGCCCTGCACGGGCACGTGGACCGGCTCCTGGAACAGGCCGATTACGTCTTTCTGCCCTATTACCTGGACAACCGGCAGAAGGACGGCGATGCCCGCCGCCAGTACTGCTATTACTCCCAGTTCGCCCCCACCCTGATGACCGATATGGCCCCGGACGAGAAAGCGCGGATCATTTCACCGATCTTCAAGTTTCTTTACAACGGCTTTCAGCAGCGCCGGGCCCTGCTGCGGGCGGTGCGGCAGATAGACCATGATGCCGGCTTTTTCGAGGTGATGAGCGCCTATGAGCGGGCCGTGGATTTCCAGGAAAAGGCCCGCCAGCAGTGGCGCCGGACCCTGGACGCCGAGATGGAGACGGCCGCAGATGTCTGCGTCCTGTTCCTGGGCCGGCCCTACACGGTGCTGGACCCGGTCATTAACAAGAACATTCCCCGCATCTTCGGCACCCTCGGGGTCAAGGGTTTTTTCCAGGACATGCTCGACCTGGACCGGGTTAACACCGCGGACATCGCCCCTTTCCTTGATGAACTGCACTGGAACTATGCCGCCGATATCATCAAGGCCGCCAGGGTGGCCGCGGAGACGCCCAACCTCTACCCGGTGCTGATGACGGCCTTCAAGTGTTCGCCGGACTCCTTTATCCGGGACGTGTTTCAGTCCCTGATGGCGGCCGCGGGCAAGCCCTATCTCATCCTGGAACTGGACGAGCACGGCTCCAGCGTGGGCTACGAGACCCGCATCGAGTCGGCGGTGCGCTCCTTCCGCAACCACGCCGCCGCCCGGAAAGTGCCCGCCGGCCGGCCTGATCGTATCAACCCCGCACCCTGCCCGGGCCTGGCCGGCAAGACCCTGGTCCTGCCCAACTGGGACCCCGTCACCTGCCGGTTTCTGGCGGCCAACCTCCGCCGGGAGGGCATCGACACCCATCTCATGGAGGAGACCCCGGATGCCATCAAGCGCAGCATGCGCCTCAACAGCGGCCAGTGCCTGCCCATCAACATCATTGTCCAGGAGTTCGTGGAACACGTCCGGACCCATGACCTGGACCCGGCCCGAACCTTGCTCTGGGCGGGTGACTCCCAGATCCCCTGCAATATCCGGCTGTATCCCTACAAGCTCAAGCAGATGATGGACGGCTTCGGTGAGGATATGCGCCAGGCCGCGGTTTACACCGGCATCATCACCTTTACCGATATCTCCATGCGGGCCGCCGCCAACGGCTATTTCGCCTTCATGTTCGGCGGACTGCTGCGGCGCCTGGTCTGCCGCGTGCGGCCCTATGAAAAGGTGGCCGGGGCCGCCGACCAGGCCTTAGAAGAGGCCATCTGTATCCTGGAAGCGGCCTTTGCCGGCGAACGCCCCAAGGAGGCGGCCGTGATTGAGGCCGTGGGACGCTTTGCGCAGATCCCCACCATTCCCGGCCGCCGTCCCCAGGTGGCCATTTTCGGCGATCTTTACGTGCGGGACAACCCCGTCTTCAACCAGGACCTGATCGGGCTGATCGAGCGCCACGGCGGCGAAGCCCTGACTACGCCTTACAACGATTACGCCAAGATGATCGCCCCGGCCTATTTCAAAAAATGGTTTACCGAGGGCAAATACCTGGAAGTGATGGTCAACCGGGGGCTGCTGGCGGCCATGCGCCAATGGGAAAAGATCTATTACCGCCATTTTCAGCGGGTGCTGGACGAACCGGAACCGGCCTATGATCTGTCTCCCGAAGCCATCCTGGCCGAGTTCGGCATGATCCCCGAGCACACCGGCGAATCCATGGACAACATCCTCAAGATCTGCTACCTCTGCCGCCACCATCCCGACCTGGCCCTGTTCGTTCAGACCAGCCCGGCCTTCTGCTGCCCCTCCCTGATCACCGAGGCCATGGCCGAGACCATCGAGGCCCGCACCGGCGTGCCCATGGTTTCGGTCACCTACGACGGCACCGGCGGCGAAAAGAACCGCAAGATCATTCCCTACCTGAATTATATCCAGCAAAGCACGGCCGCGCCGAAAAAAGCGGGGCAGGGCTGATTCATCGATTTATTTAATGAAAAACCGCAAGGGCTGCCGCGCCACACTTCCCGGCGCGACAACCGCCGCCGTGTACTATAAAAAAATTCATACGGCACAAAAAGTCCGACAGACCGCGGAATTGTGGAATTCTCCTCTTTTGACATTTCCGGCTGGTTCTGATATACAATAAATTTATGAACCAAATTTTTGTAAAGGTAAAGGGGTCTAAAGGGGTCTAAAGGGGTAAATCTATAAAGTATAAAGGGGTCAAATAAAGTAAAGGGGTCAAGTCTACTCTTGACTCTTTGGCAGTTTTGTTTGAAGATTATCTT